>NZ_JAOTNT010000002.1:0-353775 GCF_025630755.1 Acutalibacter sp. LFL-21 | reverse complement strand
CTGCTATATTTAGTTGTTACAAGTATAGCAGGTAATGCCGAGTTTTTTTGATTCCCACCGCATTTTACTTGCTTTTCTTTGCTGTTTCGGCTTTTTCTATTTCTCGGCATTATTCAAGTCGATGGCGAGATAGCTTTTCGGTTCCATGGAGCGCCCCCTTTCTTTTCTCTCATCTTATCACAGACGCCCTGGGGATACAATGGTGCTTTGATCCAAAAATTGGGGGTTGCGAAAATCGAATGAATGTTCTATAATGGTTTCAGATTATCGAACGTATATTCGCATTCGAGAGGAGCTGTGTCCACATGATAAGCACCTGCCGCCGGAAACAATATGTGGAAGTGGTGGCCACCCACTACATCGACGGGGGCGTGCGGCCCCAGAAAATCGTGCTGGCCACAGGCCAAGTGTACGACGTGGAGGACAGCCGGGAGGCCTCCCGGGGCAAGGCCCCCACCACCGGGGAAGTGGCGAGGAGATACCTGGTGAAAATCAAGGGCAGGGAAACCTGCCTGTACGAGGCCTCCGGCCGGTGGTTTGTGGAGATGAAGGCGTAAAAATGGAGCAGGCCTTTTACGGCCTGCTCCGGCACGGACCTACCTTCCGCCCCCGGCCAGCTCCCCCAGGGGAAAGACGGCGCCGCAGGCATCGCAGGCGTAGCGATACCGGTAGCATTTCACCCGGCTGGCGTCGATCCGGTTGGGCTTATCGCGGGAGTGAGGCATCTCCCCGTGGAGGGTCACATAGCCCTTTTCCCTGCACAGGACGCCTCCGCAGCGGGGGCAGATCTTTTTGCCAAAGAGGAAGTACCACATCTCCCTGGGGGTAAAAGAGTAGCAAAAGGCAGTGTGTTTCTCCGGTTTGGGTGGTTTGGCGGCGGCCATAGCGAGCTCCCCTTTCCGTTTTTCCTATTATCCGGCAAACAAACGGCTTCTGTCAAGGGGCTTTCGGACAGGGCCCTCCCTTACAGGGCGGCCCTTCCTGGAAAGGCCGCCGTTATCTTTTGTTAAGATTCTTTTCAGAAAATTCCCGCCCCTTCCCCTTTGACTTGTGGTATAATAGCCTCAGAATCGAAATGAGAGAAGGACACCCATGACCACGAAACGCAAAACCGCCGCCCTCATCCTGACGTTGCTCCTGCTGTGCAACCTGGGGTTTATCTGGGGCAACTCCCTGGTGAGCAAGGCCGAGTCCCACGACTTGAGCGTAGGGGTGCTGGGTTTTCTGCCCGGCTTTTTAAAAGATCTGTTCCCCAACCAGGAACAGCTGGTGCATTTTGTGCGCAAACTGGCCCACTTCACGGAATTCGCCTGCCTGGGCGGGCTGTCCGCCGGCCTGCTGGCCCTGTTCCGGAAGGTGAGCTTCCACCCGGCAGCGCATCTCTTCTGCGGCGGGTTCTTTGTGGCCGCCATCGACGAGACCATCCAGATCTTTACAAACCGGGGCTCCCAGCTCCAGGACGTGTGGCTGGACTTCGTCGGGTTCTCGGCAGGGCTTGTGTTGGTACTGGCGGTGCGGGCCATCGCCTGCCGGAAACCCCTGGGAGAGGCTGCGCAGCCTAGTCCGGAGAACATCATCTCCTTTCCGGAGGAGCGGGCCCGGCGGAATAAGAAGGCAAAATAACGGCCAAAATCTCTTTCTCCTCCAAGAACGGCAAAAGCCATTTCCTACTGTCCGCTGACGCCTCCCGGTTATCCCCCACCACAAAGAAGCAGCCCTTCGGCACAGTCAAGACACAGCTGGCGCCGGGCAGCGGTTCATTCACCGAGATGCTGCCGCTCTCGTCGTCCAAGTAAACTCTGTCCCCCTCCCCCGCTGCGATGCGCTTCACCAGGGTCTTTCCCTCGTGGCGGAAGATGACCACATCATCCCGCTCCAGTTCCCCGAAGATCCGGCTCCCTAAAATCACACTTCCTGCCGGAATGGTGGGCTCCATGGAGGCCGAAGGGACATAGCCCAAAAACAGCACAAACCAGAGCAGCACCCACACACCCAGGCACAGGGCTGCTGGTAACAGCGCCCAGCGAAATCTTCTCACATTGCATTCCCCCATATAAAAAATCAAAACCACTAGTAAACTAGTGGTTTGCTCAGACCCCAGAGGGGTCAGTACTTGCTGACTCCCTGGAAGGGGTACTGAGGGTTTGTCATCGCATCACTACTACAGGCAGCCGCTAAAAGCGGCTGTTTTCTTTTGCCTACTTTCTCTTGCTACCCGTAAACGGGTCCATATATTCCTTGATCGAGATTTGGTCACTTGCCAAATCTTCTTCTAACATAATAAATAACATAAATCCTGTTTGCGGGTTTCACTTTTCAGCCCTCATCTCTTATGTTAGTTTTGAGTATCGCATCAGGAATCGTTCCCATGATTTGCACAAAAAAGCTGCTCCACCATAATACTTCTGTCTTATTCCTGCCCGATTTGCTCCCCCACTAAATACCCGCCCAGCACCAGGACGCCGTCTTGCTCGTAGACTGGGGTGTTGTCCGCCGCATAGAGGCAAAGCCTGACCCCTTCCGATAGGCCCCAGCGCCGGCCCCGGAGGTAGACTTTCACCAACCGGCCGTCACGGGCTGCGATGACAGCCTTTGGGCGGCTGCGGAACAGGGTCTTCCCCACTTTTTGGACGGTGCCTTCCAACACCACAAACCTCCCCTGTGCGATGCGCCGGACCAGGAGAACACCCAAGCCGGCGCAGACAGCGCCGCACAGCAGAAATGGCCAGCAAAGCGCAGGGTCACAGTAGACCAGCGCCGTCACGATCAGCAAAACAAAACAGGCCCCCGCTCCGGCAAACCGGAGGAGGGCCTGTTTTCACAGGGGGGGAGGGAGTTTGCGGATCAACAGCCACATACGATCCCTCACAGCACCAACACCCTCCTCTTCTTCAGCAGCCCCAGTACCGCTTTTACCACGCGATCCCGGCAGAAGGCGTGCTCCATCTGGGCCTCCAGAATAGTATCCTGGATGGTCTCCTGGGTGTAGATGGTCTCCGTCAGCGTCTGGCTGTTTTCCTCCCCCAGGAGTTCCGGCACAGGTTTTACCCCGTGTTCCTCCAGGGAGACCAACTCTGCCATGGTGAGACGCAGCCCCGCTTCCCGCAGCCATTGGAGCGTCTGGGCTTCCTGCTTGTTCAGAGGGAGCCGCAGCTTGCCAGATTTTGCGGGGATAAGGACGCACTGGGTCAAGGCCCGGTACTCCCCGGCGGAACTGTCTTCCGTCACTTCTGCCAGGCCCATCCGCTGGAGATGCCGCAGCTCCTTCCGATGCCAGTGGTTATTCTCCTCTGCCTTGGCAAAGCCGAACCGGCCGTTGAACCACAGCCCCGCCTGGATCCCCGTCAGCTGGAAGGTGTGGCCGCCCCGCTGGATCTTCAGGATATGCTCGGTGGAGCCCTGTTCCACCAGGCCTTTTGCGATGTATTTCATCTTTCCTACCTCCTCTGATTTGACGTCTATTCCTATTACACGGCGGAGATCCGAATTTTACAACACTCACAGTAGAAAAAGAGCCGCCACACATCCGCCAATTACCAGGGCCACCCCCAGGCAGACCAATGCCACTTTCCCCATGAGGTGGGTGTCCATCCCCTCCCGCTCCCGGTCGGTGTCTATGGGTTCCACATCGTCATAATAGCCGTCGTAGTTGGGATCTACTTCGGGAGCGGCCTGGGATTTCTGGCTTCGCTTCCGGCGCTTCTCTTGGGTGGGAGCAGCCGGCTCTTGGACATTGGTCTGGTACGCAGGCAGGGCTTCCCCACACTCCGGGCAAAAAGAAAGGGCGCCGGGCAGAAGCTCAGCACCGCAAAACGGGCAGTATTTCATAGCTGGTATCCTCCTTTGGGGTCTTGGCCCAAGTTTTCACACTACCAGGATACCATGTTTTCCTTCTCCTGTCATCGGCGGGGCATGGGCAGATTGTTGCCACTTTGTGGGCGGCCAAACGTATGGGAATATCACCGCATAAATCACTGTGTAGGGAGCCTGGATGAGCACATAGGTCTTTTCATGGTCGGCAACATCCTTTCCGGATGGCGTAGGGCCGGAAGGGAAACAAAAAAGCGGCCGCACACTTGGGGGACAGAAGCGTCTCTCCCCAACAGCGCGCACCGCTTTTTCTTGCTGGCCTTTTGTAAGTTTCGGAAGGGCCATGCATCCATTCCCCCTCTCCAGCTCACTTTCCGTATACAGGAGCTTTGGGAGGTTCCCGTGTGGGCAGCGTTAAAAATGGGAAAAAGAAAGGCCGGGTTCACTCCCGGCGCTTTCTAACCCGTCCCCAGCATCGGTTTAGCGAACCGCCCCCGCAATGGGTTCCAGTGCGCTGAAGTCCACAAAGTCCACCGCCTTGTTGAAGGTCTCGATCATGGCACGTGTCTCCGCAGTTTTCTGCTCTTCCGGCTGGTTTTTTACGCTGTGATAGAGGAGCGTCATCATGGCCTTGTGCTTGAGACTCAGCTTCCGGTAATCGATGCCGCCCCGCAGGTGGAACACCTGGGTTTTCTCCAAGAGATGGCCGGGCACCTGCCGCTTCAGTGCGTTCCGGATATTGGCGAGGTTCTCCTCATCCGTCACATCCGCCAGCCCCACGGTGACAATGACCAGCCCAGTGTGCTCCCCCAGGGCTCGGAGGGTCCTTCGCAGGCCCTTGACCCCGCCGGCGTACAGGCCGCCGAAGTGGATGACCCGGCCATAGCAAGAGAGGTCTTTCACCGCCTCGCTACGGATACAGGGCAGGCGGGTTAGCTCCGAAAACCGTTCTGCGTACCGCTGGGTGGTGCCGTATTGGCTGCCATATATGATCAACTGGTCCATGTGGTATCAACTCCGCAAAAAGTGGTTAGAGGCAAACGACAGCCCCGTCAAAGGGAGGCTGCCAGCCCTGCAACACCCGTCCCCAGCAGAAAGGCCGCCGTCACCAAAAGGCAGAGGACGAACAGCCCCACAAAGAAAACCGGCAGCAGGTGGAGGGGAAGGAGCAGGTAGTCGAGAGGTTCCGGCTCCAGGGAGAACCGGCCCTTGGGGCTCTTGTAAACGGTGAGAATGTCCCCCGGTGCGAAATGCTTTTGCCGGGTGACGGCCGGGAAAAAGTCCTGGCCCTGCCCCAGGGAGAACAAGGGGTAGGAACGGACCCCGCCGTCCCCGTCGGACTCCTGCACCCAGCCCACAAATTTGGCTTGGCGCGGCTCCCACTGGCCCAATAGGGAGCGGGCAACCCAGGCAAGGGGGCGGAAGGCGTCCCGCAGCACAGGCAGGAACAGGCCCCAAGCAAGGGCCGCCCCCGTTGCCCCGGCCCCAAAGCCCACGAGCAGGGCCAGCCCGCTGCCTGCCGGGTTGGGGTGGTCTACGGTGTAGTCGGAGAGCTGGGCCGCCACGGTTTTTCCGCCCAGCAGCAAGAGGAGAAACACTGCCACAGCCACCGCCGCCAAAATCGCCCACAGCACCCACCAGGAGCGGATGTCCTTCCACAGGGCCCACTCCCCGGTGGAGCGGCGGTACAGCACCCGCACCCGCTGGCCCAGGGCAGGGGCGGCCAGCACTTTGGGGAAATCCTTTTGCAGGGAGACCTCCCGCCCTTCCAGGGAAAGATGCAAAATCACCCTGGCGGGGGAGCGGTCCCCGTCCATGGAATCGGCGCCGTTCCAGGCGGGGGTGACGCTGACCCCTGCCACCTGGCCCCAGAGCTTTTCCCCGTCCCGCCAGCTACTGCGCCGCCGCAGCCCCGACCAGGCGAGGACGGCAAACAACAGGCCCAGCCCCAGGGCCAGCAAGCTCCACTTCCACATAGATTGTTCCTCCTTACGAAAGGGCGGCGATGATGGCCTCCATCACCGGGGCGCCGGGCATGGGGGCCACCTGGATGACCTCCTCCGCCACACCCTCCACCCCGAATTGGGCGGTGTCCGTGGGGGCGTCGTACACTCCGGTGCGGAAGCCGTGGTTCTCCCAGGCCAGGCGCTGCACCTCCTCGTCCAGCAGGGCGTCGATGCCCTGGGCCCCGGCCTCATCCAGGGCGATGAACACATGGGAGGACCACACCGTGGGGGTAGGGTACACCAGCACGATGTCCCCTTTGATCTGCTCCCAGGTCTCCGGCTCCTGCACGGCGAACTCCAACAGCTGGCTCTCGTACCCGGCGATGAGGGGTTTTGCCCCCATGCCGGTTTTCAAAAACTGGTCGAACAGGTCCGAGGAGGAGCTTTCCATGTACCCCAGCTTCTGGAACAAAGCCTGGAGCCGGGGCAGCAATTCCGGCAGGTCCTCCTCCCCCACGGAGCCGCCGCAGAGCACATTGGCCAACAGCCCCGCGAACATATTGCCGGAGTTGGACTTGGCCGGGTCGGTGGTGCCCACGGTGACGCTGCCGTACAGCTCCGGCAGGCCCACGTCGCTCCACTGGGCGCCGGACTCCATCAGCGCCACCAGCTGTTCCATATCCGCAGTGAGCACCCCGCCGCTCTGGGAGAACACACCCTCGGCAGTCAGGGCTTCCGCCACCGCGGCATGGGTGTACAGCACGATGGGGGTGTTAAAGACAATCTGGCTCTTTTCTGGGGAGCCGCCCTCCCGCTCGAACAGCTCCAGAGCCGTCTGGTTGGAAGGGAACAGGAAATCCTGGCCGGTGCGGTCCAGGGTGGTCACCATCTCGATGGAGCCCGCCCGGTTGTAGTCCAGGGACAGGCGGTATTTGTCTTTCAGAATTTTCTGAACCTGTTCATCTTCCAGCAGGCCGATCTTCTCGCCCCCCACATAGCCGGTGATCTCCGTCACCTGGGTGGACTGGGAGAACCACACATAGCCCACGGCCCCCAGGGCCACCACGATGAGGAGCAGCAGGCCTATCCACTTCGCTTTCATTTCGTCCCCTCCTTTGGCAGAAGCTCCGGCCCCAAGGCCGCTTTCAGCACGTCGATCTCCACCTGGGTGTCCATCAGCTCCCCGGCCAGCAACTGGTCGTACTGCTTTTCAAAGGCCTGGTTGAGCAGGGGCAGGGCCTGCTCGGTGCGCTGTAGCAGGTCCACCACCTCCGGCGAGCGCACCCCCGCTTTCTGAAAGGCCTGGTACCGCTCCAGCAGGTGGGCGGCGGTGTCCAGGTAGTAGAGGAAAAACTGCCGAGCCTGGGGGAGCTTCCCCGGCTCCTTTTCCAGGTAGCTTACCAGGCTGCTGCCAGTGGTCCACAACCGGCGGACCTGGTCCCTATCCTGGGGGCTGTCCATAATTTCCTCCGCCTGGGCCAGCACAGCCAAGTCTTTGCGGGCTTCCGCCAGAACCGCCTGGTATTCTTCTTCATCCACACCGTAGGTCATGCGCAAGGTCTGCTCCTTGGCCTTGGGGGCCAGCAGCAGGTAGACGCCCCCATAGAGCCCCGCGGACAGGGCCAGCCCCACCAGGGGATGCCACTTGAGCACCAGGAACAGCAGCAAAAACAGCCCCGCCGCGGAGATGGCAGCAAAGAGCACCCGTTTCCATTCCCTCATCAGTTATACCCCTTTACGCTGCGGAAGGCCCCCACCAGGTCCTCCCGGCCGTCGAAAACTCTCGCATTGGTGAGCTCCGCCAGGTCCTCCAGCTGGCTCTCGTCCGCATCCCCGAACATGATGGAAAACACCGGCACCTGGGCCCCCTGCTCCTGGTAGGCGTCGGCAAACTCCCGGAAGGAGCCCTCGGACTGGCCGTCTGTCAGCAGGATGATGGCCGGGGTGTACTGGGCCAGGTCGTAGTTTTTCAGCTCCTCCAGCCCCCGGAGGGCGGCAGCGTACATATCGGTGCCGCCACCTGGCGCTAAATCCTGCACAGTAGTGTTCAGGGCTTCCAGCTCCGCCCCGTTGCCCTGGGCGGTGCAGACTTCCATGGGCTCGCCGCTGAAGGGGATGAGGATGTTCACCTCCCGGCTGGAGGCCTGGAGGAAATGTTCCTGGGCGTTGGATTGGATGAGCAGCTGCTCCATAGCCTCTTCCAGCTGCTGGTTCCCCTCCCCGTCCATGCTGCCGGAGTAGTCCAGGCAGTAGACGTTGAGGGAGGGCTTTTTGAATTCCGTCTGGTACAGATCCAGGGCCTGGAACAGTACCTCCTGGGCGGGCATCTTCATGGGGGAGAGCACCCGGTCCGGCTGCAGGCCCCAGTCCTCTCGGAACACGTCCCGGTTTTCCTCATTCACCCCGGTGTAGCTGGACCGCCGCCCCGTGCGTTGGATGGCGCTCTGGATTTCGTCAGAGAGCAGGTACTCCTGCAATTTCAGAAATAGCCCCTCCTTCTCCCCATCCCCCTGGTCCACATAGGCCAGGGGGGAGTCGGCGATGGTCAGGCCGTCGGTGGGATACACCACATACAGGGGCTCCCGGCCCTGGACTTCCAGCTCCTGGTTGGCCTGGATCACCAAGCACTCGTAGTTGACCATGGCGTCAAAGTCCCCTTGGAGGAACATATCTTTCAGCCAGTCGGAGCTGCCAGAGGAACGGTCCACCCCGGAGAGGAGTTCGGTCATTTGGTCATGGAGAGCTTCGCTTTCCAAATCCTCTGCGGTGAGAGCCTCCGGGTTCCCCAGCAGGGCGTAGAGGAACCCGATGTAGGCGCTGGCCCCGGAGTTGGACTGGGTGGCGCTGGTCATGCAGAATTTCAGCGCCCCGCTGCGGATGGGCTCCAGCAAATCCCCCACCGAAACCTCCTTTCCCACAAGGCCCAGCTCCTGGGCCAGGCTCTGCCGGATGCCGAACACCACCGGGGTGATGGAGATGGACTCGGCATGCTTGAGATTCAGGGGCGTGTCAGCCGCGTCCAGCCACAGGGAGCTGGCGGGCCACACGGCGTCATAGGAAAAGGAGTCCTCCTCCAGAGCCCGCATAATGTCCAGGGAGCCCTGGTAGCTCATCTCGATGCGCACGCCTTCCGATTTGGCGAAGGCCTCTAAAATAGGTTCCAGCTCCCGGTTTTCCGAGCCGGACACGATCCTCAATATTTTTCCGCCGCTGCCCAGCACGGCGTCGGCGCCGCTGTCCCTGGCACTGTCACAGCCAGCGAAAAGCATCGCTGTGGTCAAAAGGACCAGCAGCAATGTCACAAATTTCCGAAGTCTCATATAGTCCTCCTTGGGTTGGGCATAATACCCCAGCTTCCACTCCTATTCTAAGAGAAACAAGCCTGCCTTTCTACCGCACCAAGGAAAAGGCCAGGTTAGGACTGTGTGAAGTTTGGGGAATGAGCCTGAGGCTTCACATCCTGGTCACAGCATCCATGGCTAAGGCGGAACGCTCGCATTCCTCCGGGGCCATGGTGATCTGGTAGCAGAGGGGGCTGCCCTTCATCTTCTCCGCGGCATAGGAGAGGCCGTTGGTGCGCTCATCCAGCAGGGGGTTGTCTATCTGTTGGGGGTCTCCCAGCAGGATGATTTTGGTGCCCAGCCCTGCCCGGGTGATGATGCCCTTGGCCTGCTTGGGGGTCAGGTTCTGGGCCTCGTCGATGATAAGGTACGTTTTGGTGACGGAACGGCCCCGGATGAAGTTTAAGGCCTGGGCCGCGATGTACCCCCGGTCGAACAGCTCCTCGATCTTCCCGGAGAGGCTGCGCTCATCGGCGTAACGCTCCTTCTCATCCTGGTCCACCAAGAGCTCCAGGTTGTCGATGACGGGCCGAAGAAGGGGCGCGATCTTTTCCCCCTCGTCCCCCGGCAGGAACCCGATGTCGTCGTCAAACTGGGCGTTGGGCCGGCTGATGAGGATGCGCCGGTACACCGGCTCCTCCCGCTCCAGCATGGCGTCCAGACCCACGGCCAGGGTATAGAAAGTCTTGGCTGTGCCCGCCATGCCCTTGACAATGACCAAGGGAGCTTCCTCCGGCCCGGTGAGCAGTGCCTCCTGCAAAAACTTCTGGCCCACGTTTCGAGGGGAGACGCCGTAGGGCTTTTTTCGCTGGTATTTTAAGGGCACCACGTGCTTGCCGTCAAACCGTCCCAGCTGGGTCTTTTTGACGGATTGGTCGGCCCGTAAGATCACAAACTGATTGGGCACCAGCGCCACGGACAGCCGCTCCCCGCTTTCGTCAACCTGGTACAGGTCGTCGGAAGAGATCGGCTTCTTTTTGAAGTTCTCGAATTTCTTCTCACTGACGTATACCTCACACCGGCCGGTGTACTGCTCCTCAGTAACAGGGGCCTGCTCTGTGGTGAAGTCCTCGGCCTCGATGCCCAGCATCTGGGCTTTCAGCCGTACCACGATGTCCTTGGTCACCAGGATAACAGGGCGTTCTTTCTCCCCAAGCCCCAGACAGACCTTTAAGATACGGTTGTCGTTTTTGTGGTCGGGAAACCCCTTGGGCAGCTGGACCTCCACGCAGTTTACTTCCAATCGCAGGCTGCCGCCGTTGGAGAGGGCCACCCCTTCCAGCAGGTTGCCCCGAAGGCGCAGGCTTTCCAGGTAGCGGATGGCCTGGCGGGCGTTGCGGCCTGCCTCCCCCTCGGTGGATTTGAGACTGTCCAACTCCTCCAGCACCGCCAGGGGCAGCACAATCCGGTTGTCCTCAAAACATTTCAGAGCGTAGGGCGCCTGGATGAGCACGTTGGTGTCCAGCACATAGGTCTTTTTCATGGTCGGCAACTTCCTTTCCGATGACGTAGAGCCGGAGGGAAAACAAAAAGCGGCCGCGCACCTAGGGGACAGAAGCGTCTCTGTCCCAACAGCGCGCACCGCTTTTTCTTGCTGGCCTTTTGTAACTTGCGGAAGGGCCATGCATCCATTCCCCCTCTCCGGCTCACTTTCAGTATACAGGAGCTTTGGGAGGTTCCCGTGTGGGCAGCGTTAAAAATGGGAAAAGGAAGGGCCGGGAATGCACCCGATTCTCTACCGCATTCCTTGCTTGAGGTCTGCAAAGTCCCCCAATGCGCCCAGGTCCAGGTGGGAGGCGTCCACGCCCTCCTCCGGCCGCTGGAGCTGCTGGGCCAGGGTGGCGGGGCAGCGGCCCTCCAACTGACCCCGGGCGGCCTCTCCTCGGAGCAGGCAGGCCTGCTCTAAGGTCTCCACCGCCAGCCGGTGGTCCTCATAGGAGCAGAAGGCGGTGGGGTCTTTCTGCACATAGGGGGCGATCCGAACCGCCGCTTCCCAAAGTTCGGCGGAAAGCCGGCCGCTCTCCACGTATTCCTCCAGGAACCAGTCGAAGTACGCCTGGTACTGCTGGAAATATTCCTCCACCTGCATCAGGTTGTGGTAGAGTGGGCGGTTTTTCATATGCTCCCCGGGGGCGGGGGTGAGGATGGGATAATTGATCAGGACGTTGGGGTCCCGGATGGGCTCGCTCATGCCCAGGGCGTAGGTGCCAAAAGCCAGGTTGTAGTCCCAGGGGAGGATGGAGAGCTGCCCCTCCTCCTCGTAAAGGAAATAGTTGTGGCCGGTGTGGCCCAGGTAACTGTCCCAGTTCATCAAAAACACCTGGCCCACAAAATACCGCAGGGCACCGTCCACGTTTACGGCCGATTCCAGGTTTTCTCCGATGTTCAGATCTTCCAGGGACTGGATAAGCCGCCGCTTGTCCGCCGCATCGGGAGAAAATTTGGCGTTGCCGAAAATGCCCGGGTAGCTCTCCGGGTCATCGTCGATGTAGCGCAGGTGCACGTCATGGTTTTCGTCGGAAAGGAGCCGGTAATCGGGCTTATAGAGCTGGCCGTGGTTTACGCCGAAATTCCGCCGGGCAAAGGACTCCTCCGGCTCTTCCACCGCCAAGAACAGGCCCCAGGGCTCCCCGTTCACCGTCACCCATGCGAAACTGCGCAGCGGCGCAGGCACGCCCAGAAAGTCCATGATGTCATAGGCCAGGTAGGTTTTCAAGTAGCTGTTGTCCTGGAAGGAGGCGTCCAGGGAGAACTTGTCCAGGCCGTGATAGCTGCCCCCCTCCCTGTAGTGGTCGAACTCCAGCTTCAGGCTGTAGCGGGAAAGGCCGTGTTCTTCGGTCAGCCGCAGGGAGTTGTTCCCCTTGGCCCGCAGCCCCACCTGGTGAAAGGCCTCCCCATCGATCTCCACCGTAGCGGGGATGTACGCCTCCTCCGGGGCGCTTTGCAGGAAGGCTTCCCAATCCTCCACCTGCAGGTCGATGATGTGAACCGTTCCCTTGTCAAACAGCCGGGAAACGTACCCAGGATTTTCCTCCGCCGGCAGGAGCAGCCCGGCATTCCCCCCTGCCCACAGTAGCAGGCAGAGAATCACAGCCAGGGCCGCTCCCGCCAGGCACAGCTTATCCCCATGCTTTGATGTGACCATGGCTCACCCCATGTAGTCCCCGTTGTAGGAGACCAGCACCGCCCGGCCCACGCCCTCCATGCGCTCCAGCTCGTCTAAGAAGGCGGCGTCCCCCTCTTTCAGGCGCACCTCCCAGTGGAGCTCCACCAGGCCCTGTTCCACCGACTTGCTCTTTAATTGCATCCGCTTCACCTGGGAGGCGATGAGCTCTTTGGCCCGGTTCTCCGCCTCGCCGCTGTCGCAGTGAACCATGAGGATGTAGGGGGTATCCGGCGACCTGCGCCTGGAGAAAGCGTAGAGCACCGCCCCGATGAACAGGCTGCCCCCCACCGCCAGAAACACCAGCCCCGCCGCCAGGACAATCCCTGCGGCGATGGCCCAGAACAGGAAAGCGATGTCCATGGGCTCTTTGATGGCGGTGCGGAACCGGACGATGGACAAGGCCCCCACCATGCCCAACGACAGGACGATGTTGCTCACCACCGTTAAAATGAGCAGGGTGGTGATGAGGCACAGGGCCACCAGCGTCACCCCGAAGCTGGGGGAGTACATCACCCCGGCGTAGCACTGCTTGTAGATGAAGAACACAAACAGCCCCAGCAGGAAGGAAAGCACCAGGGCGAAGGCCATGTCCAGCAGAGGGACGGCAGCGGCTTTTTCCAGAAAGCTGGTCTTAAAAATGTCTTGGAACGTCACGGGCATGGTCATCCTCCTTACTCGTCAGTCGAATCGGCGGCACAGGGCGTATTTGGAGCAGGTCCCTGCCCGCCGGTCGGGGGTCTGCACCGCCAGAGAAACGATCTCCGGCAGGAATTCATTGTATTTCACTTCCAGCACAGTGACCCCCGGCAGGGCGGGCAGCAGATCTTCCGGCCGGAAAAAACTCTCCGGGCCGCCGGAGCGGATGTCCCGGTCCAGAGTGACGCGCACGTTCCCCGGGGCGAAGATGAAGGCCTCCCGCCGGTAGGCCACCACCGTTTTTGGGGAAAGTTTGGAGAGCTTGCTGGCAAATTCCAGGAGCAGGGGTTCTCCCCGCTCCAGAAGGAATGTGCGCTCCCCAGAGAGGAGGCGCCTTCCCTCCTCCACCGTAAGCCTGGCGCCGCGTTTGCCGCACAAGCCGTTTACCTTCCACTTCTTCTCCAGCTTGAGGAAGCCCGGCGCCTCCCCGTAGTACCGCAGGCGGAACTTCTCCCGGCGGTTTACCCCGTCCAGCTTCTGGCGCAGGGCGGTGTCATAGGGGTCGTCGAAGTAGAGGCTCACCACCCGGTAGACGCCCTCGGGCCCGGCGTGGGGGTCCCGGGGGAACAGCTTCCCCAGCCTTTGGGAAAGCACCAGGTCCTCCCGCAGGTTGACCTGGTGCTTCTCCTCATGGCGCAGCCTGGGCTCAGTCGTCGTAACCGGAATCGCCATAGCCGCTGTCTCCTCCATCGTAGCCGGAGTCGCCGTCATAGCCGGAATCCCCATGGTATCCGGAGTCCCCGGAGGGGTACACGGGCTGCACGGGAGGCACGTAGTAGTCGGTGTCCCCGTCGCTGCCGGGGCCGTAATCCGTGTCCACGATCACCGGGGCGGGGACCGGGGTGGCCGCCGGAGCGGGCGCTGGGGTGGGGGTGTAATCCGTCACTCCATCGCCATTGGGGCCGTAGTCCGTGTCGTCGTAGTCGGTGACGCCATCGTTGTTGGGGCCGTAATCCGTGTCGTCATAGTCGGTGACGCCATCGTTGTTGGGGCCGTAATCTGTGTCGCCGTAGTCGGTGGCCTTGGAGGCGGAGCTCCCGGTCTGCGCTTTGCTTTCAGGCTTGGGCGTGGCTTCAGCCTTCTTGTCCTTGGTGAGGCTGGAGGCCGTGTCCTTCTTGGAATCGTCATCCCCATCATTCTCGCCGGTGAGATTCACCTGGGAGGAAAGCTTCAGCTCCTTCACCGTTTCCTCCGCACTGCGGCCCATGTCCTCCAAAAAGTCGTCCCGGGGCTCTTTAGAGCCAGGTTCCAGTTCCAGGACAATGCGCCGCCCTTCGCCTTCCACCTCCTCCACAAAGTAGCCGGCCTCGTGGATCTCCTCCACCAGCTCCTGGACCACCACCTGGCAGTCCTTGCCGATGTAGTCGGGGTAGGCCGCCACGATCTCCTTGCCGTCCCCGTTCTCCCCGGTGAGGGAGAGGACCTTGCCTTCTTCGTCATAGGCGATCTGGATTTCCGGGTTCACCCGGAGGGTGAGGGTCCCTGCCGGGACACTGCCGGCCTGGGGGGCGTCTCCGCAGCCGGTGAGAAGGGCTGCCGCCAGGACAGCCAGGGAAGATGCCGCTGCAAAAAACTTTCTTCTTTTCATGGTGTTTGCTCCTCTCGCAAATAGATTGGCTTGGCTTTTTGCCTTACACCCATAGAATACGGGGGCCGTGTTCCAAAAACGGGGTGGGGAGGAAGTATTTTTCAAAAATCACTCATCATAGCCGGAATCGCCATACCCGCTGTCTCCCCCATCGTAGCCGGAGTCGCCCTCATAGCCGGAGTCCCCGGAAGGCTGTACCGGCTGGGCCGGGGGCACGTAGTAGTCGGTGACGCTGTCGCTGCCGGGGCCGTAATCCGTGTCGGTGTACACGGGAGCGGGAACCGGGGTGGGCGCCGGTGTGGGTACCGGAGTGGAAACCGGCGTCGCCGTGGGGCTGGGGGTGGGTGTGGGCGTTGGCGACGGGGTCGGAGACGGTGTGGGGCTGGGGGAAGGCGTGGGACTGGGGGTGGGATGCGCCATGGCTTCCACGTCCTCCGCCACGTAGGGCACCACTTCCACCACCACGGAGAGCTTCCCCTCCAGGTGGTCCTCCACCTCCTGGCGCAGCTCCATGCCGTATTCCTGGAACAGAGCCTCCTCCGGGGTGTCGATGGAAAAGTTCACCGTTCCGCCCTCCTCCAAAAAGCCCAGCGCAATGGCCCGGTCCAACAGGTCATCGGCCACGTCTGTGGGGTCATCCTCAGAAAGCTCGTAGCCCTGGAGCAGGGTTTCCCCATCCCCGTTGGTTGGGGCCAGGCCGATTACGTCCCCGGCCTTGTTCAGCTCCATGCGCACCTGGGGGTTGATGGTCATATAGATGGAGGAGTACACACTGGTGGCCTGCTGGTACAGGGGGAGAATCACGGCGAATACCAGGCAGGCGGCCACAGCCGCCAGAGCCGCCCCGCCCCCGGCGAACAGGAGGATGAGCCTGCCCTTCTCGGATTTTTCCCGCAGCAGCACCGGGTCTGTCACCGTTTGCCCCACCTGATAGTGGAGGTTGGCCGCTTTCAGGAACCGGCCCTCCTGGTCCAGAAGGACGGCGTAGCTCCGCTTCGTCTCCATGACAAGATAGCTCATCGCGCCTTCCCTCCTTTCAGGACCTGGGCCAGGTGGCCCCGGATGATCTCGTACCCATTGGTGTAGATGAGCAGCAGTGCCACCAGGTACTTTCGGTGGCGCTCCAGGGTCTTGCGCTCCACCCCGCTGCCGTCGCTGAGCTTCCCCAGGGGCAGCCGCTTAGTCTCCAGCAGCTCGTCCAGCAGCCAGGGGTTTTCCTTGGCGTACTCTACCGCCCTCCGGCAGGCGGAAATGGTGCGCTCCTGCTTGGGGCAGTTGTCCGCCACATCGCTGAGGCCTACCCCAAACTCCCCCATCTGCCGGGAGAGCTCCTCAATCTCCTGGCGGGTGGCAAGGCGGTGGGCGGCCTCCTCCTGGTCATCCCCCTCCTGGGGAAGGACGTCCCCCAGGCTGAGGCCTTCCTCCTCCCCCTGGGGCGCGTCCAACGACAGGTGGCCCCGGTGCCGCCGCTCTTTCCGCTCATAGTCGATGAGCCTGCTGCGGATGAGCAGGGCGGCATACTTTAGGAAAGAGCCCCGCCGGGGCTGGTAACCTCCAATGGCCTCGTGGAAAGCGATCATGGCGATGCTCAGCTCATCGTCCTCCTCCCGGGGCGGGCGCTTTAAGAACTTCGCCGTCTCCGAGCGGACGAAGGGCAGGTAGTCCCCAATGAGCCGGTCCGCCGCCTGCACGCTCTCCTTTGCCAGGTTTACTTGTTCCAAAATTCCCATTTCCTCATGCATTTTACCAAACCCTTCCGGTGGTAGAATACGCAGGCACTGTTCCAAAACCGGGGTCGCAAAAGGCCCCGCCTGTTTTGTCATGCCTCTCCAAGTTAAGAATAGCGGAACTCCCCATACAAAAAAAGAAAGAACAGGATAAATCTGGGTGAAACTTAGGTAAAATCTTCCCTGGAGAGACCTTTCGTGATGGAGTGGGGTACCTCTCCTTGACAGGCCCTTTCCTCAGTACTGTGAAAACAGGGAGCGGAGGGCGCCCGTCGGAAAGATAGAAAAAAGACCGGGATCTCTCCCGGCCTTTTCCGTAAGTTTCGCTTTGGTTTATTTCTCCGCCAGGTTCTGGTCGAACCGCATGAGGATGGCAGCGGCCTGGGCACGGGTGGTATTCCCGGCGGGGTCCAGGGTGCCGTCGTCGTGGCCGTTGATGAGTTCGTTGCCGTTGGCCCAGGCCATGGCGGGGAGGGCCCACTCCTGCACGGAATCGCCGTCGGGGAAACGGCTCAGGTCGCCCTCAGCGCTCAAGTCGCAGTCCTTGTACTTGGCGTAGTTGTACAGCATCTGGGCGAACTCTTCCCGGCTGATCTCGTCGCCGGGGCGGAACGTCCCGTCCCCGTCGCCTTCCGCCACCTTGTGGAGCCTGGCCCAGCACACAGCCTCCGCGTACCAGGCCTCCCCGTCCACATCCGTGTAGGGGTTCTCCAGGTTTTCATCGGAAACGTCCGGCTGGTCCTCCAGGTTATAGAGGATCTGCGCAGCCATGGCCCGGCTCAGGTTGGTCTCCGGCGCAAAGGTGGTGCCGCTGGTGCCCTCCATCAGGCTGTTTTCATAGGCGTACCCCACGGCCTCCAAGTACCACCGGCCCTCTTCCACATCGGCAAAGGGCAGGACAGTCAGGGCTTTGTCCCCCAGCTGGTACACGGCCACGGTGCCGGAGACCTCGCAGGCGGCCAACAGCAGGGGCTCCCCGTTGGGGCTCTTCTCCCCATCCAGGAACAGCAGCCCTTCCGGGGCCACGTCGCCGCCGGTGACCCACTTGTCCAGCTCCCCGTCCTCGTACTGCTCCGAGCCCTCTACAATCGCATCAAAGTCCCGGGTGTTGATGCAGTTGACAAAGGCGGCTCTCTCGGGGTTCGATACGTCATAGACCATGATGCCGCCGGTGCGCTCCAGGGCCACAAAGGCGTAGGTCTTGCCGTTTACCGCACCCAGGGTGACGCTCTCCGGTTCCGGCCCCTTTTTGCCGGAGCGGTCGTCCAGCATGGCGTTGTCGTTGGAGGTGTTGTAGTAGTCGGGCACGTACTTTGCGGTGAGGGATTCAAAATCGCTGCCGCTGGTGAACACTTCTGCAAGGCCATTCTCCGTTACCTGGAAGATGGTAAAGGTGCGGCCGCCGAAGAGGTAGTCCTTGGTCCCGTCCAGGCCGTCGAAGTCCCCGCTTTTGAAAAACACCACCTTGCCCGTCAGGCCGGACTCCCCGGTGATGGTGCCGGCGGGAGAAGCAGCCCCCTCGTCGCCGAAGTCCACCTCTTCCTCGTTTAAGTAGAAGGTGCCGGCGTCCTCGTCGCCCCACTCCCGGGCGTCCCCCTCGTTGGCGGTGGCCAGGTAGGTCTCCCCGCCCACGGTATAGGCGGCGATGGCGTCGGGCATGCGGATGCCCAAAAGGCCCTCATAGGTCTTGGGTGCGTAGGCGTCGTCCTTCTTGTCCAGGTCGATGGGGGTCTCGCCGTAGTCCTCGAAGCCAAGGGGGTACACGCCCTCAAAGGTCTTACTGGCAATGTCCAGGGCAGCAATGGCGTTGTTCTCTTGCAGAGTTACGTAGGCTTTGCCCTCCGCCACAGCGATGTACTCCGGCTCCAGATCCACCGAGGGGGCGGTGTCCTTCTTTAGCACCACGCCGGCTTTTGCCAGGGCGTCCCGCTGGGCGTCAAAGGCGGAGAAGTCCACCACGGTGCTCTCCCCTTTTTCCACGTCCACCACCGTGACGGTGCCCTTGGGGTCCACGGTGCCCTCTCCGTAGCCCTCCCGGGGTTCCCCCTCGTCGGCGGTGAGGGCGGTGGCGCTGTCCGCAAAGGTCACCATGTCGGGCTGGGCCCCGGTCTCCACCAGGCCCTGTAAGGTGAGGCTCCCGTCCTCCCCGCAGGTGAACAGGGCCACCCGGCCGGGGTCGTTGTGGCCCTCCGCCTGAAGGGCGGCGGCCAGGGTGGCGTTATCGGGGGAGATGGCCACCGAGGTCATATCCCCGTACTGGAAGGCGCTGTCCTCAGCCTCCACCAGGGCCTTCACGTCGATGTCCGTGCCGGGCAGCTCCTCCACATGGACCCCGGCAGCAAGGCCGGAGAGGGGGATGGCCGCCAGCTTGCCGCTCTGGCCGTTGATGGCGTAGGCGTAGCCGGTGCCGCTGTTGTAGGCGACGATCTCCATCACCCCGCCGTCCACGTTGTATTGTCCGGAGCTGTACCGGGCGATCTGGGTCAGGTTCAGGGCGGCGGCGCCGTTCTCATACCCTCCTGTGGGAAGGCTCTGGGCGGACGCGGCGGCGCCCACCTGCAGGGCCAGGGCAAGGCCCAGGGCCAGGGACGCGGCGCGCTTTGCTTTGTGTTTCATGGTGGTTGTCCTCCTGTTTTCTGTGTTGCAGCCCGGCGGGGGATGGCATTTTCCGTCCTCTCCCCCACCGGCGCTTTTCCGGCGTAAGGTCTGCCATCTCCCAGTTTACAGGAACAGGAGGGGTTTGGAATCGGCTGGGGGTAAAATCTTTGGGAAAAGATAGTAAAGGCACTGAGGTATGAAATTTTCTTTTCTATTTCCAAAATCTTGAAATTTTATTTTCATTTAACGCTACTACGCTGGCAGATTTTCCGGTGAAGGCCTACAATGGCGGTGCAAGCGAGAGAGAATCGAAAAAAGAGAGGAAGAGCAAAATGGAACTTTCCAAAAAACAGACGGCGACCCAGTCGCAAAAATTGATGGTCTTTGTGCTGACCATGGCCCTGTACGGCCTGGCCACCCTGTTCACCGAGCTGATCCCCAGCTTTCAGGCGGGGCTGGTGGAGTTTTCCGTGGAATACTTTCTGTTTATCCCCCTGACCCTGGCCATGCTGTTCGACCCCATGTCCGCCGCCCTGGGCGCCGCCACCGGCGAGCTGGTGTTCAGCGAGATCATGCTGGGGCAGTTCGGCGGCCTGGGGGAGCTGGAGAAGTTCCTCACCGTCACCATCGGCGTGTATGTGGCCGGCCGGCTGGTGAAAGACCCCCGCAACTATAAGATGGTAGGCTTTGCGGCCATCTTTGGCACCGCTTTGCAGCTGTTTTTGGGCATGGTGGTGGACATCTGCAAGGTGCAGTTCGCCGTGGAGGACTTTGAGGCCGTCCCCGGCCTGCCGGAAAGCGTCTTTGCCACCGAGGGCTTCGCTTTCTTAAACGACCTGCTGTTCTCCGGCATCCTGTTCTGCCTGCTGCCCACCCTGTTCCTGGTGCCCCGGCTCTACGGAAAAATCGAGCCCCTGCTGGGCATGGCCCCCCGCACGGAGAAGAACTCCCTGGGCGGCATCAGCCTCAAGATGGTGCTGGGCTGCGTCATCGCCTTTGTGTGCGCCGCGGCCGCTGAGCTGCTGGCCACCAGCGGGCTGTCCCTTATCGACTGGGAGACCGATTGGGCCGGGAGCGGCACCGCCATCGCCATCGGCCTGGTGATCGCCGCCGTGGTGGCCATCGGGGCCATCCTGGTGCTGAAAGCCCGGAGCGGGAAGGAGCAGGCCAAGGCGGAATGAACATCATCGAGATCGAGGACCTTACCTACACCTACCCCGGCGCGGAAACGCCCATCCTGGACCACGTAAACCTGCAGGTGGAAAAAGGGGATTTTCTGGCCATCGTTGGCAACAACGGCTGCGGAAAATCCACCTTTTGCAAAACTTTAAACGGCCTGATCCCCCACTTTATCACCGGGGAGTTTTCCGGCCGGGTGCTGGTGGACGGGGTGAACACTCTGGAGGCGGATGTGGGCGCCCTGGCGAAAAAAGCCGGGTATGTGTACCAGGACTTTGAAAACCAGATCGTGCGGCCCACCGTGCTGGACGATGCCTCCTACGCCTGCCTGAACTACGCCATGGGGGACTATGAAAAGCGAGGCAAAGAGGCCCTGGCCCTGTGCGGCCTGGAGGGCCGGGAGCAGGACTATGTGTGGTCCCTCTCCGGAGGGCAGACCCACCTGCTGGCCCTGGCGGGGGCGGTGTCCCTGGGGCCGGAGGTGCTGATTTTGGACGAGCCCATCGCCCAGCTGGACCCAGGCCACGCCGACCGGATCTATGGGGTATTGAAAGAGCTCAACGAGAAGCACGGCAAGACCATCCTGGTCATTGAGCACCACACGGAGTACATCGCCGACTACTGCAAGCATGTGGTGCTCATGCGGGACGGGAAGATCGCCTGGAAGCTCCCGGCAAACGAGGCCCTGCGCCGGGTGGGGGAGCTGCGGGAGTCCAACATCTTCCCGCCCCAGGTGACCCTTGCCGCCGACGGGCTGCGGCGGAAGGGCGCCCTCCCCTGGGAGCAGGCGCTGCCCACCACGGTGGAGGAGGGAAAGGCGGCCTTCTCCCCTCTCTCCTACCGGGAAAATCCGGCGCCGCCGGAAGCCGCCCCCCGCCGAGAGGAGGAACCCGCCGTGGAGTTCCGGGGGGTGTCGGTCTCCTACCGCTCGGTCAAGGGGGAGCCCCGGAAAATCTTTGCGGGGCTGGATTTGACTATCCGCCGGGGGGATAAGGTGGCCCTCATCGGCTCCAACGGGGCGGGGAAATCCACCCTGATGAAGCTGATGGTGGGCCTCCTGAAACCCAGCGAGGGGGAGATTTTCCTGAACGGGGACAGCATCCACCGGAAACGGACGGAGGACCTGTCCCGGCAGATCAGCCTGGTCTACCAAAACCCGGAGCAGATGTTCATCCAGGACTCCATCCGGGCGGACATCGCCTTTGCCATGGAGGCCCGGGGCGTGGAGCACTATAAGGAGCGCACCCAGGAGCTGCTCGCCCGGTTCCGCCTCTCCCCGCTGCAGGAGCGGGACGGGCGGCTGCTCTCCGGCGGGCAGATGCGCCGGGCCAGCCTGGCCATTGGCGTGGCCTTAAACCCGGGCATTTTGCTGCTGGACGAGCCAACCGCCAACCTGGACATCGCCACCCGCCGGGAGATTATGAAGACCCTGGAGGACATGAAGGAGATTACCGGCACGGTGATGATCGCCACCCACGACATGCAGCTGGTGTGCCAGTGGGCCCAGCGCATTGTGGTGCTGAAAGACGGCCAGGTGGCGGCCGACGGCACCCGGGACCAGATCTTCGGGGACCGGGCCCTGCTGGAGGAGGTGGGCATCCGCCCGCCGGAGATCTTTTCCATGGGCCAGGCCCTGGACCAGCGCGCCCTGTGTTACACGGTAGAGGAATTCCTTGACAGCTTTGGGGAGGGAGCCTAAGATGGAGCTGGGAACGAAAACAAAAAAGAAGCTTTCGGAGAGCGTGCTGGACAAGTTCTCCATGGATTTTCTCCGAAACCAGGTGCTGAAAAACGCCTACGGCAACGACGACACCGTCATCGCCAAGCTGGATCCCCGCATTCTGATTGCGTGGTACCTGTTCTTCGGCCTGACGCCCTGGTTCGTAAATGACCTGTGGTTTTTGATGGCCAGCTTCCTCCTGGTGGTGGCCACCACCCTGCTGGCCAAGGTGGCCGGGCTGGTGCTGCTGGTGTTCGCCCTGGGGGTGTTCTCCCAGACGGGGTACCTGCTGCTGGTCTCCCTGCTGTTTGGGGGCAACGGGGACACGGTGGCCCCCCTGCTGGTGCTCACCCTGAAGGTGGCCACCTGCTCCCTGGCCTCGGTGACGGTGTTCTCCGGCCTGGACCCGGACAAGCTCTCCTGCGGGCTGATGTGGTTCGGCTGCCCGGAGCGGCTGTCCTTCTCTATCTCCTACGCCTACCGGGTGCTGCCTATGCTCATGGAGGAATTCCAAAACATCCTCCTCTCCTTCCGACTGCGTGGCAATCCCCCCATCCGGGAGGGCTTTGTGGGCAGCGTGAAATACCTGTGGTACCAAATCAAGACCGTGATGCACGCCTTCTATCCCCTGATGCTCAACACCGCCAAGCGTTCCCGCACCACGGTGGAGGCTTTGGAGATCCGGGGCTACCGCAACGCCGCCGTGGACAAGACGGTGAAAAAGATGAAGCTGGCCGCCCTGAAGGTCTCTTACAACGACCTGCTGTTTTTGGCCGTCTCCCTGCTGTGGATCGCCCTGGCGGTGCTGGCGTCCACCCTGGCCTGATCTCGGAAAGAAAAGAGGAACCACCTTTGAAACTGGATTTTCACACTCATGGGAAGCTGGCAAAGCGATTGCCCTTCTCCACCACCTACACCGACTGGCTCTTTGGCGAGGCCAAGGCCGCAGGCCTTTCCGCTTTGTGCCTGACGGAGCACTTCAACACCCTGCAGTTTGACGAGCTGTACGCCTATCTGGCCGGGAAAAGCCGCCGGGAGGGGGACGCCCTGGTGCTGCCAAACGGCCTGCGGGTCTTCCCCGGCATGGAGACGGACATCCAAGAGGGCGGGCACATCCTGTCCATCGGCCCCTTGGAGGCTATTTTAGAGCTGAACCAGCGGCTGGCCCCCTACAAACAGCCGGGGGCTTTCCTCCCTTTCGCAAAGCTGCGGGATCTGTTTGACCAGTACCCCGTGCTGGTGGGCGGCGCCCACCCCTACCGGGAAGGGGGGCACATCCCCCAGCTGCCAGAGGAGCAGCTTGCCCGCCTGGATTTTCTAGACTTAAACGGCAAAGACCTGGCCACGGACCGCCAACGGGCGGAACGCCTGACCAAGGCCCTGGGGGAGTGTCTGGGGAAGCCAGTGGTCTCCGGCAGCGACACCCACCAGGCCGTGCAGTACGGCTGTGTGTGGACGGAGTTTGCGAAAGACTTCTCCACCGTGGGGGAGCTAAAGGAGGAGATGGAGGGCGGGCGGTATGCCGTCACCGTGGCGGAGAACGCTACGGAAAAGGTGAAAACCGCCACCCTGCTGAAGCGGGCCCTCAAGGAGATCCACGCCCTGGGCGGGGACTATGTGGCGGTGCTCACAGGCCCGGAAAAGGACCGGGAGCACGGGCCCTCCTACGGGGAGCGGATCGCCGTCCGTCACAAGGCGGTGGTGGTGGACTACGCCCCCCAGGCCGGCAACATGGCGAAAGAACTGGAAGCCGCCGCCGATGAGATGGCCCAAACGGGTTGGGAACTGGCGTCCTCCGCTGTGACGCCGGGGGCCAAGGGCATCCTGCTGTTTCGCAAAAAGGGCGCCGAATAAAACTGCGCCCCATCACAAAGGCTGTATTTTCCAAGAAAGAGAGGCTGCGCCGTGACCATCCAATACCCCGCCATGCCCGACCAACTGACGAAAAGCGAAGGGGAAATCCTGGATTACATCTCCGCCAACCCCAGGGAGTTTTTGCAGGGCTCCATTGGGGACGTGGGGAAAAAGCTGGGGGTCTCCGGCACCACACTGTCCCGGTTTGCCCGGCGGGTGGGCTGCGGGGACTACAAAGGCCTCAAGCGCCTGGTGGCCCGCCAGGAGGAGGCCGCCGGCCCCGCCGCCAAGCTGCTGGCGGCCCAGCAGGGCTTTACGGCGGAACGCTGGCTTGCCCGGCAGCAGCTCTGCCTGCAAAAGACCTTGGAGGCCCTGGATCCATCTGCCTTTCAGCAGGCGGTCCAATCCCTGCTGGAGGCGCGACGGGTGTTCATCCACGGGAAAAGCGCCTCGGCCTCCCTGGGGCAGCTGCTGCAGTTCCGGCTGCGGCGGCTGGGGCTCCCGGTGAGCCTGCTGCCCTCCGGCGGCTCGGAACTGCTGGAGGGCCTCGCCCAGGCGGGAGGGGGGGATCTGGTGGTGCTGTTCAGCTTCTCGAAAGTGTCCTGGGAGGGCCGGACCATCCTGGACTACCAAAAGCGGGCGGGGTACCGAACCCTGGCCTTTACCAGCCGCAGCTACCTGCCGGAGGACCAGCGGGCGAATATCAACCTGTTCGCCTACCGGGGCGAGGCCAAAGAGTACCACTCCATGGCGGCCCCCGCCGCCCTGCTGGACGCCCTGGTGGTGGCGGTGTCGGAGGAGCTGGGGGACCAGGCCGTGCAGCGGCTCTCCCGCCTCCACCAGATGAAAAAGGCCTACCGCACCTAGCGGCCGGGCCGGGAGGGCCTTGCCCCATTGAAAAGAAATCGAAAAAAGGAAGGTCCCTGTTACAGGGGGCCTTCCTTTTCCCATACCCAGTGAACGTAGAAAATGGACGGCGCAAGCTGCACCAAACCTCCGGCGTGGGCGGATTGTTGCCTTTTTTTGTATTTTCAGGATTGCAGACTCAGCCTGCGAAGCGCTCTCTTGTGGCACAGTCGATGATAGAGAAGCAAAGGAGTTTGCTCAAAAGATACCATGGTTGTACTTAATTTGCCCATAGAGAATACAGGCAAACCCTAAGGCCAGGACCGGGATCGCAATATAGGGCGCAATCCCCACCTTCCAAAATGCCACGAGACAGGCCAGTATCAGCGCAACGCCGATAAGCAGCGTCCCCGTGCCCACCGCTTTTCCGTATAGGGGGACGTCCTCCTCCCGCACATTTCGCCGGTTATAGGAGTGGATCGTGCTAATATTCCTCCGAATATTCACCACACCGATCACGGCTGCGACAATCCCTATGACCAGGAACATAACGTTTTCCATAGCGGCCTCCTAAAAATAGAATAACTCCTCAAACTTTTTCTCAAACGCAATACACAGAATCAGCGCCAATTTCGCTGTGGGGTTGAACTGGCCCGTTTCGATGGAGCTGATGGTGTTGCGGGAGACGCCCACCAAATTTGCCAGCTGAGCCTGAGACAGGCCCTTGTCCTGGCGGGCTTCTTTCAACCGGTTTTTCAGCTTTAGCTCCTCCGTCACAGGCGCACCTCCCATAGACGTTGCACCAAACCCGCAAAGGCAGCCGCCATCAAAGCGAAAAACAGCAGCGCCACCACCAGGTCGGTCTTGCGTTTCTGTTTGAGGAACCGCACCAACCACTGGGTCGCCATCATGCCGAAATAGATGGACCAAGGACCGTAAAGCATCTTGCGTGCCAGCACAGACCCCAGCAGTGTGACGACGCAGCAAAGCAGCGCGCCTACCCTCGCACTGTGACTTCCCACAAGATAGAGAAGCTCTTTCTCCGGCAGATCTCTATTTTGGTTCTCCTTACGGCTGGCCTGCAAAATCTCCTCCCTGTTCATAACGGGTCCTCCTTGACAAGTTTTCTTTGCGCGATTCTAACACTGACAAGTTTTCTTGTCAAGGGACTTTGCAAAGCTGACGTTTTTGCCGCCCATCATGGTAAACATGGAGAGGATGGAGATCACCGCCGCCAGCAGACAGGCGCAGCCCATCCGCCAGTCAAAGACGAACATCAGCACCAGCATGGCAAGGAATAAGGTGATGGTGCCTACAATGTCGGCCAGGTTGTGGGCCAGCAGTGTCTCAGTATCAGCGGCGGCCGCATCCAGCCGCCCGCGGATCAGGCCGGAAGCATTGGCATCGAAAAAGCCCAGCGGGGCCTCCATCACATGGGCTGCGCCCCTTTTTCGGATATTGGCCGCTGTGCGGAAGGCCGCCAGGTGAGTACACATCAGCCCAATGAAATACAGCACGATGCCGCCCACCGCCGATGCAAAGGCCAGCCAGCCATACCGGGTGATACTTTGCGCCTCCCTCCAGTTTGGAGCCGCCTCGATCAGATCCCGGGCAACCAGCCAGATACAGATGTAGGGGGCCATGCTCAGCAGCATGGATACCGCCGACAGGAACAGTCCTAAAAAGGTCAGCCCCCTGTGGCTTCCCGCATAATCCAACAGGACAGCCACATCGCTTTTTTTCTTTTGCTTCATGCAAAAACCTCTTTCTGTAAGTTAGCAATAACTAATCAATGTTCAAAAAAGACAGGGGTTATCCCCCCATCAATTTCAGCCATCCGGCGGTGTAGAAGTCCCGGAGGTGATCCACGTCCCGCAGGGCCTGCTCCCGGGGCATATCGTGGACCACGATCTCGAAGATGCCGCTCATCATTCCGCTGGCGATGATGTGACACAGAGACTGGCTCAGTTCCGGGATGTCCCGGCCCAGGCGGCGGAGCACCTCCATGTATTGGAGGGTGTACTCCACTTCCACCTCCACCATGTTGTGGACAAAGTGCTCATAGCTGGTGCCCTCCGCGCGGGTGAGGAGCAATTTCACCGGCTCCCGGTGCTGGCAGATGTAGTCCACCATCCAGTGGACGCAGCTGTTGGATTCCTCCCCCATGTGCTCCGGCTGCTGCTCCTCAGGCAGCTCGGCAAAGGAGGTCTGGGCCTCCATAAACTTGCCCATGAGGGCGGCGGCGTGGGGCTCCACCAGGGCGTTGAACAGGGCCTCCTTGCTGGAGAAGTAGCCGTAAAAGGCCCCGGTGGTCACCCCGGCGTTTTTCACGATCTGCCGCAGGGAGGCACCTTGAAACCCTTTGTCCAGAAACTCTGCCAGTGCGGCTTCTCGGATTTTTTCCAGAGTGGCGGTGGTTCTCTCTTCCATGGGGCAGCCTCCTTATAACAATGTTATATAACATCGTTATAATACAACCGGCGGGAGCGTTTATCAAGGGGGAAGCAAAAAGAAAAAGCCCTGGTTTCCCAAGGCTTCTCCCTTCTTTTTGGGAGGTTTTAAGCAAAGCTCAAACTAGGGCTTTCCCCAGGGCCTGGCAGGCGGAAAGGGCGTCCTCGTCCGGGGCCTCGTTGCAGATCACCGGCTCGCAGGCAAGCTCTGCCCCGTCCCCCCGGCATGTCTCCTCCCAGGTGCGCATCCACTCCCCGTCGCCCCAGCCGTAGGAGCCGAACAGGGCGATCTTCTTCCCTTTCAGCTTGGGCTCGCAGCTTTCGAACATGGGGGCGAACTCGCTCTCCTCCAGCTCCTCGCTGCCCATGGAGGGGCAGCCAAAGGCGATGGCGTCGAAACTGTCCACCAGGGACGGGTCGAACTCGGCGGCAGTCAGCAGGGAGGCTTCCCCGCCGGCCCCGGTGACCCCCTCCGCCACAGCGCCGGCCATGGCTTCTGTGTTTCCCGTCCCGCTCCAATAGACTACAGCGATTTTGCTCATATCATTTCCAACCTTTCTATATGGTAATTATCCGGCTAGAAGAAGGCCGCCGCGAATTTGATGAGGTGGATTACAGCGATCTGTTCCAGGAGGGGTGCGTCTGGCTCTGCAAAGCCGCGGCCACCTATGAGGACGATGGGCGGGCACAGTTTGCCACCTACGCCAAAACGGTCGTAAAGAATGGGCTTCTGTCCTATTGCCGGACGATCTGCAACAGGGGCAAGATATTCAGCCGGCTCATTATTGGGGAGCATGGGGAACTGGCCGCCGACGGCGAGGCCCTGGAACCGCAGACCGATGCTTTTGACGCCCAGGTGTCCCTGATGGAAACGCTGTCGCTTCTGGAGGCCAGCAAGCAGGATTATGACGGTGTGGCCCGGCTTGGGATTGAGGCTCTGGCACTCAAGCTTCAGGGAATGCGGGTCACGGATATTGCGGAACTCTACCAGGTGCCGCCCTCCCATGTGGGTGCATGGATCTCGCGCTCAGCAGCCAAGCTGCGCAGCGACCCCCGCTTTCTGGCAAGCCTGCTTTGAATTTGTTGAAAACCACGGCCTTCCCGCAGTAAAGGATATATAAAGGAGGCATTGATCAATGGAACAGAAAACCTTATATACTGCAATCGGCCGTCTGGAGCGGGAAACAAATGGCTGCGGCCGATCCTGCCCTGTCATCCGCCTTGGCGGTCAGCCCTATATGGTGGATATGCAGGAGCTGGTCGTCTGGACTGCCCTGAATTGGCGGATCTCCAAATGGGAGGATATTTCTTTTCAGTGCGATAAGCTGGCTTCATCTATGGGCGGTGCTGTCAGCCGGCCCTGGGATGCCTGCGTGAACCGCCTGCTTACCCGCGGCCTGCTGGTTTCCGGCTGCGGGGAGACCGAATACGATGCGCTGTATGATCTGTTGAGTTCCCTGGGTATCATCCCCACCAGCGGCTCTGCCTTGGTGCGCGGCGTATCGTTTATGAAGCTGGTATTCAGCCGTCGGGTTTCAGTCAGGCAGGCGCTGAAGCTGTTTCGCAAAGACCGCCGGACCGACTATGAATCCCGCGTCATGCGGCTTTCCCGGCAGGCCCTGCTTTCCACTGCGGAGATCATCAAATGTGTGGAGCAGGATGTCTTCTCCCTCCCCAGCGAGCGGATCCTGATGGAGAAGGTGTACGGCGACAGCGAAACCACCTGCCAGAATATCGCCAGCCTGATGAAGAACAGCCGGAGCAGCCAGGCGGTAACGCTGGCCGTTGCCAACCTGTATCTGCGCCAGCAAATCATTTTTGAAAGGATCAGTACATGAAATACCAATGGAGCCAATTTCCCTTTGTCCTGCGGCGCAAGATCCTGCTGACATTCCTGGCCGGGATCGCCAGCATAGCAGTCAGCCTTGTGATCTTCACTGTCACCGCAGACCGCATCCTTCTGGTGCTGGGTGGACTTATTTTTGCCGCTTCTCTGGTGCTGGGCAGCAGCCTATGGCGCACCGCCGCCCGGGGCCAGTACGAAGTGGTAGAAGGGATCTGCGCCGGCGTCAGCACCCCTATGCTGCGTCGTTACCGCAAGATCCAGCTGATTGATGAACAGGGTGCGGAGCGCACCTTGCTGTTGAGCAAAACTGCCAAGTTCCAGATCGGCGCCCGCTACCGCTTTTATTTTCAAAAAGGGAGCCGGCCTACCGTCGGAAACGACTATCTGGACACCGCTCTCTCCACCAACAGTTTCCTTGGATATGAGGCGCTGGAAGACGCAGCCTCCTGTGATGAAGATATGGAAAGCAGGGAGCAAACACCCCATGAGTAAGAAAAAGGGATACGGCACCAAAGTCATAGCTTCAGTGCCGTATCCCTCTATTTTGTTAACAAAAGATGATGTGTACTTGAATAAAGCCCAGATTTCCGTCAATCATACGTTGATCTATCGGGTCATTGATGGAAAAGCCGGCTTTCATATCACAACTCCCAAAACGGAAAGCGGCAATCGTATCATCCCAATCCTCTATCCAGAAGTCATCGAGCAACTTAGCCAACAAATCGAGGCAATGGATGCTTTATATCCGAATGACAAACTGGTGCTGAGTGGTTATCACGGTTTCATCTTCCGAAATCGCTACGGAAGTTTTCTCTCCGCTCATAATATCAATCGGGCCATTGAACGCATTTCCACAGCGTACAACATGGAAGAACTGAATCAAGCTGAATTGGAAGATCGTGAGCCGGAGCTTCTTCCCCATTTTAGCGTCCATAACCTGCGGCACACTTTCTGCACAAGACTCTGTGAAAGCACAAATGATATCAAGTTCATCCAGCAGGTGATGGGGCACGCTGACTTTTCCACTACCATGGACATCTACACCCATATTACGCAGGAAAGCATGGAGGAAAAAGCAGCCACAATCAAGGGCAATTTGGTGCTGATGTGAAAATTACAAAAAAGGGCAAATCCGCAGTAAAAAGCGCGGATTTGCCCTTCATTTTGGCCCGTCTGGTGCCGTCTGATTTCAAGCAAAAGTTGTGAAAAAGTTGTGGTTGTAAGCCCTCTTTACTTCATCTTGTGTCGTATTGCTTCGTCATACACTACATATTGTGGAATTTTAGTCCAGAGGCTTCATTGTGGGAAACAGCAAAACATCTCGGATGGAGGAAGCTCCGGTGAGAAGCATGACCAAACGGTCCACCCCCATGCCCATGCCGCCCGTGGGGGGCAGGCCATACTCCAGGGCCGTGAGGAAGTCCTCATCCACGTCGCAGGCCTCCTCGTCACCAGCGGCCTTCAAGGCCGCTTGCGCCTCAAAACGGCCCCGCTGGTCGATGGGGTCGTTGAGCTCGCTGAAGGCGTTGACATACTCGCCGCCGCAGATAAACAGCTCAAAGCGCTCGGTGTACTCGGGGTTGTCCTTGCACCGCTTGGAAAGGGGCGAAATATCCACTGGATGGCCCGTCAGGAAGGTGGGCTGCACCAGCTTGTCCTCGCAGTAGGTTTCAAAAAACAGGTTGAGGATGTCGCCCTTCTTGTGGCGCTCCTCATACTCGATGTGGTGTTCCTTGGCCAGGGCGCGGGCCTGCTCCAAAGTCTCCACCTGGGTGAAGTCCACCCCGGCGTACTTCTGGACGGCTTCCACCATGCTGATGCGGGTGAAGGGCTTATCCAGGTCGATCTCCACACCATCCCGCTCCACCTTGCCGGTGCCCAACACCTTGTGGGCCACAGTGCGGATCATATCCTCGGTGAGGTCCATCATGCCGTTGAAGTCGGTAAACGCCTGATAGGCTTCCAGCATGGTGAACTCCGGGTTGTGGCGGGTATCCATGCCCTCGTTGCGGAAGGTGCGGCCGATCTCATAGACGCGGTCAAAGCCGCCCACGATAAGCCGCTTCAGGTGCAGCTCCAGGGCAATGCGCAGGTACATGTCGATGTCCAGTGTGTTGTGGTGGGTGATGAAAGGCCGGGCCGCGGCGCCGCCCGCCTGGTTGTGCAGCACGGGGGTCTCTACCTCCAGGAAAGCGTGGCCGTCCAGGTACTCCCGGATGGCGCTGATAATCTTGGAGCGCTTGACAAATACGTCCTTCACTTCCGGGTTGACGATCAGGTCCACATAGCGCTGGCGATACCGGGCGTCCGTATCCTTAAGCCCGTGGTACTTCTCCGGCAGGGGCAGCAGGGATTTGCTGAGCAGCGTCACCTTCTCCACCCGCACGGACATCTCACCCCGCTGGGTACGGAACACCACGCCCTGCACGCCCAGGATGTCGCCAATGTCATATTTCTTAAAGCGGTTGTACTCCGCCTCGTCCATCTCGTCCTTGCGGGCGTAGAGCTGGATGCGGCCGGAGCGGTCCTGCAGGTCGCAGAAGGACACCTTCCCCATGCCCCGCTTAGACATCATCCTGCCAGCAATGGAGACAGGCTTGCCCTCCAGCTGTTCAAAATTGGCTTTAATGTTGGCGCTGTCGTTATCCACAGGATACTTCGTGATCTGGTAGGGGTCATTCCCGCTTTCCTGCAGCTCCCGCAGCTTTTCCCTGCGCACCCGCAGGAGCTCGCTCATATCCTGCTCTCCCTCTGCGAGAGGGGTCCGGTTCTTTACTTCTGCCATTGGTTCCTTTCACCCTTCCTGATAATTCCCTTTTCCCGTTCAGCGGGAGATAGAAAGAATATGATAGACAGAGACACCCACGGGGGTCTCCACCTCTACGGTCTGCCCCACTCTGGCGCCAATAAGGGCCTTGCCCACAGCGGACTCATCGGAAATCTTGCCCCCGCGGGGATCGGCCTCATTGGAACCCACGATTTTGAAATTCCGGTTGGACTTAGCCCCTGCGGCAGAGGTAACTTCCACCTCAATCTTTGAGCCGATATGGATGGTCTCATTGTTCAGTTCGCTCTCATCAATGACCACGGCACCGTTGAGCATTACCTCCAAGTCAGCGATGCGCGCCTCTACGATGGCCTGCTCATTCTTGGCCTCGTCATATTCGCTGTTCTCTGAAAGGTCGCCAAAGGACAGGGCCACCTTGATCTTCTCTGCCACCTCTTTGCGGCGGACTGTCTTTAAATATTCCAGCTCCTGCTCAAGGGACGCCAAGCCTTCTTCGGTAACAAAATACTGCTTTTCTGCCATTGTAACTCCATCCTTTACTGAAAATGGCCCGCTCTCCGCGGACCGGCTTTTATCTACTTATTATAGTGGCCCAAGGGGGTCTTGTCAATCTTTAAGCAAGGAACAAGCCCAGGGAAGTACCCAAGTCCTTCCCGGGCCGTTGCTCACTCTATTCTATGCGGGGCGCCAGCGCTGTTATACAATCGCGTTCTCGCCCTCTTTTTTCAAATACTTGCCAATGGAAATGGTGCCGCCCAACAGGCCAAACAGCATGCCCACCACCAGATAGGCCCCATAAAGGAACCACACATAGGGGTGGATATCCACAATGGCCAGCCAGGGAACCAAGGCATAGACAACCTCTACCGCCCAATCGTAGGCAAAATACAGGATCGTAGCGGAAACCGCCCCGGAGAGCAGGCCGATTACCACACCCTCTACAATGAAGGGCATCCGCACAAATCCGTTAGTAGCGCCCACGGATTTCATAATGCTGATTTCCATGCGGCGGGAAAAAATCGTCACCTTCACCGTGTTGACAATGATGAACAGGGAAACCACTGCCAGGATTGTCACAATGCCAATGCTGCAGTACCGCACCAGCCGGTCCAGGCTGCTTAGGCGAACCGCCACGCTGCGGTAATCGGAAATGCGGTCCACGCCGTCCACCGCTTTGATGGCGCTGATGGTTTGGTCATACAGGCTCAAATCCTCCAGCGAAATCTCATAGGCATCGGGAAGAGGGTTATTGTCGCCCGTAAAGCTTTCAAACAGGGTACTGCTGCTGTCCATTCCCTGCATAATGCCCGAGAGGGCATCGTCCTTAGGGACAAAGGTGCATTCCGCAATATTGTTGATTTGACGCAGTTCCTCGCCAATGCGCACCGCTGTCAGGGAGGGCACATCCTCCCGCAGGTAGACCGTCAAGGTATTGCTGCCCTCAATGGAGGTCATGGTAGAGGAAAGGTTCATAGAGAGCAACCCGGCAACACCCGTCATCAGCAGGCAGGCAATCAGAACGCCTACAGAAGCGATTGTCATGGTGCGGTTTTTCCAAAGGCTCTTTAAGCCCTCCCGGAACAGATAGCCAATACTGTGCAGGCTCATCTCTCCACCTCCTCACTGCTGTCCTCCTGAAGTTCCTGCTCCCGCAGGATTTCCTCGGCAATGTCCTCCGCGGACTCCTCTTCCCCATCCTCCAGGGGTTCGGCATCCATCTCCTGGAACTCGCCATACTCCTCCTGGACGGCAGGCTCTGCGGCTGCGGGGTAATCTTCCTCATAGGTTTCCTGATTATCGTACTCGGCGTAATCATCGTCGTTCTCCACCGCCTCCTCCGGGCTTTCATAGCGCTCTGGAGGCGCGTAGACATCCGCCATTTCAGCCGTGTCCGCCACGATTTCACCGGAGTGGATCTGGATGATGCGCTTGTGGAAGTGTTTGACCAGAGAGTGCTCGTGGGTCACCATAAGCACGGTGGTGCCCCGGCGGTTGATCTCGCTGAGAAGGTCTACAATTTCAAAGGAGAGGGCGGGGTCGATGTTGCCCGTGGGCTCGTCCGCCACAATCATCGTGGGGTTATTCACCAGCGCGCGCGCCAAGCCCACACGCTGGCGTTCGCCGCCAGAAAGCTCTGTGGGGTAATGCTTTGCCTTGTGCTGCAGGCCGACCAGGCTGAGGATATAGGGCACCCGCTTGCGGATGGACTTGGCAGAAGCCCCCACCACACGCATGGCAAACGCCACATTGTCGTAAACCGTCATGTGATCTATCAGGCGGAAATCCTGGAAAACAATGCCCATCTTCCTGCGGATGTAGGGAATCTTCCGCTTGCGGATGCGGGTCACATCCACGCCGTCCACGATGATCTGGCCGGAGTTGGGCCTCTCTTCGCACATGACAAGCTTTAAAAACGTGCTTTTACCGGCCCCCGAGGAGCCCACAATGAACACGAACTCTCCCTTTTCCACCGTCAAATTGATGTTGTGCAGAGCCTCTGTTCCATTGTTGTACACCTTGGATACATTGCGAAATTCTATCAAGCCTATGACCTGCCTTTCTCTGAAAGGGTTAAAGAAGCAAGGGAAGCCTGGCCGGCCCCTTCCCCATAACTGCTTAGAGGGCGTGAAAGCCGCCCTCAAAGGCGTCCCACACACAGGACAGCACCCATCGGCATAGCTTTTATTATACCAATGGGTGCCACCTGTATCATTCTTTATAAGAAATAAATTGTTACGATTCCTGAAACACAGGCAACTACACGCACCTGCGGTTAGAACTTAACTGGATTGTTGGAGAGGTATTTCTTCACCATCAAAGCCACCTTGAAGACGATGGCATCTTCAAACTCGCGCAGGTCCAGGCCGGTGATCTTCTTGATCTTTTCCAGGCGATAGACCAGCGTATTGCGGTGGACAAAGAGCTTACGGGAGGTTTCGGAGACATTCAGGCTGTTCTCAAAAAAGCGCTGGATGGTAAACAGCGTCTCGTGGTCCAGGGCGTCAATAGAACCCTTGCGGAAGACCTCCTTCAGGAACATCTCGCACAGCGTGGTGGGCAGCTGATAAATCAACCGGGCAATCCCCAGGTGGTTATAGCTGACAATGGCACGCTCTGTATCAAAGACCTTGCCCACCTCCAGGGCCACCTGGGCCTCTTTAAAGGAGCGCGCCAAGTCCTTGATATTGTTGACCACCGTGCCAATGCCCACGGTGCACTGGGTGTAGAACTCGCTGGAAAGGGTATCCACAATGGAGCTGGCCAGCTTGTCGATGTCCTTTTCATCAATGCTGGGCTTAATCTCCTTCACCAAAGCGATATCCGTTTCATTGATGTTGATGATAAAGTCCTTGTTCTTATCGGGGAACAGATTTTGGAGCACATCATAAGCGGAAATATCGTTCTTTTCAGCGATCTTTACCAGCATGCACACGCGGCTCACATCGGAATCGAAGTGAAGCTCATGGCTCTTCAGGTAGATGTCACCGGGCAGGATGTTATCCAGGATCACATTCTTAATAAAGTTGCCGCGATCGTATTTCTCATCGTAGTACTGCTTGATGCTGCTGAGGGAGACTGCCAGGATCTTGACATACTTCTGGGCCTCCGGGTCGTTGCCCGCCACAAAGACGGCATACTCCGGCCGGGGACGGCTTCCAAAGGACTTAAAGCTGTATCCGTCGGTCAGGAAAACCTCGGAGGAGGCCATCTCCTCCGGTGTGATTTCCTCGCACACCTCGCCAATTTTGCCCAGCTCACTGCAGGCGATGATCACCGAGGAGTCATCCACAACGCCGATGGTGCGGTCGATCGTATCCCGCATCTGATGGATGATCCCCTGAAACAATCTGTTTGACATGACTCTTCCCCTTTCTTTATGGCACAGGGGGCAAACTCCCCCGCAAAAAATTCAATAGGCGCCTGCCCTACTGGGACGCTCTGCGCCAGAAGAAACAGTTACACAGCTTTATTTTACAGAATCGGAAGAAAAAATTCAAGCATTTTTTAAAAAAAGACCGGCATTTTTCCTAAAATCAGATAAAAAACAGGGACACCATTGCTGGCGCCCCTGCTTGAATGGCAAATTTTTAGTTGAGGATGGTCTTCTCAGTTTCCTTGTCGAACAGATGCATCTTGTTCAGGTCGAAGGCAATCTTGGACTTATCGCCGGACTTGGCGGTGGAGGTGGGCTCCACACGGGCGGTAACAGCGCTGCCCTCGCAGTTCAGGTACAGATAAGTCTCAGCGCCCATCAACTCGGTAACTTCCACGTCAGCGGTCACATGAGCGCCGCCAACCTTCTCGATGAACTCGGGCTCGTCATGGACGTCCTCGGGACGGATGCCGAACACAACTTCCTTGCCCACATAGTCAGCCAGGTTGGCCACAGCCCCATCGGCCTTCTTCTTGGGAACGGTGATGGTGCAGGCGCCAAAGGTCAGGGTGTAATCGTTGCCGTTCTTGCCCAGCTTGGCGTCGATGAAGTTCATCTGAGGAGAGCCCATGAAGCCGGCCACGAACTCGTTGACGGGATAGTCGTACAGGTTCTGAGGAGTATCGACCTGCTGAATGAAGCCGTCCTTCATAACCACGATGCGGTCGCCCATGGTCATAGCCTCAGTCTGGTCGTGAGTAACGTAAATAAAGGTGGTGCCCAGGCGCTTATGCAGCTTGGCAATCTCGGTTCTCATCTGAGCACGCAGCTTGGCGTCCAAGTTGGAAAGGGGTTCGTCCAGCAGGAAGACCTTGGGGTCACGGACGATAGCACGGCCCAGAGCAACACGCTGCCGCTGGCCACCGGACAGAGCCTTGGGCTTGCGGTCCAGCAGGTGAGAGATGTCCAGAATGCGGGCAGCCTCTTCCACGCGGCGCTTAATCTCATCCTTGGGGGTCTTGCGCAGCTTCAGACCGAAAGCCATGTTGTCAAACACGGTCATGTGGGGATACAGAGCGTAGTTCTGGAACACCATGGCGATATCGCGATCCTTGGGGGCGATGTCATTGGAGAGCACGTCGCCTATGTACAGCTCGCCCTTGCTGATCTCTTCCAGACCGGCGATCATACGCAGGGTGGTGGACTTGCCGCAGCCAGAGGGGCCAACCAGGATGATAAACTCCTTATCCTCGATGTCCAGGTTGAAATCAGTGACCGCAGTAACGCCGCCGGCATAGATCTTGTAAATATTTTTCAGAGTTAAACTTGCCATTCGGATATTCCTCCTATTTTTCATGACCACATCCGCAAAGGCTGCTTCACGGTCATTTTTGATTGCTATAAGTATAACAGATTCAGCCATCCGGCGAAAGTCTTTATTTGCCCAAAGATTTTTCCCGCCCTTTATGGACTTTCCCTAAAACACAAATCACCCACTTAATTTTAGTACAACTTGCTAACGAAGAATTTGACACACTTCTTCAGGCGCCAGCAGGCGGCACTCCCCTTCCTGTAGTGTACTGTCCAGGGAGAGCCCCCCTATCTTGAGGCGTTTGAGGGAAAGCACAGTCTTTCCCCGGGCCTGGAACATCCGCTTTACCTGGTGAAAACGCCCCTCATGGACCTGGGCGAAAGCCACAAACGGGTCCCCTTCCCCGGCCCACAGGCGGGCGGGGGCGTAAACCTCTTCCCCCCAGCGGACGCCCTCCTCAAAAGCCCGCACATCCTCCGGAGTGACGGGGGCATCCAGCCGGGCCTGATACAGCTTGTAAACATGCTTCTTTGGGGAGAGCATCCGGTGGGCCAGATCCCCGTCGTCGGTGATGAGCAGCAGGCCGGTGGTATCCTTGTCCAGCCTGCCAGCGGGGAAAAGCCCCCGGCGGCGCAGGTCCTCCGGGAGCAGGTCCAGCACGGTCTTTTGGCGGCGGTCCTCCGTGGCGGAGAGCACCCCCGCCGGCTTATTCATCATAATATACAGGTGCTCCTGCCAAAGGATAGGGCTCCCCCCCACTGCCACCGTCTGGCAGGAAGGGTCCACCTTGGCGGCCGGGTCCCGTACGGGGACGCCATCCACGGCCACTGCTCCAGAGCGGATGAGGCGCCCCACCTCCTTGCGGGTGCCCTTCCCCTGGGCCGCCAGAAATTTATCCAGCCGTTCCATCATGCCTTTTTCACGTCCCTTTCCTTCCGTCTTTAGTCCGTGGGATAGGCCTCCTCAGGAAGAGGCTCTCCTCCGGTCTCCACCTCGCCTGCCGTCCCGCTGGCGGCACTTTCCGCAGAAGCCTCTGCCTGCCCTGTCACTGTGCTTTCCCCGCCGCTTTCAGCCGAAACTGCCGGGGAGCTCTCTGGGGAAACACTCGCCTGTGGGGAGGCTGAGGTTTCAGCCGGGGAGCTCTCTGCCCCACCTGCGCCGGTCTCTCCAAAGCGGGCGCTGTCCGGGGCAAAGCCGTGCATGAAGCCGTCCACCTGGCTGCTGGCAAGGTCCCCGCCGATGATTTGGTCCCCATAGACTAAAAGGGTGGCATAGACCTCTGTCTCATCGGGGTAGTTCTCCACCTTGTACAAATACTGGGTGCAGATTTCCCCGGCATAGGGCTTCAAGTCAAAGCCCTGGGCTTGCTGCATGACATTGTAGGCAGTGTACACATCGTTAAACTGGGCGGGGATCATAACCTCACGGGTCTCTGTGGGCTCTGTTTGGACTTGCCAGCCGAAGCTCTCCAAAAAGGCCACGCGCTCCTCATTGGTCCCCCCTGGGATGGGCTCTTGCTCCTCCTGCTCCCCGCCGTGCAGGAAGAAAAGCGCTCCCACCACGACCAGGGCCAGCACAAAAAATGCCAGGATCCGTTTTCGATTGGCTTTCAGCGATACGACCATCTTCCACCGTTCCTCTCTGTTTGATTCCTTGTGGTATTCCTATGAGAGAAATGGGGCAGATATGAATGATTTACATAAGCTCCACCAGCTGTATGCCAGGAAACTGCTCTTCCCTGGAGGCGGCGGAAACCACGAATCCTCCCGGAAGGGAGAACTGGGAAAGCAGCACCCCCTGGTCCCGAAAGCGGGGTTCTCCCCCCGGAAAGGTAAAGGAAGCGTTTTTCAAGCCAAAGCCCAGCCCTTGCCCAGAGAGCTTCATCACGCTCTCCTTCAGGGTCCACAGGGAGAGAAAGGCCGTTTCCCGCTCTTTTTGACCCGCCAGCCAGGTAAGCTCCTCCTGGTTGCACGCCCGCTGGATCAAGGCTTCCTTACAGGGGCGAGGGCTCTCCGCATCCACGCCCAAAGGGGCGCCGCTAAGGCCACAGCAAACCAAGCCGCGGGTATGGCTTACGCTGAACTGTATGGGGCAGCCCAGAAAATAAGGTTTACCAGAGGCCCCCTTCCCCCGGACCAGGGCAGAGAGCTCCAGGCCAAATTCCTCTTTCAGGGCCCACTGGAGCAGGCGCTCCGACAGGGCCCGCTGGTGGGACAGCTCTTCCTGGCGGCTGGCAAAACGCTCCTCATACCGGGCCGCATACAGCATGGACTCCCCTCCCCTCGCTTTTCCGTCCTTTTATTGTAACACAGTTCCGGGCAAATGAGAAGAGAGGGACTTTCGGGCAAAAAAAGAAGGCCGCGAATTGCTTCACAGCCTTCTCTGCAGCTTACGCCGCGTATTGCTTTGTGTTTCCCTCAGCTCTTACTTGCGGGGGTTCTTGATCGCAGCCTGAGCAGCAGCCAGACGGGCGATCGGAACACGGAAGGGAGAGCAGGAGACGTAGTTCAGGCCCACGTTGTGGCAGAACTCGATGGAGCTGGGATCGCCGCCATGCTCGCCGCAGATGCCCAGAATGATGTCGGGACGGGTAGCGCGGCCCTTTTCGGCAGCAATCTTCACCAGCTGGCCAACGCCCTCCTGGTCCAGACGGGCGAAGGGATCGTTCTCATAGATCTTGTTCTCATAGTAGGCGCCCAGGAACTTGCCGGCGTCGTCACGGGAGAAGCCGAAGGTCATCTGAGTCAGGTCGTTGGTGCCGAAGGAGAAGAACTCGGCCTCTTCCGCAATCTTGTCAGCGGTGATGGCGGCGCGAGGAATCTCGATCATGGTGCCGACCTTGTACTTCAGGTCCACGCCAGCCTCGGCGATGATGCGGTCTGCAGTCTCGGTGACGGTCTTCTTGACGAACTTCAGCTCCTTGACCTCGCCCACCAGGGGAATCATGATCTCGGGCACGATGTTCCAATCGGGATGAGCCTTCTGCACGTTGATGGCAGCCTTGATGACGGCCTCAGTCTGCATCTCGGCAATCTCGGGGTAGGTGACAGCCAGACGGCAGCCACGGTGGCCCATCATGGGGTTGAACTCATGCAGAGAGGAGATAATGGCCTTGATGTCCTCCACAGTCTTGCCCTGAGCCTGGGCCAGCAGCTCGATGTCCTTTTCCTCAGTGGGAACGAACTCGTGCAGCGGGGGATCCAGGAAGCGGATGTTGACGTGGCGGCCGCCGAGGGCCTCATACAGCTGCTCAAAGTCGCCCTGCTGCATGGGCTCCAGCTTGGCCAGAGCGGCCTTGCGCTGCTCCACAGTGTCAGAGCAGATCATCTCACGGATGGCAGCGATACGGTCGGGATCGAAGAACATGTGCTCGGTACGGCACAGGCCGATGCCCTGCGCGCCGAAGGCCACAGCCTGCTTGGCGTCACGGGGAGTGTCGGCGTTGGTGCGGACCTCCAGCTGACGGTACTTGTCAGAGAGCTCCATGATGCGGCCGAAATAGCCGCCCTCGGTGGATGCGGGCACAGTGGGGATGGCCTCACCGTAGATGTTGCCGGTGGTGCCGTCCAGGGAGATATAGTCGCCCTCATGGTACTCGCGGCCGGCCAGGGTGAACTTCTTGTTCTCCTCATCCATCTTGATGTCGCCGCAGCCAGAGACACAGCAGGTGCCCATGCCGCGGGCCACAACGGCCGCGTGGCTGGTCATGCCGCCGCGCACGGTCAGGATGCCCTGTGCGTACTGCATGCCCTCAATGTCCTCGGGAGAGGTCTCCAGGCGGACCAGGACCACCTTTTCACCGGCGGAACCCTGCTCCACAGCGTCCTCAGCGGTAAAGACGATCTTGCCGCAGGCGGCGCCGGGGGAAGCAGCCAGAGCGCTGGCCACGGGAGTGGCAGCCTTCAGGGCTTCCGGATCGAACTGGGGATGGAGCAGAGCGTCCAGCTGCTTGGGATCCAGCATCAGCAGGGCTTCCTGCTCGGTCTTCATGCCCTCGTCGATCAGGTCGCAGGCAATCTTGATGGCGGCAGCGGGGGTGCGCTTGCCGTTACGGGTCTGCAGCATGTAGAGCTTGCCGTTCTCCACGGTGAACTCCATATCCTGCATATCGTGATAGTGGCTCTCCAGCAGGTTGCAGACTTCCTGGAACTGCTTGAAGGCCTCGGGGAACTTCTCAGCCATCTGGGAGATGGGCATGGGGGTGCGGATACCGGCCACCACGTCCTCGCCCTGGGCGTTGGTCAAAAACTCGCCGAAGAGCTTCTTCTCGCCGGTGGAGGGGCTGCGGGTAAAGGCCACGCCGGTGCCGCAGTCATCGCCCATGTTGCCGAAGGCCATCATCTGCACGTTGACAGCGGTGCCCCAGGAATAGGGAATCTCGTTCATGCGGCGGTACACGTTGGCGCGGGGGTTGTCCCAAGAGCGGAACACGGCCTTGACGGCGCCCATCAGCTGCTCCTTGGGGTCGGTGGGGAAGTCAGTGCCGATCTTCTGCTTGTACTCGGCCTTGAACTGCTCGGCCAGTTCCTTCAGGTCGTCAGCGGTGAGCTCGGTGTCCATGGTGACGCCGCGCTTTTCCTTCATCTGGTCGATAAGCTCCTCGAAGTACTTCTTGCCCACTTCCATAACCACGTCGGAGTACATCTGGATGAATCTCCGGTAGCAGTCATAAGCCCAGCGGGCATTGCCGGACTTCTTGGCCATGACCTCCACGACGTCCTCGTTGAGGCCCAGGTTCAGGATGGTGTCCATCATGCCGGGCATGGAAGCGCGGGCGCCAGAGCGGACAGAGACCAGCAGGGGGTTCTCCTTATCGCCGAACTTCTTGCCGGTGATCTCCTCCATCTTACCCACATACTCCATGATCTGGGCCTGGATCTCATCGTTGATCTGACGGCCGTCCTCATAGTACTGGGTGCAGGCTTCCGTGCTGATGGTAAAGCCCTGGGGGACAGGCAGGCCGAGCTTGGTCATTTCCGCCAGGTTCGCGCCCTTGCCGCCAAGAAGCTCACGCATGGAACCGTCGCCTTCGCTGAACAGATAGACATACTTGTGGCTCATTGGTAACTTACCTCCTAATAATGTTCAACCGGACGCTGGCCCACATAACACGGCCTCTCCGGGTGACAGCAGAGTGAAACGCCGGCCCAGGCAAAAAGCCTGTCCGAACGGTCTCCTATTAGGAATTATAGCAAAGTCTTCTGCAAAATGCCAGTACAAAATGGAAGAAAAGAAAACTTTTTTCATGCTTTTGGAAAACGGGGGCATTTTTTCTTTTCGGGGCTGCCGGGGACTTGCAAAACAAGAAAAACTTTGGCATAATAAAGATGTATGACGATTGTTTCAGGCGGGCCGGAAGCTCCGGCCCGCCCTGCTTTCGTGCCCCTCTTTTCCCCAAACAACCACATCATTTTTACAGCGGAGGTCAAAACGCCATGCTGCGCTTATTTCAAAAAAGCAGTCCCGCCCCCGGCCCGGTGGAATTTCTCATTGTGGGCCTGGGGAACCCGGGCAAACAATATGAAGGAACCCGGCACAACGCCGGCTTTATGGCCCTGGACGCCATCGCCGCAAAACACCACGCGGAGATGAAAAAGGTCAAATTTAAGGGGCTGGTGGGAGAGTGCCGCCTGGGCGGGAAAAAGGCGCTGCTCCTAAAGCCCTCCACATACATGAACCTGAGCGGCCAGTCCGTGAAGGAAGCCATGCAGTTCTACAAGCTGCCCCCGGAAAAGGTGCTGGTGATCTTCGACGACATCAACCTGGAACCGGGCCGCCTGCGCATCCGCCGCAAAGGCAGCGACGGGGGCCACAACGGCATGAAGAACATCATCTACCTCTCCGGCTCGGACCAGTTCCCCCGCATCAAGCTGGGGGTGGGCAAAAAGCCCCATCCCGATTATAATTTGGCGGATTGGGTGCTTTCCCGTTTTACGGAGCAGGAGAAAAAGGAGCTGGACACCGCCTTGGAAAACGCCGCGGCCGCCGCGGAGCTGATTGTCTCGGGCAGCGTGGACAAGGCCATGAACCTGTACAACAGCTGAGGGGCTTCCCCCCTCTGGCAGAAAGAAGGAGGAATGCTGGAATGAAGCTCATTTACAACGCGTTGAGCCGCTGGCCCGATTACGCCCGCTTGGAGGGCGCGGTGGCCGGCGGGGCGCTTCCCGCTGCGGTAACAGGGCTCTCAGGCATTCACAAATGCTGCGTCATCGCCTCGCTGTGCCAAAAGACCGGCCGCAGGGCCCTGGTGCTGGCCGCGGACGAGGCGGAGGCCCAGCGCTTCTGCGAGGACCTGCGGGCCCTGGGGCTGCGGCCCCTCCCCTACCCCCTGCGGGACTTCGGCTTCCGGGACGCGGCGGGGACCTCCCATGAGTATGAGCGGCTGCGGCTGGAGGTGCTCTCAAAACTGGAGAACGGCACCTGTGACTGCGTGGTGGCCTGTGTGGACGCCGCCCTGCAATACACCATGGGCCCTCAGGAGCTTCAACGCCGCCTCTACCCGTTGGAGGCAGGGGCTCAGATGGAGATTGAGGACCTGCTTTCCGCCCTGGTGCAGTGCGGCTACACCCGGGAGGACCAGATTGAGGGACCGGGGCAGTTCAGCCGCCGGGGCGGCATTGTGGACTTCTACTCCCCCAGCGCCAGCGCCCCGGTGCGGGTGGAGTTCTGGGGGGACGAGATCGACTCCCTCTCCTATTTCGACATTGGAAGCCAGCGCCGTACCGACCCCGTGGACCAGGTGACCCTGGCCCCCTGTGTGGAGGCCATTGCGGAAAAGCCCCTAGCCCTGGCGGCGAAAATCGAAAAGCTGGCTGCCTCCCTGCGGGGAAAAAACGCCCCCAAGGCCAAGGAGATCCTGCGCGGCGAGGCGGAAAAGCTGAAAAACGGCCTGCGCATTGGTTCCCTGGACAAATATATATCCCTCCTCTATCCGGAGACCGCCACCCTGCTGGACTACTTCCCGGCAGAGGGCAGCCTGCTGTTCTTCTCAGAGGGGAACAAGCTGAAGGAACGGATGCGCACCACCCTGTGGCAGTGGGGCGAGGATCTGAAAAGCTACTTGGCGGAGGGCGTGCTGTGCAAAGGCTTGGACACCTACAGCGGGGACTGGGAGTATGCCCTGGGAAAGGCCCAGGAGGTTCCCACCCTGTTTCTGGACTTGTTCGCCCGGGGCAGCTATGAGGTGCCCACCCGCACCCTGGTGAACATGAACGTGAAGCAGCTGCCCGTGTGGGGCGGCAGCACCCAAGTGCTGACCGAAGACCTGCGCCCTCTGCTGGACCTGGGCCGGGCCTGTGTGGTGCTCTGCGGCACCCGCCGGGCCGGGGAATCCCTCACGGAGGACCTGAAGCGGCTGGGCCTGCCAGCCGGCTTTTTAGAGGACCCCTCCACCGCAGCCGCGGGGACGGTGACCGTCACCCCAGGAACCCTTTCCGCCGGAATGGAGCTGCCGGAGGCCAACTTTGCCCTGATCTCCCACGGGCGCATGGCGGAGGTCCGGCAGAAGAAGCGCAAGCGGGACAAGAACAGCAAGGAGATCTCCAGCTTGTCGGAGCTCTCTCCGGGGGACTATGTGGTCCACGCCACCCACGGGATCGGCCTGTTTGAGGGCATCCATAAACTGGAGATGAACGGCGTCACCAAGGACTACATCAAGGTGCGCTACGCCAAAAATGACACGCTGTATGTGCCTGTCACCCAGCTGGACCTGGTGAGCAAATACATCGGCCCCCGGGAGGACTCGGCGGTAAAGCTGAACCGCCTGGGCGGCGCGGACTGGCAGCGCCAGAAGGCCAAGGTGCGCTCGGCAGTAAAGGACATCGCCAAGGAGCTGATCCAGCTCTATGCCCAGCGGATGCAGCAGAAGGGCTTTGCCTTCCCCCCGGACGGGGAGTGGCAGCACGACTTTGAATCCCACTTTGAGTTTGATGAAACTGAGGACCAGCTGCGGTGCATCAACGAGATCAAGGACGACATGGAGCGGGATGTGCCCATGGACCGGCTTCTGTGCGGCGATGTGGGCTTTGGCAAGACCGAAGTGGCCCTGCGGGCGGCGTTTAAGTGCGTCACCGCCGGGAAACAGTGCGCCATCCTGGTGCCCACCACCATCCTGGCCTGGCAGCACTACCAGACCATCCTGCGGCGGATGGAGGGCTTTCCCGTGGACGTGGAGCTGCTCTCCCGGTTCCGCACCCCCAGGCAGCAGGACGAGATCCTGCGGAAGGTGAAGCGGGGCAGCATCGACATCATTGTGGGCACCCACCGGCTGGTTTCCAAGGACGTGCGCTTCCACGACCTGGGGCTGGTCATCATCGACGAGGAGCAGCGGTTCGGCGTGGCCCAAAAAGAAAAATTGAAGCAGATGTGCAGCACCGCCGACGTGCTGACCCTTTCCGCCACCCCTATCCCCCGCACCCTGAACATGGCCCTCTCTGGCATTCGGGACATGTCCGTCATTGAGGAGCCCCCCCACGACCGGCACCCGGTGCAGACTTATGTGCTGGAGTACGACATGGGGATTTTGGCGGACGCCATCCGCCGGGAGCTGCGAAGGGGCGGCCAGGTGTACTACCTGCACAACGATGTGGCCTCCATCCAGAGCGCGGCCACCCGCATCCAGCAGCGGGTGCCGGAGGCCCGCATCGGCATTGGCCACGGGAAGATGACCGAAGAGGAGCTCTCTGAAGTGTGGCGCCAGCTGTTGGACCACGAGATCGACGTGCTGGTGTGCACCACCATCATCGAGACCGGCGTGGATGTGCCCACCGCCAACACCCTTATCATTGAAAACGCCGACCGGATGGGCCTTTCCCAGCTGCACCAGCTGCGGGGCCGGGTGGGCCGCAGCAGCCGCCGGGCCTACGCCTATCTGACCTACACCCCCAACAAGGTTCTGACAGAGATCGCCCAGAAGCGGCTTTCCGCCATCCGGGAGTTCACGGAGTTTGGCTCGGGCTTCAAAATCGCCATGCGGGACCTGGAGATCCGGGGGGCCGGGAATGTGCTGGGCGGCGAGCAGCACGGCCACATGGAGGCCGTGGGCTATGACATGTATGTAAAGCTCTTAAACGAGGCCGTCACCCTGATGAAAGGGGAGGAACCCGTGCGCCCGGTGGACCAGGAGTGCCTGGTGGACCTGCAGGTGCAGGCCCACATCCCCGAGAGCTACATCGACAGCCTGAGCCTGCGCCTGGACGTGTACCGGCGCATTGCCGAGGTGGAGACCCAGGAGGACGCCATGGACGTGACCGACGAGCTGATTGACCGGTTCGGCGAGCCCCCCGCCTCGGTAAAGGGGCTTTTGGACATTGCCCTGCTGCGCAACACCGCCTCTCGCCTTGGCATTACCGAGGTGAAGCAGCAGGGGGATTCCCTGCTGGTTTACAAGCAGAAGTTCGATGTGGCAGAGGTGGGTCCCCTTATCAAGGCCCTGGGGGGCCGGGTGCTGCTCTCCGCCGGGAGCCGCCCCTATATCAGCGTGAAGATGGCCGGCCAGCCCCCCCTGGAGGCTCTGGCCGAGACCCTTTCTGCCATGCAGGATGTCTCTTCCCCTGCCAGAGCGTGAAGTTCACAATTTCCGTGTAGACAAACCGGGAAAAGTGGGGTATAATGTTTGTCGTTCTTTGTGTAAACAATTTTTTTGAAAGGCATGATCACCCATGAGAAACATTTGGAAACGCGCCGCGGCAGCGGTGCTTGCACTGGCCATGTGCCTGAGCTTTGCCGGCTGCTACGATGAAAATATGACCTGGGCCGCCCGGAAGGACGATGATACGCTGCCCATCGGCGGGTATATCTATTACCTTTACAGCGCTTACACGGAAGCCGCCAGCCAGGTGGACTCCTCCACCCATGTGCTGGACGCCCAGATCGACGGGGAGGACGCCGAGCAGTGGATTAAGGACCGGGCCCTGACGTATGTGCAGTCCTATTATTACATCAACGACAAGATGGCCGAATACGGCCTGGAGATGACCGAAGAGGACCAGAGCCAGGCGGAAAATGCGGCAAACAGCCTGTGGTCTTATTACGGGAGCACCTTTGAGGAGCTGGGCATTGCCCAGTCCTCCTTCCAGAAGGCCTATGGCGAGTACAATGTCAAGTCTCAGAAGGTGATGCAGGCCATGTACGGCGAAGGGGGCGAGCTGGCCCTGGAGGACGGCGCCATGAAGGACTACTACACCGGCCTCTACTACAGCTTTGAATACTTCTATGTGCCCCTGACCACCACAGACGAGGAAGGCAACTCCGTGGATCTGGACGACAGCGCCAAGGAGGAGCTGCGGACCCAGCTGGAGGGCTATGTGGACCAGATCAACGACGGGGACCTGACCGTCAGCGAGGCCTCGGACGATTACTCTGCGGAGTCTGGCACGGAGGCCACCTATCAGGAGGCCACCGCTGCCACCTCCACCGGGCTGATCACCGAGCTGTATAACGCCCTGACTTCTGCGGATGACGGCGAGGCTGTCCTTGCAGAGACCGACAGCGGCTATTATGTGCTGCGCCGCCTTTCCATCAGCGATTATTACGATGAAAACATCGCGGGGAACGAGGACCAGGAACTCAACCTGCTGGCCACGATGAAGGGCGAGGAGTTCACTGACTATGTGAATGAGCAGGCCGCTTCCGTGGAAGGGGTTGAGCTCAACCAGGCCGCTATGGACCGGCAGAAGGTCTCCTCTCTGGTGACGGACAGCAACCGCTCTGGCACCTCCTCTGCCTCTTCTGAGACGGAAAGCTCCGCTTCCTCCAGCTCTTCCAGCGCAGAGAGCGAAACCAGCTCTGAGAGCAGCGCGTCCGCTTCCAGCGAGGCCAGCTCTGAAGTGAGCTCTCAGGCCAGCGAAAGCAGCGCTGCGGAATAAACACAAAACTGAAATGCCATACGCCGGCGGGCGGGGATGCTTTCCCCGCCCGCTTTTTGCATCTTCTGCCAAGGCCGCCGGAAATTCTCCCTATTTACTATAAAAACAGAAACTCTTGGATTTATATTTTGACATTCACTTCGGAATCCTGTATAATAAATCTATTGTTTTTCCCCGAAATCCCATATCTTTTAGGAAAGACAGGCATTTTGCCATAGGGGAGGTGGAGCGTATGGCAAAGGAAGCCATGCAGGCTGTAAGCCGGGCGGAGCAAGCGGCCCTGGAAACAGTCCAGCAGGCAAAAGAAGAAGCGGACCGCCTGCGCCGGGAAGCGGCTGCCCAAGGGGAACAGCTGGTAGCGGCTGCGGTAAAGGAGGCTCGGAAACGGGCGGATGTGCTCTGCGGGGTGGCCCGTGCCGATGGAAAAAAGCGGCAGGAAGCCCTGCTGCAGGAAAGCCGGAAGGAACAGGAACAGCTCCGCGAGCAGGCCGCTGCCCGCCAAGGACAGGTTGCCCGGGAGCTGGAACGGCTGGTGCTGGGCCAGCCCCGAAGGAGGTGAGAGCGTGGCCATTGTTGCCATGAAGCGTCTGGAACTTTACGGCCTGCAGCGGGAGCGCAAGGCGCTGCTGGAGCTGCTGCAGCGCCGGGGCATGGTGGAGATTCACAGCCCGCAGAGGAAGGAACCGCTCTTTTCCCAGGCGGACACCTCCCAGGCACAGCTGGAATGGGAGCAGAATGCCAGCCTGCTGGAGGATGCCGCCGCCCTGCTGGACCGGTACTCTCCGCCCAAGAAGGGGGCTTTGTCCTTCCTACAGGGACGTCCTGTGATCTCTTCCCAGCAGTATGAGGCGGCCGCCCGGGAGGTTCCCGCCCGCTTGAGTCTGGCGCGGGAGCTTCTCTCCCTGGGCAAGCGCATTACTGATGGGGAGGCTCAGCTGCTGCGGCTGCAAGCCCAGCTGGAAAGCCTCTCCCCCTGGCTGCGGCTGGACGTTCCTCTGGGGACCCAAGGCACGGAACACACCCGGGCCTTTATTGGGACTTTCCCCCAAGAGCTGGACGAAGCCGGGCTGAACAATGCCTTGGCCCGGGCCCTGCCAGAGGTTTCCGGCGTGGAGGCGGAGGTGCTCAGCCAGCAGCCTCAGCAGACCTGTGCCTTTGTGCTCTGTCACCGAAGCCAGGCTTCCCAAGTGGGCGACGCGTTGCGGGCCTTGGGGTTTTCATCCCCCGCTGCCGCCGGGGAGCTGCCGCCTGCCCAGCAGGCAGAGGCCCTGAAACAGGAGCTCCAGCGGGAAGAGCAGGAGCTTCGGGATGTAAAAGGGCAGCTCGCCGCTCAGGCCGGCACACGGGAGTCCCTGCTGCTGGCAGCCGATTCCTGTGGGGCAAAAGCGGAAAGCTTTCGGGTGCTGGGGGAGCTGTGGCAGAGCCCCCACACCTTTTACCTGACGGGGTACCTGCCGGCCGGGGACGCTCCCCAGCTGCTGGAGGAGCTCTCTCAGAAATTCACCCTCTTTGCCCAGGCCGTGGAGCCCTCCCCCGAGGAGGACCCGCCTGTTAAGCTGAAAAACGGACTGTTTACCGAACCCATGGAGGGCGTGGTGGAAGGGTACAGCCTGCCAGGAAAGCACGAGGTGGACCCCAGCGGCGTGATGGCGTTTTTCTACTATATCCTGTTTGGGATGATGCTCTCCGACGCGGCCTACGGCATTCTGACGGTCATTGGCAGCGGGGTGGCGCTGCGGCTGTTCCACAACATGGAACAGGGCATGCGCAAGACCCTGCGGATGTTCTTCTTCTGCGGGCTCTCCACCACCATGTGGGGCGTGCTGTTCGGCAGCTACTTTGGGGATGCCCTTCCGGTGATCGCCAGGACCTTCTTCCACACGGAAATTACCGTTCCGGCCCTGTGGTTTGAGCCTCTGGACGACCCCATGCGGCTGTTGATTTTCTCCTTTGGGGTGGGCGTGGCCCATCTGTTCACCGGGCTTGGGGTGCAGTTTTATCAGCTGGCCCGGCAGAAGAAATACGCGGACGCCATCTATGACGTGGTGTTCTGGTACCTGCTGGTGGGCGGCCTCATTGTGGTGCTGCTCTCCACAGAGATCTTCCAGAACATTGCAGAACTGCCCTTTACTGTGCCAGGCCCTGTAGCGGCTGTTGCCGGCGTGCTGGCTGGCATTGGGGCTGTGGGCGTCCTGTTTACCGCGGGGCGGGAATCCCGCAGCCCGGTGAAGCGCTTTTTGAAAGGACTTTACGGGCTTTACGGCGTTTCCAGCTATCTGAGCGACATCCTTTCCTACTCACGCCTGTTAGCCCTGGGGCTGGCCACCAGCGTGATCTCCACCGTATTCAATCAGCTGGGGGCTATGCTGGGCGGTGGTGTGGTGGGCGCCATCTTCTTTACAGTGGTCTTTCTCATCGGCCACAGCATGAACATGGCTATCAATCTGCTGGGCGCCTATGTGCACACCAACCGCCTGCAGTTTGTTGAGTTCTTCGGAAAATTCTATGAGGGCGGCGGCCGGGCCTACCATCCCTTTGCCGCCAACACCAAGCATTTCCAAATCAAGGAGGAAAAATGATATGAACAGTTTTGATTGGAACACTTTGGGCATTGTGTTCGCGCTGCTGGGCGGGATGCTGGCGGCATTGATGGCAGGAATCGGTTCTGCCGTGGGCGTTGGCATGGCCGGCCAGGCCGCTGCCGGCGCTGTGACAGAGAACCCCTCCCTGTTCGGCAAAGTGCTGGTGCTGCAGCTGCTGCCCGGCACCCAAGGCATCTATGGGCTGCTCATCGGCTTTATTGTGCTGACTCAGGTGGGCATCCTGGGCGGCGACCCCAACGTGAGCATTGTGAAGGGGCTGCTGTACCTGGCTGCCTGCCTGCCCATGGCCGTGGTGGGCCTGATCTCCGCCCGGTGGCAGACCAAGGCCTCTATCGCCAGCATTTCCCTGCTGGTGAAAAAGCCCGAGCAGTTCGGCAAGGCCATGACCCTGCCCGTCATGGTGGAGACCTATGCTGTGCTGGCGCTTCTGATCTCCATTCTTTCCATCTTCGGCATTGGCGGCCTGAGTGTATGAGGCCCCTGCGGCAAGGCGGAAAGGAGGGAGACTGGTGACGGGACTGGAGGCTATTTTGGACCAGATCCAACAGGAGGCGGCCAGCCAGGCAGAGGAGCTGCTCTCCGCCGCCAGAACGGAGGCGGAAAGCACCCTGGCGGCAGCCCGGGAGGAAGCCCAGCGGCAAAGCGGAGAGATCCTCTCCCAGGCTCAGCGGCAGGCGGGCGCCATCCGGGAACGGGCGGAATCTGCCGCCCGCCTGGAGAAGCGCAACCAGCTTTTGGCGTGTAAGCAGCAGCTGATCCGCGAAGCCGTGAGCAAGGTGTGCGACAGCTTGGAAAACGCCCCGGCCGAGGAGTACTTTTCCATCCTGCTGGGACTGGCAGCCCGGTACGGCCAGCCGGGCAAAGGCGTGATGACGCTGAATGCCCGGGATTTGCAGCGGCTTCCCGGGGAGTTTTCAGAAGCCCTGGCCAAGGCCGCTCCCCAGGGGGACATTGAGATCTCCCCTGCACCGGGAGCCATGGAGGGCGGGTTTGTGCTCACCTATGGGCCAGTTCAGGTGGACTGCACCTTTGCCTCTCTGTTTCAAGAGGCCTATGAGCAACTGCGTGACGCAGCGGGGGCCATTCTGTTTGCCCCAATGTGAAGGGGGGCGCAACCATGAGTCAAGACTATATTTACGCCGTGACCCGGGTGCGGGCCCGAGAGACCGGGCTTCTCACCAAAGGGGACCTGGAACGGCTGATGGCCTGCCAGACAGAGGAGGAATGCCTGCGGGTGCTGCGCGACAAGGGCTGGGGCCGGGAGGACCGCAGCTCCGCCGGTGAGATGCTGGCCGCCGAGGAGGAGAAAACCTGGGAATTCCTGAAAGAGTTGACCCAGGACCTCTCCCCCTTTGCCCCGCTGGTGCTTCCCACAGACGGAAACAATTTGAAGGCGGCGGTCAAGTGCGCCGTTTTGGAGGCCAGCCCCCAGGGGGTATTCCTTCCCGGTGGGCAGTGGGCGCCGGAAGCGCTTTTGTCCATGGCCAGGGAGCGGGACTTCTCCTCCCTTCCCCCCGCGCTGGCGCAAGCGGCGGAGCGGGCCTGCCGGGCACTGCTGCAAACCGGAGACGGCCAGTTGTGTGACGTGCTCATTGACCGGGCATGCCTGGAAGAGCTGCTGCGGCTGGGACGGGAAAGCAGCCTGCCCGTGCTGAAGCGCTACGGGGAGCTGACCGTGGCTGGGGCAGACATCCGCATGGCGGCCCGGGCCTGCCGGGCTGGAAAAAACCGGGAGTTTCTCCAATTGGCCCTGGCCCCCTGCCCCGGCCTGGACACGGACACCCTGGCAGGGGCGGCTCTCCAAGGCATGGAGGCCCTGCTGGCCTATGTGGCTTCTACGCCGTACAGCAGGGGAGTTCCAGCCCTGCAGGAGTCCCTGGCGGCCTTTGAGAAATGGTGTGATGACCAGGCCCTGGAACTGCTTCAAGGCGAGAAAATGGAATATGAGACAGCCGGACCCCTGTTTGCCTATGCGGTGGCCCGGCGCCGTGAGACCGATACAGTTCGGATTCTCCTTTCCGGCAAACGCAACGGCCTGCCGGAGGGGCGCATCCGGGAAAGGCTGAGGGAGACCTATGTATAAAATCGGCGTGCTGGGAGACCGGGACAGCATCTACGGCTTTGGAGCCCTGGGGCTGGAGGTGTTCCCTGTGGAAGAGCCGGAGGCTGGGGCCAGGCTGCTGCGGCGGCTGGCCGAGGATGGGTACGCGGTTCTGTATGTGACAGAGGCCCTGTGCGCCCAGATCCCAGAGGAGATCGTCCGGCTGCGGGAGCGCCCCCTGCCAGCCGTGGTGCCCATTCCAGGGATTTCCGGCAACACGGGGATGGGCCTGGAACAGGTCAAGCGCTCGGTAGAGCAGGCCGTGGGCTCCAACATTTTGGAGAACGAATCCTGAAGGAAGCGGGGAAAGCAACTATGAGCAATGGCACCATCAAAAAGGTGGCCGGGCCCCTGGTGATCGCCAAGGGGATGCGGGACGCCAATATGTTCGACGTGGTGCGGGTGAGCTCTCAGCGGCTCACCGGCGAAATCATTGAGATGCACGGGGACGAAGCCTCCATCCAGGTGTATGAGGAGACCTCTGGCCTGGCCCCCGGGGCCCCGGTGGAATCCACGGGGGAGCCCATGAGCGTGGAGCTGGGGCCCGGGCTCATCGGCAGCATTTACGACGGCATCCAGCGTCCGTTGGATGACATCATGAAACTTTCCGGCAACAACCTGCACCGGGGCGTGGAGGTACCCGCGCTGAAGCGGGACCGCTCTTGGGAGTTTGTCCCCGCCTTAAAAGCCGGGGACAGCGTAGCTGCCGGGGACGTGCTGGGCACTGTGCAGGAGACGGAGATCGTCACCCACAAGATCATGGTGCCGCCGGGGCTTTTAGGTACGGTGAAGGACATCCGGGCCGGGGCCTTCCCTGTGACGGAGACGGTGGCGGTGGTGGAGACCCCCGACGGAAAAGAGGTCCCCCTGACCATGGTACAGCGGTGGCCAGTGCGGCGAGGGCGGCCCTACCGCCAGAAGCTCTCCCCCGCCATGCCTTTGGTGACGGGCCAGCGGGTCATCGACACCTTCTTCCCCTTGGCCAAGGGCGGCGTGGCGGCCGTGCCCGGCCCCTTTGGCAGCGGCAAGACAGTGGTGCAGCACCAGCTGGCCAAGTGGGCCGAGGCGGACATTGTGGTCTACATCGGCTGCGGCGAGCGGGGCAACGAGATGACCGACGTGCTAAACGAGTTCCCGGAGCTGAAGGACCCCAAGACCGGCTACTCCCTGATGAAGCGCACGGTGCTCATCGCCAACACCTCCGATATGCCGGTGGCGGCCCGGGAGGCCTCTATCTACACGGGCATCACCATTGCGGAGTACTTCCGGGATATGGGCTACTCCGTGGCGCTGATGGCGGACTCCACCTCCCGGTGGGCAGAGGCCCTGCGGGAGATGTCTGGCCGTCTGGAGGAGATGCCCGGCGAGGAGGGCTACCCCGCCTATCTGGGCAGCCGTCTGGCTCAGTTCTATGAACGGGCTGGCCGGGTGGTCACCCTGGGCAGCCAGCAGCGGGAGGGCACTTTGTCCGTCATCGGGGCGGTATCCCCGCCCGGCGGCGACATTTCCGAGCCGGTGTCCCAGGCCACCCTGCGCATTGTGAAGGTGTTCTGGGGGCTGGACTCCAGCCTGGCCTATAAGCGCCACTTCCCGGCAGTGAACTGGCTGACCAGCTACTCTCTGTACCTGGACACCTTGGAGCCCTGGTTCGCCCAGCATGTGGCCAAGGACTGGGTGGAGCTGCGGGCCAAGCTCATGGGGCTTCTGCAGGACGAGGCGGAGCTGGAGGAGATTGTGCAGCTGGTGGGCATGGACGCCCTTTCCGCCCCGGACCGGCTGAAGCTGGAGGCCGCCCGGTCCATCCGGGAGGACTTCCTCCACCAGAACGCCTTTGACGAGGTGGACACTTACACGCCCCTCCCCAAGCAGCACGCCATGATGGAGCTGATCCTCAGCTACTATGAGAAGAGCCTGCAGGCCCTGAAGGAAGGCGTGGAGACCGGAAAACTCATCGCTTTGCCGGTGCGGGAACAGATCGGCCGGTTCAAATACACCCCGGCGGAAGAGGTGGAGAGCCGCTACCAGGCGGTGCTCACCCAGCTGGAGGAGGAACTGAAAGAGGCCAAAGCAGCAAAGGAGGACTTGTGATGCCAAAGGAATATCGGACCATCCAAGAAGTGGCGGGCCCTCTGATGCTGGTGAAGGGCGTGGAAAACGTAGCCTATGATGAGCTGGGAGAGATCGAGCTCTTCAATGGGGAGAAGCGCCGGTGCAAGGTGCTGGAGATCAACGAGGGCAACGCCCTGGTGCAGCTGTTCGAGAGCTCTACGGGCATCAACCTGGAGAGCAGTAAGGTGCGCTTTTTGGGCCGCAGCATGGAGCTGGGGGTCAGCGAAGACATGCTGGGCCGGGTGTTCGACGGCTTGGGACGCCCCATAGACGGGGGACCGGAGATTTTGCCTGACAGGCGGGCGGATATCAATGGACTGCCCATGAACCCTGCGGCCCGGAACTATCCCCAAGAGTTTATCCAGACGGGGGTTTCCGCCATTGACGGGCTGAACACCCTGGTGCGGGGGCAGAAGCTGCCCATCTTTTCCGCCAGCGGCCTGCCCCACGCCCAGCTGGCGGCCCAGATCGCCCGTCAAGCCAAGGTGCGGGGCACCACCGAGCCCTTCGTGGTGGTGTTCGCGGCCATGGGCATCACCTTCGAGGAGTCGGACTTCTTCGTGAAGAGCTTTCAGGAGACAGGGGCCATCGACCGGACAGTGCTGTTCGTGAACCTGGCCAACGACCCGGCGGTGGAGCGCATCGCCACCCCCCGCATGGCCTTGACCGCCGCGGAATACCTGGCCTTTGAGAAAAACATGCATGTGCTGGTGATCCTGACGGACATCACCAACTACGCCGACGCCCTGCGGGAGGTCTCCGCCGCCCGGAAAGAGGTGCCCGGACGCCGGGGTTACCCGGGCTATATGTACACGGACCTGGCCTCCCTGTACGAGCGGGCAGGCCGGCAGAAGGGAAGGAACGGTTCCATCACTCTGATCCCCATTTTGTCCATGCCAGAGGATGACAAGACCCACCCCATCCCCGATTTGACCGGCTATATCACCGAGGGGCAGATCATCCTCAGCCGGGAGCTGTACCGGAAGAACATTGCCCCGCCCATCGACGTGCTGCCCTCCCTGTCCCGCTTAAAGGATAAAGGCATTGGTGAAGGGAAAACACGGGCGGATCACGCCGCCACCATGAACCAGCTCTTCGCCGCCTATGCCCGGGGCAAGGACGCCAAAGAGCTGATGGTGGTGCTGGGCGAGGCTGCTTTGACGGACACCGACAAGCTGTACGCCCAGTTCGCCGACGCCTTCGAGAAGGAGTATGTCTCCCAGGGCTACCGAACGGACCGGTCCATCGAGGAGACCCTGGACCTGGGCTGGAAGCTGCTGCGCCTGCTGCCCAGAAGCGAACTCAAGCGCATCAGCGACAGGCTGCTGGACCAGTACTACGACGGAAAGGTGGAATGACCTGTGGCAGAGCGTTTGCAGGTGAACCCCACCCGCATGGAGCTGACCCGCCTGAAAAAAAAGCTGGCCACCGCCACCCGGGGCCACAAGCTGCTGAAAGACAAGCGGGATGAGCTGATGCGCCAATTTCTGGACCGGGTGCGGGAAAACATGGCCCTGCGCCAAAAGGTGGAACAGGGGCTGAAAGCCGCCAACCAGGAGTTCATGCTGGCCCGGGCCTCCATGCAGGACGCGGCGCTGAACACCGCCCTGCTGGCGCCGAAGCAGCGGGTCTCTTTGGAGTGCGAGGTGGAAAACGTGATGAGCGTGGAAGTGCCAAAATTCACCTTCCACACCCGCACGCCCCAGCAGGGGGACATGTTCCCCTACGGCTTTGCCTTCACCTCCTCGGACTTGGACGGGGCCATCCAGGCATTGGCAGAGGTGTTCCCCGCCATGCTGGAGCTTGCCGAAAAAGAGAAGGCCTGCCAGCTGATGGCGGCGGAGATCGAAAAGACCCGGCGGCGGGTCAACGCCCTGGAGCATGTGATGATTCCCCAGCTCCAGGAGACCATCCGCTATATCTCCATGAAACTGGATGAGAACGAGCGCTCCACCCAGGTGCGGCTGATGAAGGTGAAGGACATGATGCTTCAACAGGCACACGGGTATGAGACGCTGTGACGTGGGAAGAGAGCTGCCCCAGCGGGCAGCTTTTCTTTTCGCAGAGAACACTTTTTCTTTGCTTTTTTGCTTTACTGTGATATAATCTTACAAAACGAAGGGCGCCGGGAGAGGCGCCTGTGGGAGGGAATGGAAATGACATTGGACCAGATGCGCTATTTGGAAATCCCCTTGCCGGAGGACATTGAAAAGGCCAAGTGGTGCGGGGACTTTGAAAGGGCCCACCGGCTCATCCGCCAACGGCTGGCCTCTGGAAAGCTGCCCTTTTCCGTGAAAAAACGCTTGGAGCTGGAAGAGGAAATTCTGCTTCGGTTGCCCCAGGACTATATTTACAGTGAAGAGGAGGGCTTGCGCATCCTGCGGGAGCACATCCCGGACTTCACCTGGGAGGAGCTGCGGGAACTGGAGGACAAGAGCCAAATCGACTGGATCTACCTGCAGGGCAAGCCCTACTTCTGCCACAGCTTCTACGACACTTTGGTGAAGGTTTATCCTCAGATCGCCCAGCGGGCGGGGCTGCCCCCGGCGGAGGAGAGCCCGGAGAAGAAGCTGCTGAAGGAAACCGCCCGGGAGATGGAGGAAAAAGGCTTCGCCGCCCGGCACATCCGGCTGCGGGCCAGCTTGAAATTGGCGGACAGCGCCTTCCGGCCGGGGGAAACGGTGCGGGTGCACCTGCCCATCCCCGCCCCTGCGGTGAACATGAAGAACATCCGCATTTTGAGCTACTCCCCAGAGGAGGCCGTCATCGCCCCAGAGACCGCAGGCCAGCGGACCATCTGCTTTACCTGCGCGCCCCGGGAAAACCGGCCCTTTACCGTGGAGTACGAGTATGACTCCCGGGTGGAATACCATCCTCTGGACCCGGAGAAGGTCTCCCCCATCCAGCCGGAGTTCGACACACAGGAGCAGGCGCCCCACATCCGGTTCACCCCCTTTCTCCGGGAACTGTGCCGGGAGCTCTCCGCCGGAGAGACCAACCCCTTGAAGGTGGCCCGCCGCTTCTACGACTACTGCACCACGGTGGTGACTTACTCCTATATGCGGGAGTATTTCACCATCACCCAGATCCCGGAGTACGCCGGGCTGAACCAGAAGGGGGACTGCGGCGTGCAAGCCCTGCTGTTCATCACCCTGTGCCGGTGCGCGGGAATCCCGGCCCGGTGGCAGAGCGGGCTGTTTGTAACCCCCTATTCCCAGGGCTGCCACGACTGGGCCCAATTCTATGTGGCCCCCTATGGCTGGCTGTTTGCGGACTGCTCCTTCGGGGGGAGCGGTTACCGGGCGGGCAGCACTCTGCTGCACGAGCACTATTTTGGCAATCTGGATCCCTACCGCATGGCAGCCAACAGCCAATTCCAGTGGGAATTTGATCCCCCTAAGGCGCAGCTGCGCAGCGACCCCACCGACAACCAGCGGGGAGAGGCCGAGTACGAGGACAGGGGGCTCTCTTACCAGGAGCTGGACGCCGCCTGGGAGCTTCTGGAAATGACGCCTTTGGCAGAATAAGCAAAAAAGGGCGGCCTCTTTTGGAGGCCGCCCTTCTTGTTTCGCTCTTACTCTTTGGAGAACTGGTCCTTGCCTACGCCGCACAGGGGGCAGACCCAATCCTCGGGAAGATCTTCAAACGCAGTGCCAGGGGCGATTCCATTGTCCGGATCACCCACAGCGGGATCATAACGGTAGCCGCAAACGTCGCACACATAGACTTCCATTGGTTTGTTCCTCCTTCAAAGCTCATTGATAGGGATGGGCACAAATGCCCTTCGCCCTCCTTCATAATATGCTACTTTTCCTCTATTATTATTCTTTATTAGAAATAAAATTAAATTCTTTGCAAGAAAAAGAAAAGTCCCATTGAAAGTGAACCAGCCGTGAAAGCCGCTCCCCCTTTTAGCCCCGCTGCCGGGAGATGGCGCCGCGGGCCTGCAAGGCCGCAGGGGCAGCTTTTGCGCCATTCAGCCAGAACGCGCCTGCAGAAACTCTAGAAAACCTTTCAGGTTTTTTCCTTGGTTTTCCAGGCCCAGCACCTTTTTGGAAGCGAGAAAGTGTCCCGCTTCCCCTTCACAAAATTCCATGCGGATGTGGTATTGCAGAGGAAGCAGCCCCTTTTTTACGGTGACGTTCCGCATCTCCAGCGGAACGCGCGTGCTCCATTGGACTGCTTGGCCGTTTTCTCCCAGGAGGGCGATCAACAAGTGATATCCGGTCAACCCAAAGTAGCCGGACCACCGGTGGCCTCTCTGAACGAGTGTCCCGTAAATTGGCTAGAACAGTGTTTCTCCCCCCTCCAATAAGCGGGACAAGGCACCTATTCTATGCGCATTGCGGTTCATACAAATGCCTCCAACGGATCAAGCGCCGAAAAATCTCTGCATTAGAATTCGACTCCCTCATTGCGAAGAGCCGCTTTCTGTGCTATCCTTTTTATTGGGGGTCTCCTTCCGGCGGACCAGCAGCGCCAGCATGTGAGGCGGCTGGCTTTGAAATTGGAGGGCCAGCTGTTTTTCCCCTTCCGTACACCGGAGAAGCAGCTTGACCTCCACCTCTCTTTTCGGCAAGTCCACCACACAGAGGAGAGCGTCCAGGCCATTTACAGGGCTGGTGCCCACCCACACGTCCACGCCTTCCCCATCCATGGCAGAAGTCCCCTCCAGATAGCCGTAATCCAGAGGGTAGACCATTTTTGGATAGCGGGGGTGCTGGGAGCCCCGGGGCCGGTCAATCGCGATTTTGGAATGCGCCAGAAGCTGGTCCATGGCCTGCCAGAAGCCAGGGGTGGATTTCAACACAGTTTTCCCTCCCAAAGCAATGCTGCCATCAGTATAGCACATAGAAGCCGCCCCGTCCATAGGCGGCAGAAAGGAAGGCTTGTATGAACCAACTCCCCCCAGAAGCAGGGCGCCTGCACATCCGGAGCTTGACACCGGAGGATTATCCCCTCTACGACCAATGGGAGGCAGACCTGCACCGAATGCATGTGGAAGCCCGCCCCGACCTGTTCTGCCCCTTGGAACATCCCGTGCCCCAGGAACAGTATTTGGAAGAACTGAACGATTGCCACGAGCTGCGCCTGCTGGCCGAGGTGGACGGCGTCCCTGCGGGAATGTGCTCTTTTACCTTGCGGGAAGCCCCGGGCAGCCCTTTGCTGAAGCCGGACAAGAGCCTGTATGTTGTAGACCTATATGTGGCCCCCGCTTTTCGCAGACAGGGCGTGGCCTCCGCTCTTTTGGCGGAGGGGGAACGTCAAGGCAGGGCGTTTGGCGCCAAACGGCTCTCGCTGACAGTGTGGCCCTTTAACCAGCAGGCCCTTCAGTTTTACCAGCGGCTGGGGCTGGGAATCCGCTCCTACACCCTGGAAAAGGAGCTGGAACCCCCTTTTTCTGGAACAAGGTAAACCGCCATTTTTGGCTTTTACAATAGACCTATTTTTTTAAGGAGGAATTTGCTATGAAACTGGGGATTATCATGCCCCCCGAGGCCGCCAGCCTGGAGCGCGCTAAAGATCTGGGGCTGGAATTTGTAGAGTTTGACTGCAACCCAGAGGATTTCTTCGGACTTCCTGTTAAGGAACTGGCAGCCCGCCAGGAGGCCATCAAAGAGGCCAGCCAGCGCACCGGCGTGGAAGTGGGCGCTGTGGGCCGCTGGGCCAGCCGCATCCTGGACAAGAACGGCGACGTCATCCCCCAGGAGTGGGAAAACGTGCTGGCCGTAATGGATTTCGGCCAGTACCTGGGGGCCAAGCACTACTTGTGCAGTGTGGCCTATGTGGAGGAACTCTCCTACTACAAGAACATCACCGCCGCCATCAAGGTGCTCAACCAGATGGTGGCTGCAGCAGCGGAGCGTGGGATGCAGTGCTCCATCGTCAACTGCATGATGGGCGGCAACTACATCCGCACCCCGGAGCAGTGGAAGCTGGTGCTCAGCGAAGTGCCCGGGCTGGGCATCAAATACGATCCCTCCCACAGCTTTGTCCACGGCGGCGCCCAGGGCGCCTATCTGGACGAGGCCCTGGAGTGGGGAAGCCGCATCCAGTATGTGCACGTCAAGGGTGTCATCCAGCGGGGGCCCTCGGAAGAGCCCACCATGTGGGCCATCCGGGACCTGGTCGCCGCCCACCCAGAGCTGAAAGGCATCTTCCAGCCCTACTTTGAGAAGCCCAACACTGTGTATGACAACCCTCCCGCGGGAATCGACGTCATCAACTGGCGGGCCTTCTTTGCCATTCTGTACAAGTATGGATATGACGGTTACCTGGCCATTGAGCCCCACTCCGCCACCTGGAGGGGCGACAAGGGAGAGAAGGGACTGAAGTACACCATCAAGTACATTCGGGACCTGATGATCCTGGACTGATCCCCCAAAAAGCTGTAAAAAAAGGCCCTGGACTGCGGTCCAGGGCCTTTTTCCATACTTGTGTTACAGGCGGGCCTCCACCCGCTGCCACAGGGCGCGCTTGTCCTCCTCCGGCAGGAAGGCGGCCTCCACGCTGTTGCGCAGCAGGGCACGGCGCTCCTCCCCCGTCAGGCCCAGCAGGGCATACTCCTGGGAGAGGGTAGTGTGGGAGACGGTCATGTTGTCCGTGTTTACTGTAGCCCGCAGTCCCCGGCGCAGGTACTCCCTCAGGGGGAAATGGGCCAGGTCCGGGACGGCTTTTGTCTGCAAATTGCTGGTGGGGCACAGCTCCAGGGGGATCTGCCGCTGGGCCAGCTCCTCCAGCAGGCTCTCCTCCTCTATGGCCCGCACCCCGTGGCCGATGCGCTGGGCCCCCAGCTCCAGGGCCTGGCGGACGCTCTCCGGCCCGGCGGCCTCCCCGGCGTGGAGGGTGAAGGGCACCTGGAGGGAGCGGGCATAGGCGAACAGGGCGGCGTGCTCCCGGGCGGGATAGAGGGCCTCTGCCCCGGCCAAATCCAGGGCACAGACCCCCTGGCCCAGAAAGGAGGCGGCAGTGCCCACCGTCTCCCGGTTGGCGGCCTCTTCCCCGCCCCGCATGCAGCAGAGGATCAGCTGGCAGAAGTTCTCTCCCCCGGCTGCCTTCCGGCCGGAGAGGGCGGCCTCCACCACCTGGCGCTGGGTCAGGCCCTTGCGGGTGTGCTGGCTGGGAGCGAACCGCAGCTCGGCGTAGAGGAGCCCCTGGGCCCGCAGTTCCTCCACCAGCTCCTGGACGGCCAGGGACAAGGCCCCGGCGGACTGGAGCAGCTCCACCGGCAGGTCGAAACAGCGGAGATAGTCGTTGAGGCTGGCGCAGTCCGCGGGGACCGAGAGCAGGTCCCACAGCCCCTCCTCCTCTGGGGGAAGGGGGACGTTGGCCAACCGGGCCAGCTTGCGTACCGTCTTGAGGGGCAGGGAGCCGTCGATGTGCAGGTGCAGGTCAATCATGGGGGGGACACCTCCTGGGGATGTTTTCTCTATTATAGCGCAAAACCGGGACAATGGGAAGCCATCCGGGACAGGCTTCTATTCCCGACCATGAAGCCCTTCACCCCAAAAGCCGGACGGTGAGGATGGAAAATAGCAGAGCCGTGGCGTCGCCCAGAAGAGCAGCGGGAATGGTATAGCGCAGGCGCTTGTAGCCGCAGGCCCCAAAGTACACCGCCACGGCGTAGAAGGTGGTCTCTGTGGAGGAGGACAGCACCGAGGCCATCTTCCCTGTGGGGCTGTCCGGGCCGAACTGCTGGAGCAGGTCCAGGGTGTAGGCAGAGGCCCCGCTGCCGGAGATGGGCCGCAGAAACGCCAGGGGGAGCAGCTCCGGGGCGATGTGCGCGGCCTGGGCCAGGGGCTCCAGCAGGCCGCAGAGCAGCTCTAAAAGGCCGGAGGCCCGCACCATGGTCACTGCCACGATGAGGCCGATGAGGGTGGGCAGCAGCTTGAGGGAAGTGCGGATACCCTCCTTTGCCCCGGAGAGGAAGGTGTCGAACACGGGGACCCCCCTCACCGCGCCAAAAAAGAGGATGAGGGCCACCATCACCGGCAGGGCCGCCGCGCCTACCTGGGCCATGGGGGCCTCCGCTCCAGCAGCTTGCAACAGAGGACGCACACCGCCAGGGACGCCGCAGAGGTGATCCACACCTGGGGCAGGATGGAAAAAGGCGCCGCGCTGCCACAGCTTTGGCGCATGGCCGCCATGTTCACGGGGAGGAGCTGTAAAGAGGCGGTGTTGATGACTACAAAGAGGATCATCCCTTGGGTTGGCGTATCCGGCGAGGGGTTCTTCTGGGCCATCTCCCGCATGGCAGCCAGGCCCAGGGGCGTGGCTGCGTTCCCCAGGCCCAACAAGTTGGCGGAAAGATTGAGGGAGATCTTCCCCTGGATGGACTCATCCCCCTTGTATTCCGGGAACAGCCACCCGGTGACCGGCGCCATGGCCTGGGCCAGCAGCCGGGAAAGGCCGCTTTCCTCGGCGATTTTCAAAAACCCCAGCCAGGCGCACATGCTGCCCAACAGGAACAAAGAGAGTTCCACCGCTTGCTGGGAGCCTTCCAGCAGGGCGGTGGAGAGCTCTCCCAGGCGGCCGGTGCACAGGGCGCACACCACACTCAGAAGGACCATGCCGCACCAGATGAAATTTAACACTGCTTCTCCCTCCTTTTCCCAAAACCGCCCCTTGACTTTGAGCGGAAAAAAATGTATCGTAAGAACGTACCTTTCCGCAGGAGAGGAACACCACACAAGAAAGGAAACGAAGCGTATGCTGTTTGGAGAAAAGATCCTGGACTATTGGGACGATATTCTGAAAGACCTGGCCACAGTGGTGGCCATCCCCTCGGTGGCCAAGCCCCAGGAGGGGGAGCACCCCTATGGCGACGAGTGCGCCCGGGCCATCGACACAGTGATCAAAATGGCGGAGGGCTATGGCCTGAAAGCCAAGAATGTGGGCTATCACGCCGCCCACGCGGAATATGGAGAGGGCGAGGGCAATGCGGTGGTCATGGCCCACCTGGACGTAGTCCCCGCCGGGGAAGGCTGGGACACCGACCCCTACACCATGGTCATCGACGACAACCTGGCCTATGGCCGGGGCGTTTCAGACAACAAGGGGCCTGCCATCGTGGCCCTGCACTGCCTGCGGGCCCTGAAGGACGCCGGCGTGAAGGGAAACCGGAAGCTGCGGGTCATCTTCGGCTCCGCTGAGGAAATCGGCATGCTGGACATGCCCCACTACTTTGCCAGCGAGCAGCACCCGGACATGGGCTTCACCCCGGACTCTTCCTACGGCATCTGCCACTGCGAGAAGGGCCTGCTGGACTTTGAGGTCCACGGGAAGAACGACTCCGCTGTGGTGAAGCGGTTTGTCTCCGGCACAGTGCCCAACGCAGTGCCCTTTAAGGCGGAGTGCGTTCTCCATTGCTCCGATGAGGAAGTGAAAAAGCTGCAAGCCGCCTCCAAGAAGCTGGACGTGGCCTTCGACATCACCCCTACAGAGGGCGGCTGCCAGATCGTCAGTCACGGCCAGGCGGCCCACGCCTCCACCCCCTGGAACGGCGTCAACGCCGCCTCTTACCTGGTGGAGCTGCTGTCTCAGGTGTTCAGCAAGGAGCAGCTGGGGATCTTCTTCGGGTTTATCCATGAGAAGATCGGCCTTGCCACCGACGGCAGCCAGATCGGCGTGCAGATGAGCGACGAGCCCAGCGGCCCTCTGACCTTCAATCTGGGCCTGGTAAACGTGGACGAGAAGCAGTGCAGCCTGACGGTGGACATCCGCTACCCCGCCACCAAGAAGGGCAGCGATGTCACCGCGGTCTTGAAGGAACAGGTGGAGTCCTGCGGGGTGGAGTTCGTGCTCCTCTCCGACGCGGAGCCCCTGTACCTACCCAAGGAAAGCCAGCTGGTGACCCTGCTCTCCGGCGCCTATAAGGACGTGACCGGCGAGGAGTGCGACATCTTCTCCATGGGCGGCGGCACCTATGCCCGGCAGATGTTCGGCAAGGGCGTGGCCTTCGGCGCCAGCTTTAAGGACCAGGCGGACAGCCGGGCCCACCAGGCCAACGAATTTTTGGACCTGCGCCGGTTCAAGCTCCACGCGGAGATCTGCCTGGAGGCCATGTACCGGATGCTCACCGCGGAGTAAGCCATGGCACAGTATACCCACGTGACCCCGGAGGACATCTTCCGCAACGAAGAAGTGCGGGCCTACATCCAGCAGGGCAACGACAACCTAGGGGTAATTGGCTACACGGAGCACGGCTTTGCCCACGCTAAAAAGAGCAGTGACACTGCCCGGGAGATCTTGCGGGCTCTGGGCTATCCCCAGCGGGACTGCGAGCTGGCCGCCATTGCCGGCTATATGCACGACATCGGCAATACGGTCAACCGGGTGGACCACGCCCACAGCGGTGCTTTGATGGCTTTCACCCTGCTGAACAAGCTGAACATGCCGCCCCAGGAGATCGGCCTGGTGTGCTCGGCCATTGGCCACCACGATGAGAAGACCGCCTATCCGGTGAACCCGTTGGCGGCGGCGCTGATCCTCTCGGACAAGAGCGACGTGCGCCGCTCCCGGGTGCGGAAGGACGCGGTGCTGGAGGCGGACATTCACGACCGGGTGAATTACGCCGTGGAGGACGCCCACCTGGACATGGACCCGGAGCGCAAGCTCTGTATCTTTCATATTGAGATCGCCACGGAAATATGCCCGGTGATGGAGTATTTCGAGATCTTTTTGGAGCGCATGGTGCTGTGCCGCAAGGCCGCCCAGACCTTGGGACTCCAGTTTGAACTCATCATCAACGGCACGCGGCTGCTATAACAACAAAAAAACTCCCCCAGCAGTAGTCCGGGGGAGTTTTTGGCGTTTATTTTTATTACTTGGCTTCCACCACCACTTTGATGGACTCACTGCTCATCTGCATGGCGATGGCTTCCGGCAGTTGATCCAGGGTGAAGCGGTGGGTGATGATGGAGGAGAAATCCACCTTGCCGCTGTTGATGAGGCGCACGGCCCGGTCATGAGTGTCTGGATTGACGAAGGAGCCTTTGATGGTCAGCTCCTTCTTGTAGACGTCGAAGAGGGGCAGATCGAAGGTGGCGTCCACCTTGGGCACGCTGAACAACAGGATGGTGGCCCCCTTGCCCGCGAACTGGAAGGCGCTCTTCACAGCGGGGGTGTTGCCCACGCACTCGATGACCACATCGGCGGAACCATCCATGGCCTGGGTGAAAGCCTCCTCATAGCCGGGCTGGGTGGGGTCAATGGCGGCGCCGGCGCCCACTTCCAGGGCCACCTGACGGCGCTTCTCGTTGGGCTCGCTGACGACGATCTTCGAGGCGCCGGACAGCTTGGCGAGCTGCACCATAATAAGGCCGATAGCGCCGCCGCCCACTACGCATACCTTGTCCCCCGCCTGGATGCCCGCCAGGTCGATGCCGTGGAGGCAGCAGGCCAGGGGCTCCGCCATAGCGGCAGCCTCAAAGGGCACGGAGGGGTCCAGCTTGAAGGCCTGGGCCGCGGGAATGAGGCTGTACTCGGCAAAGCCCCCGTCTCGGGTGACGCCGATGGCCTCCATGGTCTCGCAGAGCTGCTTTTTGCCGTTTTGGCAATACTGGCAGTGGCCGCAATAGATATTGGGGTCGATGGTGACGTGGTCCCCCACCGCGAAGCCGGTGACACCCTGGCCCACCTTCACCACTTCACCGGAATACTCGTGGCCCAGCACCACCGGCGGGTTCACATCGGCGGAGCCGGGCTCCCCGTGGTAGATGTGCACATCGGTGCCGCACACGCCGCACACCTTGTTATGGACCACCAGCTCTCCAGGGCCTGCCTTGGGCATGGGCAGGTCCGCCACTTCAAAGGTCATATTTCCCATAAAACGAGACGCTTTCATAGCAGAAGCCTCCTAGAAATGTTTTCCTTAACTCTTTTAATACATCAAAGCCGTGGAAATGTCAAGGGCCTTAGCAGAAAATTTCAAAAAAGAGAAGGAGGGGTCTCCCCCTCCTTCCTTTTTGCCCTTTAAACTTACTGTTTCAGCACGCCAATGGCGTCGGAAATGGTCTTTTCCATGGCTTCCCGGCCGTACTTGTCCACGTCGGCCTTGTTCTTGTCCCCGTGGGTCAGGCAGCCCGCGCCGCCGATACAGCCGCCCACGCAGGCCATGCCCTCGATAAAGTTGCCGGGCAGCACGTTCTTCGAGGCCTTCAGCAACGCCGCGCGGCAGGCTTCAATGCCATCGCAGGGAACCGCCTTCAGGTCAAAGTCCTCCAGCCCCTGTTCCTTCAGGGCCTGGGCCACAGCGTCGCTCAAGCCGCCGCTGCGGGCGAAGATGCGCCCATAGTAAGAGGCGTTGTCCAGCACGCCCTCTTCCAGGGATTTCAGGTCGATATCCCGGCTGTCAAACAGGGCCTGCAGCTCCTCGAAGGTGATGCAGCTGTCGATATAGGGCTTAACGCGCTCCTTCTGCACCTCCATCTTTTTGGCGGTGCAGGGCCCAATGAAGACGATCTTGGCATTGGGTGTGGTCTCCTTAATGTATTTGGCAATGGTAGCCGCCGGAGACAGGTTGTGAGAAATGTGCTCCTTCAGCTGCGGGAACTGCTTTTCGATGTAGTCCACAAAAGCGGGGCAGCAGGAGCTGGTGAGGAATTTCTTTTCTGCCAGCTCAGCGGCCTCTGCATAGGAGACCATATCCGCGCCCAGGGCGGCCTCTACCACGTGGAAGAAGCCCAGCTTCTGGATGCCGGTGATGACCTGGCCCAGCTTGGCGTAGCTGAACTGGCTGGAGATGGAGGGCGCCACCACGGCGTAGAGCTTGTAGTCCTTGTTGTCGTTGCTCTTTTTGATCAGGTCCACCACGTCCAGGATAAAGGACTTATCCACAATGGCGCCAAAGGGGCACTGATAGACACAGGCACCGCAGGAAATGCAGGTCTCGTTGTCGATCTGGGCGGCGCCGCTGTCCGCCATGCTGATGGCTTTGATCTTGCAGGCGTTCTCACAGGGACGCTTCTGGTTTACAATGGCGCTGTAGGGGCAAACCTTGGCGCATTGACCGCATTCCACGCACTTGGATTTGTCAATATGGGCATGCAGGTGCTCGTCAAAGGTGATAGCGCCGCGGCGGCAGGCGTCCTCGCAGCGGTGGGCAATGCAGCCCCGGCAGGCATCGCTGACGTTGTAACCGGACATGGGGCATTCATCACAAGCGATGTCGATGACCTCGATGACGTTGGGATTGTTTTTATCCCCACCCAGAGCCAGCTTGATGCGTTCCTCCACGATGGCCCGCTCTTTGTAGATGCAGCACCGCATAGTGGGCTTATCCTTAACAATGAGCTTGGGAATCTCGGTGTAGGCGTCCAGCAGGCGGTCCTCAAAGGCATAGCGGGCAACCTCCCGCAGTACCTTATACTTCAGATACTGCACCTGTGTGTCGAATTTTCTGTCCTTAATGGGAACTGAGGGCATAGATTGATACCTTTCCTTTCTTTGGCGGGTCTTTTTTTAGAAGTAGCTCACCTTGATGCGCTTGCCCATCTTTTTCAGGCATTCGCTGAGCTCTTCCACCAGGCGCATCTTAATATTAAAATTGATGGGCAGGTTTGGGTTCTGGTGGGCGGGGTTGATGGCTCTCCCCACAAAAAAGTTGATATCCGTGGCTTCTTCAAAAAGCATGCGGGAAATGAGGGAAGCGCCGTCCCGTTTATAACCCCATTGGGTGTAGGTCTCGTTATCTGCCAAAAAGTCCTTGGCATATTCCAGCACCTTGCTGATTGTAATGACACCCTCTGTCACCAGGTCCACGCCCTCGATCTTGGCAATGGGCGGGATCTCTGGGTCCAGATAGTTCAGGTCAGCCACCATGGGCTTGTGCAGGAACTCGGAGGCCAGAGTAGAGGTGGTGCCGCCGCAGACAATGTGCTTGCCCTCTTTGGAGAAGAACAGGGACAAGTACTTGTGGGTGTCCTTCCGGTCTGAGGGCGGGCCGATCATCAGGTTCACCTGCTGCCGGTCCCGGACCTTCACCACACAGGCGGTGGTGTCATCTCCGGGATGGCCCCCATACAAGTGGTTGCACTCTTCCACCAGCAGGGACGCATAGGTCTTGGCGGTGTAGCTCTTGTCATACATCATCTCCAGAAACTCGATGATATCCTTGCGCTCCCAGCCAAAGTTTAGGGACTGGCCCACGCCGGCGTGAATGGTGCCGTCGCTCATGGTGAAAAGGAAATCATTCTCCTGGAGCTTGATTTTGGATTTGTAGATCATCTTCCCATCAATCTCCGTGCCGGTCTTGGGAATTTCTACGAACTTCCCGTCCCGGATGAGGATGGCGAGGGGGTTGTCATACTGGATGATTTCCGCTTCCTCATTTTCGATGATGTGGATGATGGTAAAGGTGGAATAGGCCACGCCCCGCACAGCGCAGACCGGCAGTGTGGAGGCAATGGTAGAGACGCAGTCTTCCAGGCGCATGTTGGCCGCCATCATCGTAGAGATGATTTTAGAGGTCAAGGAAGAGAGAATGTTCGCCTTGACGCCGCTCCCCATTCCATCAGCCAGAACGATGACGGTGGAGTTTTCCCCCTGCTCGACGATTTCAACACGGTCGCCGCAGAGCTGCTCTCCCCACTTGTTCAGGCTGATATATCCGATATCGGTACACAGGTTATTCATCGCCTAAGGAATCCTTCAGGTTGGTCAGCGCGATCTTGGTCTCGGCGGTCGTCTCGCCCAACAGGGAGGCGATCTCCTGGGCCATGCGCATCTGCTTCTCGATGACCCGGTCCGTCATCTCGATGGTCTGCTGGCTGATCTTTTCCTTATTCATGCGCTCCCGCTCTTCCTCGGTGACATCACGCATGATGCAGATAATGATGTGGTAGCTCTTGTCATAGATGACGGTCTGCTCCACATAACGCTTGTATTCGGCAAGATAGACCTTCTCATCCCGCACGCTGCGGCCAGTGGACATCACATCCAGGAACACCTTGGGGTCGAGGATGCGGATGACCTGGTCCCCCAGCACGTCAGAGGCATGGCGGATATTCACAATCTGGCAGGCGGCGGAATTGATCTGCTGCACCTCCAGGTCCTCGTTGAGGACCATGATGCCGTTGGGCGAGGTGCTGATAATGGTATCAGAGAAGCTCTCTGCCTTCTGGGTCAGGAAGGGCAGGCACATGTTGATATCCGCTTTGCCCTGATAGACGGCAATTGCCTTTTCGCGGCAGGTGTTGTAGCCGCAGGCGCCGCAGTTAAGCTCTTGCTCGGGGGTATTCTTGCCCATCTTCCGAAGGATCTCCTGAATCTCCTTCTCGCCGGGCATCTGGCGGTGCAGCCCGATAAACCGGTGATCTTTAATCAGGTCCTTGCTGGAAGGCTGTTCTACCGCAAAATCCTTTTTGCCGGCATAGCGGTTCACTGCAATGGCGTCTGTAATGGGACGGCGCTTTTCGCGCTCCATGGCCGGACCGCTGATGCAGCTGCCTGCGCAAATGGACATTTCAATAAAGCACTTCTTCAGGCGCCCCTCTTTGATGTCATCCAGGGCAGCCAATACATTCTCAATGCCATCCACCACCATATATGTATAGTCGGGGGAATCGCAGTTCATAGTGCGCAGGATGCCGCCAGAGGTGGGGAACAACCGGGCCCGGCTCTCCTCCAGGTGGTCCTCTCCCTGCTCGATAGAGACCCCTTCCTGCTTGAGCCAGTCAGAGAGCTCTTCAAAGGTGAGGACGCAGTCCACTGTGCCGGGGTAAGCCTCGGCCTCCGCTTTTTTGGAAATGCAGGGTCCGATGAAGACAGTTTTCACGCCGGGATGCTCCTGCTTGATCTTCTGGCAGTGGGCCTGCATGGGAGACAGGACCGTGGCCAAGTAGGGCAGCACCTCGGGGTAATACTTCTCCACCAGGGTGTTGACAGAATGGCAGCAGGTAGAGATGATGACCTCCTGCTTGCCCTCGTGGATGATGTTTTCATACTCGGTCTTTACAATGGACGCGCCCACAGCCGTCTCTTCCGCAGCGGTAAAGCCCAGCTGCTTCAGGGCCTTCTCCATGGTGGCAATGGTGGCGCCCGGGTAGTTGGCCACAAACGAGGGAGCCACGCTGGCAATGACCGGGCCGCTCTTTAAAAGCTCGATGGCACTGGGCACGTCGTTGCGGATCTCCTTGGCGTTCTGGGGACATACCACAAAGCACTGGCCGCACAGAATGCACTCATCGCTGACAATCTGCGCCTGGCCCGTGGAATACTTGATGGACTTCACAGGACAATGCCGGATGCACTTATAGCAGTTTACGCAATTTGACTTTTTTAACTTTAAGTATTCAGCCATGTGGGAACAACCTCTCGCTTAGCAAAATAAGGGGCCGGGTACGGCAAACTCCATCAAGGCGATTGCCGTGATGGAGCTTCCCGTGTTCTGGGCTTTTTTTATTGTACCTTGGGAAGGATCTCCTTCTCGAAGAAATCCTTGGTGGTCTCAGGGGAGAGAGAATACAGCTTGTCATCCAGGGTAACATTGACGCCGTTGACGCAGTTGCCCATGCAGAAAGTGCCGCCCAGCTCGACCTTATCCTCCAGGTGGTGTTCCTTTACAAGGTACTGGAGCTCTTCCACAATCTGGCGGGAGCCCTTCAGATGGCAGGAGCTTCCGATGCAAATAGTACATTTCATGGTAAATTCCTCCTAGAAAGAGTGCATTCAGATTCAATTTAAGAAGGAGGCCTCCGCCCCGCCCCCTGGCGGAGCGGAAAGCTCTCTTCAGATTTGCTTAAAGGGCTGTTGTACAGGGCTTGTGAAAACGCAGAGGCGGATTATTCGTACTCCACCACGTTGACCCAGTGCATGAGGAACTCGCGCTCCTCGGGCTTGCCCTTCACAGACTGGGAAGCAGCCACGATGGGCAGCCACTTCTGCACATACTGCTTAGCGGTATCGGTCTTTTTGCAGAACAGGTCCAGATACTTCTCGGCAGTCTCAATATCGCCGGCCAGCCAGAACAGCAGGTAGGTGCGGGCGGCATCGGCGCTGGCGTTGCCCTGGGTCACATGGGCCCAGTCCAGCACGGACCAGCTTTCGCCATCGGGAGAGATCACCACATTGGTGGGGTTGAAGTCGCCGTGGCAAACCTTGTTGTGGTTGGGCATGGAAGCCAGGCGGGCATCCAGCTCGTAACGAGTGGTGGCGTCCAGGCCGGTCTGGGAGATCTTCCGCTTCATCTTCTCCTTCAGGCGGTTCAGCATGGGGCAGGTCTTGGACTGAACTTCGATCTGGATGTCCACAAAACGCTCCAGGTACTCGTCCTTCTTGTCAGGGTTCTCTGCCATCAGCTGTGCCAGGGTCTTGCCCTCAGCGTAATCGGTGACAATAGCCCACTTGCCGTCGATCTTGGTGACCTCCTCCACATGGGGGATGGGCAGGCCAGTTTCTTCCACGCGGGCAATGTTCAAAGCCTCATTGAGGATGTCAGCCTTGGAATAGCCCTCGTCGAACACCTTGATGACGTACTGGCCATCCCGATAGATGGTCTTGGAAGTCCGAACTGCAATAACCTTTTCCAGTTTCATAGTGAAAACTCCTCCGTTTATTTACTTGCCGTAGTAGCACTTCAGGTAGATTTCTTTGATCTCGCTCATCAGCGGATAGCGGGGGTTGGCGCCGGTGCACTGGTCGTTGAAGGCGTTCTCCACCATTTCGTCCAAGGTATCCAGGAAGTACTTCTCGTCTACGCCGTAATCCTTGATGGTCTTCTTGATGCCGATCTTCTCCTTCAGGTCTTCCAAAGCCTTGATGAAGTTCTCGAACACTTCGTCGTCGTTCTTGCCCTGGATACCGCAGAACCGAGCAGCTTCCACATAGCGCTGCTTGGCATGGGGGTACTGATACTGGGAGAAGGTGCCCATCTTGGTGGGAACTTCCGCAGCATTGTAGCGGATCACGTCGGTGAGGATCACAGCGTTGGCAATGCCGTGGGGCAGGTGATGGTAAGCGCCCAGCTTGTGAGCCATGGAGTGGTTCACACCCAGGAAGGCGTTAGCAAAAGCCATACCAGCCATACAGGAGGCTTCGGCCATCCGCTCACGGGCGTAGGGATCGTTGGCGCCGTTCTCATAGGCGGAGGGCAGGTAATCAAACACAGCCTTCATAGCCTTCAGAGCCAATCCATCGGTGAAGGGAGTGGCCATGATGGACACATAAGCCTCGATGGCGTGGGTCATAACGTCGATACCGGAAGCAGAGGTCAGGCCCTTGGGCTGAGTCATCATGTTGTCGGCGTCCACAATAGCCATGTTGGGCATCAGCTCGTAGTCCGCCAGAGGCCACTTGGTGCCGGTCTTCTCATCGGTGATGATGGCGAAGGGAGTCACTTCGGAACCAGTACCAGAAGAGGTGGGGATGGCAACCATCATAGCCTTCTCGCCCATCTTGGGGAACTTGTAAATACGCTTGCGGATATCCATGAAGTCCATGGACATGGACTGGAAGTCGGCCTCGGGATGCTCGTACAGCACCCACATGATCTTGGCAGCGTCCATGGGAGAGCCGCCGCCCAGAGCAATGATCACGTCGGGCTCGAAGTCGCGGATCTGCTCCACGCCCTTCATAGCGCAGCCCAGGGTGGGATCGGGAGCCACATCGTAGAAGCAGGCGTACTGAATGCCCAGCTCGTCCAGCTTATCGGTGATGTTCTTGGTGAAGCCACTCTTGAACAGGAAGGAGTCGGTGACGATAAACGCCTTCTTGCGGTTGTATTCGGTCTTCAGCTCATCCAGAGCCACGGGCATACAGCCCTTCTTAAAGTAAACCTTCTCAGGCGTTCTGAACCACAGCATATTCTCTCTCCTCTCGGCAACGGTCTTGATATTGATCAGGTGCTTGACACCCACGTTCTCAGAAACGGAGTTACCGCCCCAAGAACCGCAGCCCAGGGTAAGGGAGGGAGCCAGTTTGAAGTTGTACAGGTCGCCGATACCGCCCTGGGAAGAGGGAGTGTTCACCAGGATACGGCAGGTCTTCATAGCGGCCTGATGCTTGGCCATCTTTTCCTTCTCGGCAACATTGATATACAGAGAGGAGGTGTGGCCGTAACCGCCGTCAGCGATCAGATGCTCGGCCTTTTCAATGGCCTCATCGAAGGTCTTGGCATGGTACATAGCCAGCACGGGAGAAAGCTTCTCGTGAGCGAACTCCTCGGAGATGTCCACGCTCTCCACTTCGCCGATGATGATCTTGGTGGTTTCAGGCACATCCACGCCGGCCAGGGCAGCAATGGTGTGGGCCTTCTGGCCAACGATCTTGGCGTTCAGGGCGCCGTTGATGATGATGGTCTTACGGACCTTTTCAGTTTCAGCCTTGTTGAGGAAATAGCAGCCGCGCTTGATGAACTCATCCTTCACAGCCTTGTAGACCTTATCCAGAACGATCACGGACTGCTCGGAAGCGCAGATCATGCCGTTATCAAAGGTCTTGGAATGGATGATGGAGTTGACAGCCAGCACCACATCGGCAGTGTCGTCGATGATGGCGGGAGTGTTGCCGGCGCCCACGCCCAGAGCGGGAGTACCGGAAGAGTAAGCAGATTTCACCATGCCGGGGCCACCGGTAGCCAGGATGATGTCGGCTTCAGCCATCAGGGTGTTGGTCAGTTCCAGGTTGGGGATGTCGATCCAGCCGATGAGCCCGTCGGGAGCGCCGGCCTTTATGGCAGCGTCCAGCACCACCTTGGCAGCCTCGATGGTGCACTTCTTGGCCCGGGGATGGGGGCTGATGATGATGCCGTTGCGGGTCTTGAGGGAAATCAGGCACTTGAAGATGGCGGTGGAGGTGGGGTTGGTGGTGGGGATAACCGCGCCGACCACACCGATGGGCTCAGCGATCTTTTTGACGCCGTAGGCCTTGTCCTCCTCGATGACACCGCAGGTCTTCGTGTCCTTGTAGGCGTTGTAGATGTACTCGGCGGCATAGTGGTTCTTGATGACCTTGTCTTCCACCACGCCCATGCCGGTCTCCTCTACGGCCATCTTGGCCAGGGGAATACGCTGCAGGTTGGCGGCCATAGCGGCGGCGCGGAAAATCTTGTCCACCTGCTCCTGCGTGTAGCTGGCGTAGATTTTCTGCGCCTCGCGCACCCGGGCAAGCATTCTCTCGAATGTTTCCAAGTTCTCCACAGTTTCGTAAGTCACATTTGTGTTCATGAAATGATCCATCCTTTTTTATTTATTTTGTGCTGAATCTTTCCTTTAAATGGTTGGACAAGATGGCGAGGGGAACTGCCATATTTTCATTTTGCACCAGAATCCCCTCAGGCACGTCCAAATGGACGTTTGAAAAGTTCCAAACAGCCAATATCCCGCTTTTGATCAACAGGCTGCACACCGCCTGGGCATGTTCCCCGGGCACGGTGATAATCCCAATGCGCACCTTCATCCGGCGGCACAGGTCTTCCAGCCGGTCCATGGGAAGGATTCTCTTCCCGCCCACTTCTGTGTTGACTGCCAACGGGTCCGTGTCGAAGCCGGCCACGATGTTTAGACCATATTCCACAAAACCCTCATAGGCAAGCAGCGCCTTTCCCAGCCGGCCGGCGCCAACCAGCACGGCGTCTTGCGCGTTGTCATAGCCCAAAAAGGCTTCCAGCTCGCGGATAAGGTCTTCACGCACATATCCCACCTTGGGCCTGCCCGAGCTGCTGATGGAGGCAAGATCCTTTCTCACCACCACATGGTTGATGTTCAGCGCTTCTGCTATTGCCGTTGCCGAGATGTGCTTTGAATCTCCCTGCAGCCCCTTCAGGTAACTGAGATATGTGGGAAGCCGCTGCAAAGTTTGCTTGGAAACACTCTGGCCCGGCACACTCTTCACCTCTTTCCCCCTGACTTTGACAATATTTTAACAGATCCCCTTCGGATTGTAAATTGGCAGGAGCGATATACCGATATTAAAATAGCGATTAAATTTGTGCACTTCGCCGCCTTTGTTAAACCGAAGGGAAATGATGGTTAAGAACGATGAAATCGCCTCTTAAAGCACACAAATTTTAAGCAGAATTCCAGATTTATACACACTTATTTTAGTATATTCTCCGCTTGAAAGCAAGAGGAATTTCAAAAAAGAAAGGGAAGCCCCTGCTTTTTCCAAAGGAGCTTCCCTTTTCCAGTATATTACACAAAGCGCTGCTTTCTCATTTTTTGGAAAAGCCCCCAGGAGCAGAGACCTTCCCTTTGCCAGCGGCATCCTTCACAGACAGACTTCCACTGCGCCTCTGTGACACAGCGAAGCCTCTCCCCTGCTTGTTCCGGCACAACCCTCTGCCCCGGAATAAGCCCCACAGCCGCGAAGGCGGCAGCATCCCGCCGGGCCGCATCTTCCGTTCCCAGGGCACATTGATCCCCGGGCCGGCAGTTGGGGCAAGCGGAACACAGGCTGTCGCAGTCTTCACAGAGGAGAAACGCCTCTCCACGGGACAGCGCTGCCAAGACTTCTCCCATCCGGGCGGCAAAGGCCCCGTTATAGCCCTTGCCCTGGAACAGGGAGGCGCAGAACAGATGATGCCCCCGCAGCCTCATACCAGGGTCACCAGCCGGGCTTTCTCCAAGCTGCGCAGGATGGCAGCCGCCGCCAGATAGGCCACCACAAGAGAGGCCGCATCCTTCAGCAAATAGGGGGCTGAGGCCAGCAGGAAGGCATTCCAGGGAGACACCGCCGAAACAAGGGCAAACTGGAAAGAGCCGCACAGGTGGCATACCACCAGCCCCAAAAAACCCACGGTCAAGGCCAGGGCCCTGTTTTTCTGCCGGGCCCCCAGGCCGCAGAGGAAAGCCATGGGCAAAAAGGCCCACAGATAGCCGCCGGTCATGCCCACAAAGGAGCCAATCCCCCCGGAAAATCCAGCAAACACGGGAATCCCCACTGCGCCTAAGGCCAAGTAGACCCCCACAGCGGCGGTCCCCAGCCCCGGACCCAGGGCAAACCCGCACAATGCCACAGCAAAGGTTTGCAGAGTAACAGGAATCCCCGTGGGCAGGGGAATGGAAATCTGAGACAGCACGGCCAGCAGCGCCGCAAACACACCGGCCACCACCATGCGGTGGAGCCTGCTTTTCCATTGAAGCTTCATGGCGTTTCCTCCTTATGCCCCTGGCGGAGCTGGTCTAAAAAGTCTTTGGAGAGCTGCACCTCTCCTGTGGAGAAGGCCGTCTCCCTGCCATCCGGCAGGCGCACCTGGAGCCGTGCCTCCTCATCCACCCCCAGCACCCGACAGCGGCCGGACCGTTCCCCCTGGGTGTAGGTGACTTCCAGCCCGGTGAGCAGGCAGCGGCGGCGGTACTCCTCCATAAAGGGGCGGGCAGGCATAGCTTCGTACCAAGTGAAAAACCGGTTCAAGATCTCCGCGGCCAGCCGGGTGCGGGCCCCGGGAGGCACCTGGTCCCGATACAGGGCCCCAGCAATATCCCGCAGCTGGGGGGAGAAGCCCCCCTCCGGCTCCCGGACATTGACGCCCATGCCCAAAACGGCGTATTGCAGCCCGCCGGACTCAAAATCCACGGCGGCCTCGGTGAGGATGCCGCAAACCTTCCGGCCCCGCAGGTACACGTCGTTCACCCATTTAATCTGGGCGTGCTCCCCCGTGACGGCGTCGATGGCCTGGGCCACGGCCACGGCGGCCGCCGTGGTGATGGAGAGGGCCTCCTCCGCAGAGAACCGGGGCCGCAGCAGCACACTAAGGTACAGTCCCGTCCCTTTAGGAGAAAAGAACGCGCGGCCCAGCCGCCCCTTCCCCTGGGTCTGCTGGTGGGCAATGAGCACCATGCCCTCCGCCCCGCCGTGCTCGGCAATTTGCTTGAGCAAGGTGTTGGTGGAGGTGACGGAGTCCTGCACGTCGATGGCACAGCGACGGGCGGGGCCAGTGAGCAGCCGCCGCACCCCCTGGGGTGTCAGCACGTTTTTTTCAGACACCAGCCGGTAGCCCCGGTTGGTGGCTGCCTCAATCTCGTATCCTTGCTCCTTCAGCTTCCCCACAGCTTTCCAGACGGAGTTGCGTGTGATGCCCAGCTGCTGGGCCATCTCTTCCCCCGAAAAGGGGTGATTGGCATTTTCCAGCAATTCTAAAACCTTATCTGCCACAGACAAGGGAAGCCCTCCTTTCCTAACACTCTGTTTACAAGGGTAGCACGGGAAAACAGAATTGTCAACCTTTATGAATTCTCAAGGGTGACAATTTGCTCACAAAAAAGGGCCGCCGGAACAATCCAGCGGCCCCTTGTAAAGGCGTCCTTAAAACTCCAGGGTGAGCCCGTCGTAGCTGGCAAGCATCCCCTGAGCCTGGGCTTGGGCGGAAAGCTCTTCGTAGCTGCCGCCCCCGTTGTGGGAGAAATGGTTGCACACGAACAGAGTCGCACCGTCCGCCAGGCCCATGTCTACCAGCCGGTCCCGCACCTGGACGTTGACGCTGAAGCCCATGTGGTTCTGCCGGTTCTCGTCGAAGCCGTGGGTGCAGTCCAGGCTCACCAGGCCCAGACGCAGGTCCTTGCGAGCGGCCAGATAGTCCCACACCCCGTCCAGGAAGTAGCCGGTGTCGTGGGCGTAGAGCAGGGCCTTGTCCCCCTTCTCCACAAGGTAGATAAGGGCCCGCTCAGTGTAGCAGTGGTCGGCGGGCAGGGGCGTGACGCGGTACTCCCCGGCGGTGAAGGTCTCGAAGGCCGTGGCCACCTGGCGCTTCACCGTGTCCAGGATCTTGGGTTCCTCCGCCCCCATGCCCTCCTCCAGCTGGCGGCACACCTTCTCGTTGCCGTGAAGGGTGAGGGTGTAGGCGGGGTCGTGGTGGCCGAAGGGCTCCACCGTGGCCTGCAGGTCGTCGGGGTACCAGTGGTCCATGTGGGAGTGGGTCACCAGCAAATCCGTGACCTTCAAAAAATCGAAGTTGTTCCGCAGCCAGTGCAGGTAGGTGTCCGGGGGAAAGTCAATGAGCAGGCTCTCATCCACCAGGGCCTGGGTGCGGGTGCGCACGCTTTTGCCACCCTCTTGGCGGGCTTTTTGGCACACCGGACAGGTGCAGAAAGGAGCGGGCAGCCCCTCTGAGGCGGCAGTGCCCAAATAGGTGATCTTCATGGATAAAACCTCTTTCCGAAGAACATTTTTCAAATTTGCTATGGCCTGCGCGCCCCGTCGCACCGGGAACGCCGCAGCCCTTTCAATACCACTTGAAAAGCGCCCTAAAAGCGCGCCCCGCAGCGTGGGTTCAGCGTCACGCCAAGGTTTTCTTTTCTTGCCTCTTCCACAGGGTGAAAAACCGCGGACACCGCGCTGACAGTCCCCACCGGGCAAAGCGCCCTAAAGGCGCACCCCGCGGCTTGGGTCCAGCGTCACGCTGGCTTGAAGCTGTCCTTCAGCTTGACGGAGCGGTTGAATACCAGGGCACCGAGCCGGGAATCCTTGTTGTCCACGCAGAAGTAGCCCTGGCGCAGGAACTGGTAGCTCTCCCCCGGCTTGGCCTCGCCCAGGCACTTCTCCACCTTGCAGCCGGTGAGCACCTTCAGGGAATCCGGGTTCAGGTAGTCCAGGAAGTTGCCCTCGTCGGGATTGGCCACGGTAAACAGGTTATCGTACAGGCGCACCTCCGCGTCCAGGGCGTCGGCGGCGTTGACCCAGTGGATGGTGGCGCCCTTCACCTTGCGGCCGTCGGCGGGGTTGCCGCCCCGGCTCTCCGGGTCGTACTCAGCGAACACTTCCACCACGTTGCCTGCCTCGTCCTTCTTGCAGCCGGTGCAGCGGATGAGGTAGGCTCCCTTCAGGCGGCACTCCGGGCCTTCCGGGTAGAGGCGCTTGTACTTGGGCACCGGGGCCTCCAAAAAGTCCTCCCGCTCGATATACACCGTGCGGGAGAAGCTCACCGGGCGGGCGCCCTCCTCGGGCTTGTTGGGGTTGTTCTCCACGTCAAACAGCTCGGTTTTGTCCTCGGGGTAGTTGGTGATGGTCAGCTTGACGGGGTCCAGCACGGCCATGGCCCGGCGGGCGTTCTGGTTCAGGTCCTCCCGCAGGCAGTACTCCAAAAAGGCGTACTCCACTGTGGAGTTCACCTTGGAAACGCCGTTGCGCTCGCTGAAATTGCGGATGGAGGCGGGGGTGTAGCCCCGGCGGCGCAGGCCGCAGATGGTGGGCATGCGGGGGTCGTCCCAGCCGTCCACATAGCCCTCCTCCACGAGAGTGCGCAGCTTCCGCTTGCTCATCACCGTGTTGTTGATGCCCAGGCGGGCAAACTCAATCTGCCGGGGCTTGCTGGGCAGGGTCACGTTCTGGATGACCCAGTCGTAAAAGGGCCGGTGGTCCTCAAACTCCAAGGAACACAGGGAGTGGGTGATGCACTCCATGGCGTCCTCAAAGGGATGGGCGTAGTCATACATGGGGTAGATGCACCACTTGTCCCCAGTTCGGTGATGGCTGGTGTGGTTGATGCGGTAGATGACCGGGTCCCGCATGTTGAAGTTGCCGGAGGCCAGGTCGATCTTGGCCCGCAGGGTGTAGCGGCCGTTCTCAAACTCCCCGGCCCGCATGCGGCGGAACAGGTCCAGGCTTTCCTCCTTGGGCCTATCCCGGTAGGGGCTCTGGGCGGGGTGGGTCAGGTCGCCCCGCATCTCCTTCATCTGCTCGGGGGTCAGCTCGCAGACATAGGCCAGGCCCTTTTCAATCAGCTCCTCGGCCCCCTTGTACATGTCCTCAAAGTAGTCGGAGGCATAGTAAAACCGGTCGTCCCAATCGTAGCCCAGCCAGTGGATGTCCTCTTTGATGGCGTCCACATACTCCACGTCCTCTTTGACGGGGTTGGTGTCGTCCATGCGCAGGTTGCAGATGCCGCCGAAGCGCTCTGCCGTGCCGAAGTCAATATAGATGGCCTTGGCGTGGCCGATGTGCAGGTAGCCGTTGGGCTCGGGCGGGAAACGAGTGTGAACCCGCATCCCCTCGGTGCGGCCGCCGGGGCCCATGTCCTCTTTCACGAAGTCGTCGATAAAGCTTGTGGAAGGGATCTCCTCAAAATTGATTTTCTCGCTCATTGCATTCACGGTTCCTTTCTAAGGGATTACGTTGATGTATTTCCAAACCAGGCTCAGGCCTGGAGCTTGGCAAGTCCGGCCCGCAGGCGGCGCAGGGCCTCTTCCCGGCCCAGCAGGGCCAGGATCTCCATAGCCCCGCCGGGGGTGACCTGGGTGCCCGCCGCAGCGATGCGCACCGGCCACAACAGGGTGCCGTTCTTCACGCCCAGCTCCCCTGCAAGGGCGATGAGGCTGTCGTGGATAGCGGTGACGTTCCAGTCGGGCAAAGCCTCCAGCACGGGGATGGCCGCCTGGAGCATCTGGGGGGAGTTTTCCAAGTTGGCCTTGCTCTTTTTGTTGACGAAGAAGTCCACAGGGTAGTCGGGCAGCTCCTTCAAGAAGTGGAGCAGGCCGGGGATCTCCTGGAACTTGGTGATGCGGGCCGGCAGGATGGAGTAGAGCACCTCCCAGGGCTTGTCCTGCGCCCCGAACACCTCTCTATAATAGGGCATGGCGTGGGCGGTGAACTCCTCCTCCCCCATGGCCTTGATGTACTCGGCGTTGAACCAGTTGAGCTTGTCGTAGTCGAACACCGCGGGGGACTTGCTGATGCCCTCGATGGAGAAGGCCTGCACCAGCTCCGGCAGGGAGAAGATCTCCTGGTTGTCCTTGGGGGCCCAGCCCAAAAGGGCGATGTAGTTGGTGATGACCTGGGGCAGGTAACCCTCGGCCACCAGGCCCTCAAAGCTGGTGGAGCCGTGGCGCTTGGAGAGCTTGGACACCGAGCCGTCCTCGTTTTTGCCCATAATCAGGGGAAGGTGGACGTAGGTGGGGATCTCCCAGCCAAAGGCTTCGTACAGCAGGTTGTACTTGGGGGTGGAGGTGAGGTATTCGCTGCCCCGCACCACATGGGTAATGTGCATCAGGTGGTCGTCGATGACGTTGGCAAAATTGTAGGTGGGGTAGCCGTCCGCCTTGAGGAGCACCTGGTCCTCAATCTCCTTGTTCTCGATGGTGATGGAGCCGAACACCGCGTCCTCAAAGGTGGTAGAGCCCGTCAGGGGCACCTTTTGGCGGATGACGTAGGGCGTGCCCGCCTCCAGCAGCCGCTGGACCTCCTCGGCGGGCAGGTCCCGGCAGTGGCGGTCATAGCCGCCAATGCCCTCCTCATTGTGAAGGGACTCCAGCCGCTCTTTGGTGCAGAAGCAGTAATAGGCCTTGCCCTCCCGCACCAGCTGCTGGGCGTAGGGCTTGTAAAGGTCCTTGCGCAGGCTTTGGACATAGGGGCCGTACTCGCCGCCCACGTCCGGGCCTTCGTCGTGCCGCAGGCCCACCTGGTCCAGGGTCTTGTAGATGACCGCTTCGGCGCCCTCCACCAGGCGCTCCCGGTCCGTGTCCTCAATGCGAAGGACAAACTTGCCCCCCTGGGACTTGGCCACCAGGTATTCATACAGCGCCGTGCGCAGGTTGCCCACGTGCATAAAGCCCGTGGGGCTGGGGGCAAACCGAGTTCTGACTGTTGCCATGCTCTATCTCTCCTTGCGGCTTTCAAAAAGCCGGATTTTCTCAAAGACCGCCCCCTAAGCCGGGGCGTGTCACAATACAAGATATTATATCGCAAGTGGAAGGGCTTGGCAACAGGAATCTGCGGGAAAGCTCAGCCCTCTCCCCCGGCTTTCACATACAGGACGTACTCCTCCAGGCACAGGCCCAGCCGTTTCATAGCCTGAGCGTGGGGCCGCCCCACATAGCGGTAATGCCAGCTCTCCTCCGCGATGCCAGTGACGCTTTCCTTCCCCGCCGGGTAGCGCTGGATAAAGCCGTATTCCGCCCCGTGTTCCTGAAGCCAACGATACGCCTCTGTTAGGGCAAAATCCCCGGAAACATCATTGAAGTCCAGGGCCAGGCCGGTCTGGTGCTCGCTGTGGCCGGGCAGGGCGATGGTCCGCAGGGCATCTTCTAACGCTTGGCCTGCTTCCATGCCCGCCTCCCGGTTTTCCCGGACGGCATGGTCAAGCAGCGCTTGCTGCCGCGCTGCGCTCCGGTAGCCGGAAGCCGTCCACAGCCAGACGTTCTCCTCCTCCGCGGCGGCCAGCAGGGCGGACAGGTCCTCCCGCATCCGGGAGTCCACCACCTGGTCGTCCACCAGAAAGGGGGTGAAGGCCCAGTCCTCCGGCAGGGGGACCTGCCCGTTCACCAGCACCAGCAGGGGGTCGGAGAGCTGCTGATACTCCGCAAAGGCATCCTGCTCCACCGCGCCGTTGACCGGGGCGGCCCCTGCCTCCGGCAGTGCCGGAGGCAGGGGCCCTCCCAGAATCTGGCACCCCAAGGCCACCCCCAGTCCCAGGGCGATGACCGCCGCGGCCACTGCGTTCTCCTCCCGTTTCACAGAAGGTCCCTCCTCTCGCTTTGGATTTTACATCTCTTTGACGCGCATTTGACTCATTCTTAAATCCGCCCCCTTATACTGAAAAGAAAACCCACGGGGGGATTTCCATGAAAGCAAAGCGCCGTGCTCTCATTCCCGCGCTGTTGAGCGGAATTCTGGCTCTGGGTCTGCTGGCCCGCTCCTCCACCCGGCTGGCGATGGACCTTCTCTACCCCTTTTCCACGGCGGACACCGCCGCCCACGAGCTGCGCATCTTTTGGAAACAGCTGGGGGAAGGGATATGCGGTGCTCTCTGCGCTGTCTACCTTCTGGGGATGCTAGTCCTGCTCTGCCTGGCTTGGTCTGGAAAGCTGCGGGTTCGCTGTTCCTCTGCTTTGCTGTTTCTCCTCTCCCAGGGAGGCTTGGCGCTTCTATGCACCCTCCCCTTCGCTTGGGTGGACAGCCGCGCTTTCTTCGATTATCTTTTCCCCCTATGGGGATTGTGCGGCAGCCTGCTGCTGTTCTTTCTGCTCTATGGAGCCGCAGCCCTGGTCCGCGCCAGGCGCCGCTAGAGGCGGGAACAGCGGCAGTTTCCCTGCGAAGGGCTTTTTCTTTTTCAAAGCTCTTGATTATTCTCCCCAAAAAGCGCATAGTTAATGAAATGGGGCTTGCAAAACCCCTGGGAAAATGATACGATTGCTTTTTCAAAAAATCTCAGAAATGGGGCATGACCTGTGACAAAAATATATGGATACGGAGTCCGTGAAAAGCTGGCCAACTACGCCAGCGCTCTGGAGGGATGTGGGGCTGAATGTGTATTCAGCCTGGACGTGGAGGAGGCCCTGGACTGCCAGGGGCTGCTGCTGCCCGGCGGCGGGGACATCGACCCGGCCCGGTACGGCCAGCCCTCCGCTGGAAGCGAGGCCCCAGACCTGCAGCGGGACGCGGCCGAGCTGGAGCTGGTGTCCCGCTTTTTGGTATGGGGGCGGCCCATCCTGGGCATCTGCCGGGGGATCCAGCTGCTCAACGTGGCTCTGGGAGGAGACCTGATCCAGGACATCCCCACGGCGGCGGATCACAAGCACGACGCCGCTCTGGGGGACCGGGTGCATGGAGTGGAGGCCGCGCCCGGCAGCTTTTTGGAGGGCCTCTACGGAAGCGCCTTTCCCGTAAACAGCGCCCACCACCAGGCTTTGGGACAGGTAGCCCCCGGGCTGCGGGTGGCGGCCCGCTCCCAGGCGGACGGGGTCATCGAGGCGGTGGAGTGGCCGGAAAAACGGATTTACGGCGTACAGTGGCACCCAGAGCGCATGTCCTTTACCCTGCGCCGGGAGGACACGGTGGACGGCCGGCCTATCTTCGATTTCTTTCTGGGGCTGTGCCGGTAAAAATTTCCCGGGAAATGAATTCCCATCTTGACAACATTGTGCCTGAATGCTATAATACTCAGCGTTGGTTATGCGCGAGTGCTGGAACTGGCAGACAGGCACGTTTGAGGTGCGTGTGTCTACGACGTACGGGTTCAAGTCCCGTCTCGCGCACCAGCGGCAAGCTGCCGCTCCCAAGTCGCGAACTTCACCTTGTGGGGTTCGCGATTTTTGTTGCCCGCGTTTTTCATTGACATCTATTTTATCACCCTAACCCAGGTCTTGAATGGCTTGATTCCTAGTTTTCTAGGTTTCAAGCCATTTTTCTTGCTTTTTAATAACCGTTATCGCGGCATAAAACGCGGGAAATATACATCGAAACCGCCACAAAATCACACGATATCACACGGAAGATCACACAAAAAAGCCCCGGAAATTCCAGGAATGATCCCAGGAAAACCGGGGCTTTTCTCAAAGCTTTCGGACAATGCTGGCAGGAGATGATTCAAACTGCTGTCAAACGAACGACGCGGCACACGAAAGAAGCAAAAATCGTCTTTGTTTTATTAAAAGTCATGGCCCCAAATACGCCCGCAGCTGGGCCAGAGCTTTCGGGTCGCAGTAATACATGACATGGTCGACCTCGATAGTCTCGTTGGTGAAGTGGTAGGAGCGGCTGACATAGGGGGGAGCGTCTTCTTCGTAGTTCAATTCCACGGCGTACAGAAATGCGCTGCCGCCACCGCTGCTCAACTTCAAAATCTCTTTGCGGCGGTACTGGAGCCCGTTGAGAAGTTCAACGATCTCCTGATACTCCTTGTCCTGGGGGAAAAAATCTCTGTACTCTCCACCTCGGTTATCGCGTTGGATGCGGATGGAATCGGGATACTTCTCCTGGATGTGAAAGACTGGTTCCTCCGAGGCCATGGTGTAGTCCAGTATGATTTCTGTCCGCCCGGGAACAGGTTGAACACTTAGGCAGCACACGGTGTCTTCGCTGGCCGGCCACTCTTCCCACCAGGGATATAGGAACATTTCCCACTGGTCCAGACTAGCAGCTGCGGCCGCTTTGAAGGCATCATCGGACAGGCGGTACTTTGTTTCGGGGTAAGTGATGGCCTGGCCATAGGCTTTGGTAAACTGGGAAAGCAGCCCGTCCACTAAGGAGGAAAGGTCCTCCACAGGGCCTTGATAGACATACCGCACACCGAAGAGCGTGTTGGTATCCGGCTCGAACAGCAGCTGCTGGGTGAATTCCATTTCCTCAAATAGGACTGGCTCCGGCAAGTCCCGGATATTCCGCATTCCCCCGTAGGAGAGCTCCACCCCCAGCGCCGCCTCCACAGTGTCTATATCTTGGCCATATAGGTCTTCCCAGGAGGATAGCTCTTTCCCCTGCAACAGAATGGTAGATTTTGGCTGGCACCCCCCGCAGACCAGCAACAAAAGGGCCAGCAGCGGCAAACAGAAAAGGGATTTCCACTTCACGGGGCACGCCTCCTTTGCCATGTGTTTTCGCAGCGAGCCATGAAGTTGACTTTCGGGCCTCTCGAAGAAAATATCACAAAGCCTAATATGAGAACGTGGTAAAAGTATATTGGGGAGAGAAACCGTTTTCAGAAATCAACTCTCCAAAAATAATCTGTCAACATGGTGTCCATCCGCTACTTTAAGGTAGCTATCCCCCATTAAACCGGTGGCATTTTGCCAGTATAGTAGGGATATTCCCTCCGGTAGTTCTCGTAAAACCGCCGGATCTCCTCTTGATGGTAGCCCTGTTCTTTCCAGAAATTGTCCAAAGGATAGGAGAAAGAGCGGTTCAGACACTTTAAGTAAAGTGCTGCCTTTTTCTCTGCGGTCACTGCGGAAAAATGAGGATCTTTGGGATCATTGGTGAGCACGCGCTGAAACAGATTCCGGACATCTTCCAGAAAGCCCGACAATATTAGGGAGAACGCCTCCTCGCTAGAACAATACGAAACATGATCCATTCCCTCGGGAAAGAGTATCTCCCTCAATTCCTGATCATACCTTTCTTCCGCGAAGGATATCGGTGATCGTCCTGTATAAGCACAGTAAGCCGCCAACCGGCTGCGCACCTTTTTTACCAAAGCATTGTCCGGCCGTTTGCCCTGCATCAGCTCTCCGTCTATACAGTCGGCAAGCCAATCTGTTTCAGCCAGGAACCAGCTGCACAGTTCTTCTTTCGTTTTAATTTCCGAGTTATAAGCTATCATAGATATACCTCATCCCAAAATCAGTGATACACCTTGATTAAAGGTGGCATTGATTGGGGGAAGAAATGCTGCGTCATCAAGTATCCCCACAACGCTCAGATCATTGATAAACCAGAAAAACGCAGAGGGTTGACCTCTGCCAAGCTGCCACTAGAGGAAATGAGTTTACCCCAGGAGTCATCTTCCATTCTATTATATCGTCTCTTATTCCAAAAGGCCAGTAGTAAGAGGAGGAAAGCGCCGTGATTTTTTCATCTTTGATTTATCCCTTGCGCTGCGGCCTTGGAGGCCCCTGTGGAGGAGCCAAAGATAAAAAACAAGAAAGCACGGAGCGAACCCGCACTCCCCTGTTTTCCAGTGGTATTCCTGATAGAGCAGCAATACATTGGCGGGCGCAACGCCAAAGGCTTCCGGAAAGCTGCCGGAACACAGGAATGGCTCCCGCAAGGGAGCCATTCCTGTGTGTGCTATGCTTTTTTATTTGGCCACGTTCTGGTCGAAGTTTGCCATGATACTGCCCTTGCAGGCAATAAAATGGCTTGCAGGGTAAAAAATAGGGAAGCGCTGGAGCGCTCCCCTATTTTTTAGGGCGGGAGAACCTGCCGCACATGGAGGCTCTCCCCTTCCACGGTAAATTTGATTTGAAGCCCGGCAAAGGCCATCCCATAAACCCGCTGGGGGTCCTGTTGATAGGAAGGCCGGGGGTCCTGGGAGAGCACGCCCAGCAGGGCCGCCCGGTGCTCCTCTGGCACCTGGGAAAGCAGATCCGGGGGGAATTCCACCACAAGCCGGTCCCCGCGGTGCTGGTCGGAAAAGCCGCCTGCAGCCTCTGGCCGGCAGTCCGCCAGGGGCACATAGGGCTTCACATCATAGATTGGCGTCCCATTTAAAAGGTCGGCCCCCCGCACCCACAGCACCGGCCCCTGGGACGTGTGAAGCTCTACCCGCTCCAGTCTGACGCAAGAGAGCCCAATGGGGTTGGGGCGGAAGGGGGAACGGGTGGCAAACACCCCCATGCGCTGGTTTCCCCCCAGCCGGGGCGGCCGCACTGTCGGCGACCAGCCCTGGTCCGCCGTCTGGGAAAATCCCCACAGCAGCCAGAGGTGGGAAAAGCCCTCCATCCCCCGAAAGGCCTCTGGGGCCCGGAAGCCCTCCTCAAAGACCACCTGGGCGGAGACCTCCTCCACCAGGCCGCTCTGGCGGGGAATGCCGAATTTCTCCGTAAAGGGGCTGCGGATGTGGGCGATGGGCCTCAGGGCCAGGGTTTCCCCGTTCAAAACAGGGACTCCTGCAGTTCGCCCTCCTCCTGGAAGGGGCCGGGCATGGGATGGACAGCCCGATGGCGGCCAAAGTAATCCTGGTCGAAGAGGATGGGGCTGCCGTCTGGGTTTTCAAATTTTTCTTCGGGTTCAAAGGCCTCGCCCAGCAGCTCTGTGGAAACAAAAGGCCGTTCTCCCACAGGCAGATGGCGGTACAGGTCGGTCTTCAAGGTGTACTTCCCGTCCTCTTCCCTCAGCTCCAAGGAGACGGGCTCCTCCACCACCAAGGGGGACTCTTCCTTCTCCCAGGGCTGGGCGCCGCCGAAGTACACGTTGCCGGCGCTCCACACAGGCAGATGGGTGTAATACCGGTCCGTGGTGGGGGACCCCATGCCGCAGTATCCCTCGAACAGCTTGTCCCACTCCTGGAAGGTGGGGTAGCCGTTGTAGGGGAAGGTGCCCACCGCCACGTTGCTGTCATCCCACGCGTTGGGATGCTCCTTGGCGCGCCGGGCCAGCTCCTCCAAGGCGGGGTGCACCGGCTGCTGGACAAAAATGTTGTTGTAGAACCGCATATCCCCGTGGAGGAAGGTCATAAAGCCCATGACCTCCGTCCGGTGGGGCACATGGTAGGGGGTGTACCGGGGGGAGGGCAGGTTGGGCGCTCCGTTGTCCGTGCCCTTGCCCACGCAGGTCAGGCTCCCTCCGATCAGGTTGTGGACCACGGCAATACCCTGGGCCGCCAGCTTCAGGGACCTGGTGGACAGCAACAGGTTGTTGTCAATGAGGGTGGGGCCGTGGGAAACCTCTACAAAGATATCCTCCCCCATGCCCTGCAGCGCTTCGGGGGCCGGGTCCTCCCCCAGGTTGGGCAGGGTGTTGTCGTGGAACAGGTTCTGGGTGACACGGGTGCCCTGGGCCTGCCAATCCAGCCAAATGCCCCGGGTGCAGTGATGGATATGGTTGCGCCGGTACACTACGTCGATGGCGGCGTGCATCTTGATGCCGCCGATCTCCGCGCCGGAGAGGTTCTGCTTGTTATTGATGTGGTGGATGTGGTTGTCCTCGATAAGGGAGAACACCCCGCCCAGATGGCCCACAATGCCGGTCTGGCCACAGTCGTGGATATTGCACCGGCGGATGATGTGGTGGCCGATGTTCTCCTTGGTCCAACCCTGGATCTGGGCCAGGCAAATGCACTCCCGCTCGGTCTGGGTGCCGTCCTTATACTTCTTGTGGAGCCACTTGTTGTCGTTCTCCGGCTGATAATACTTGCCCAGGGAGATGCCGGAGCACTTGGAGTCGCTGAGCTCGCAGTCCTCGATGATCCAGCCCTTGGACCAGTGGGGGCCCACCATGCCCTCCTGATAGGCGGTGGGCGGGGCCCACTGGGTGGCGGCCTGGCGGATGACAAACCCGGAGAGGGTGATGTAGTTCACGCCGGTCTTACTGGGGTAGAAGCAGTTGCGCCGCACGTTGATCTCCACGTTCTCCCGGTTGGGGTCGGCCCCCTGGAAGTTGGCGTACAGCAGGGTGGTGTCCCCCTCCTGGCAGGTGTACCAGCGGTAGACGGTGAACTCCGGGTCCCAGGAGGCCAAGTCCTTCTGGGGATGGAGCACTCCCTCCAGGCTGTCCGCCTCGTACAGGGACTTGCCGTTTAAGTACACCTCGCCGGTATGGTAGGGGTGCTTGGGCTCGTACCAATCCCCTTCGATCAAGGTGGTGTAGGGGTTGTAGCCCCCAAACAGCCCGTTGGAGAGGCGGGCCACCCACACGTCCCCCTCATAGGGCTGCCAGGATTTCACAGGCTCCGCGCCGGAGATCACCGCGCCGCCAGGGACTTCCGAACGGTAGGTGATGCGGCAGGCGTCGCTCTCGCCGCCGTTTTGGGGGTCCACCCATTCCCGGTAATAGCCGGGCAGGACGATGACCTCATCCCCAGCCACCGCCACCCGGGCGGCCTCGGAGATGGTCTGGAAGGGCGCCTCCTGGGCGCCGGTGCCGCTGCGCCTGGCACTGGCGGAAACATAAATCTTCAAAACGATTCCTCCTTCAAAAGCATTTCTCCATCCAAAAGTGCCGCGCCCTTGGAAACCGTGCCCCAAGGGCGCTTTCACGGTGATTGTAGCATGACGGAGGCGGAGTGTCAACAAAGGCATGAAATTCCATATTTTTCGCGAAGCAAATTTCTTTGCCCCGCTCCGGCAGGCATTATGGCCTGTTCAGACAAACGGGCTCCCACCCCAGAAACTGCTTGCCCTGGAAGGTAAGCTTCACCACCCAGGGCTTGATCTTCACCATGGATAGAAAATCCTCGTATCCGTAGGCAGCGTCATAGAAATTGAGGACTGCGGAGAGAGCCATGCCGTGGGTGGCGATGGCCACGGTCTTCCCCGGGTAGGCCTCCAGCACCCTTTCCAGGACCCGGACGTTCCTCTGCTGAAGTTCCTCCAGGCTCTCGTCCCCCGGGACCTTGTAAGCGGGGTCCTCCCAATATTTCTGAATAAAGGGGAAGTAGTTCTCGTCAGGGTAAGAGTCGCTGATGGTCTCATGCTCCCGGAAGTCCTCTGCGGTCTGAACCGGCAACCCCTGCTTTTCCGCAAAATCCGCCAAAGTATCCACTGCCCTCTTATAGGGGCTGGAAAACAGCGCCGCCACCTCCCTGCCGCTCAAGAATTCCGTAACCAGGCGTCGGTCCCGCAGGCCCTGCTCCGTAAGGGGCCGCAGGAAGGGGTCCTGCACAGAGGCGTCTGACTGGGCGTGGCGGACAAAATACACAGTGGTCACAGCTTCTCCCTCCCAGAAATCACATTCCCCTTCATTATAGCACGCTCCCCGCACAGCGCAAGGGAGTTCCGTTCAGGCAGAAAAAATCCCGGCTCCTCTCCAAGAGAAGCCGGGCTGAGAGCGTCAAAATTTCTGGGCTGCGCGAAACGCCGGAAGGGGTCGCCCGCCCAGGGTCACGTCCTGCTTTTGATACCATTCCAAGGCTTGGAAGAAGTCCTCCGGCTGGAAGTCGGGCCAGAGCCGGTCCACCACGAAGAAATCCGCGTACACGGACTGCACTGGCAGAAAGCCGGAAAGCCGCCGCATGCCGCCCCAGCGGATCACCAGATCCACCCGGGAAATGTCATGGGTGCGCAGCTGGCGGCAGATCTCCCTCAGGCGCCGCACCGGACGGGAAAACAGAACAGCCGCCTGGTAAAAACGCGGGCAACAAAAATCGCGGCCACCGCAAAAGCGATGATCGCGGCTTGGGAGCGGCAGCTTGCCGCTGGTCGAGGTGACAAGATCACTGCCCGCTACAAGCGCGAGCGGCAAGGCAAAAGAAATAGCTGAGCCCGGAACGCGAATTGCGTCCAGGCTCAACCTGGTCGAGGTGACAGGATTTGAACCTGCGACTTCTACGTCCCGAACGTAGCGCTCTACCAAACTGAGCCACACCTCGTAAAAAAGCCTCGGCTCTCTCAAACCGAGGCTTTTTGGCAGCGGTACCAGGATTTGAACCCAGACAAACAGAGTCAGAGTCTGCTGTGCTACCCTTACACAATACCGCTATTTTTTGCCGCCCTGTCCGAACGGCAGTATTTATTATAACAGGTTTTTCGGAAAAGTCAACACCTATTTTTCATTTTTTTCAAAAGCCCGAAAAGCAGGCCCAAACCGGCACATTCAGCATGGCTCCCGGCGCACGGGGATGCCCCGGCCCGCCAGGTATGCCTTTAGCTCGGGAATGGAGATCTCCCGGAAGTGAAACAGACTGGCCGCCAGCACTGCGTCCGCTTTGCCCTGGGTGAAGGCGTCGTAGAAGTGCTCCATGGTCCCCGCCCCACCAGAGGCGATCACCGGGATGGACACCGCCTCTGAAATGGCCCGGGTCAGCTCCAGGTCGTAGCCCGCCTTGGTGCCGTCGCAGTCCATGCTGGTGAGAAGAATCTCCCCCGCGCCCAGGCGCTCCACCTCTCGGGCCCACTCCACGGCGTCCTTTCCCGTGTCCACCCGGCCGCCGTTGAGGTACAGGGTCCAGCCCCCTTCGGGACGGCGCTTGGCGTCCATGGCCACCACCACGCACTGGCTGCCAAATTTATAAGCCGCCTCCTGGATGATGGCGGGATTCCTCAGCGCGGCGGAGTTGACAGAGACCTTGTCCGCCCCGGCCCGGAGGATACGGGTAAAGTCCTCCACAGTGCGGATGCCGCCCCCCACGGTGAAGGGGATAAAGATGCTCTCCGCCACCCGGGTGACAATATCCACCATGATGTCCCGGGCATCGGAGGAGGCGGTGATGTCCAGCAGCACCAGCTCGTCTGCGCCCTGGCGGTCGTACTCAATGGCGCACTCCACCGGGTCCCCTGCATCCCGCAGGCCTACAAAGTTGGTCCCCTTTACCACCCGGCCGTTTTTCAGGTCCAGGCAGGGGATGATCCGTTTGGCGTACATGTTCACTCCCCCTTTTCCAGCATTGCCGCGAAGTTGCGCAGGATCTGCAGCCCCACCCGGCCGCTCTTTTCCGGATGGAACTGGCAGGCCATCAGGTTCCCCTTGCGCACCGCCGCGTGGATGGTTGCCCCATACTCTGCCGTGGCGGTGACCACGTCCTCCTGGGCCCGCAGATAGTAGGAGTGGACAAAGTACACATAGGGCTCCTGGGGCAGCCCGGCGAACAGGGGTTCCCCCTCTTTCAGCGCCAGGGAGTTCCACCCGATGTGGGGGATCTTCAAGCCGCTCTCCTTGGGCAGGCGGACGATACGGCCCTTCAGCAGGCCCAGCCCCCGGGCACCGGGGGATTCCTCGCTGGTTTCAAAGAGGATCTGCAGGCCCAGGCAGATACCCAAAAAGGGCTTGCCAGAGTCCACAAAATCGTGGATGGGCTGCTCCAAGCCCCGGGCCCGGAGCTGGTCCATGGCGTCGCCAAAGGAGCCCACCCCAGGCAGCACCGCGGCCTCTGAGGCCAGCAGGGCGGCGGGGCCGGCGGTGATTTGGCAATCACAGCCGATGTGGCGCAGGGCCTTCTCCACGCTTTGGAGATTGCCCGCGCCGTAGTCGATAATGGAGATCAAGGGGATCACCTCGCAGAAAAGTAATGGAAAGAAAACGCCGAAGGCGCATGAAAGTTTCGCCAGCCTTTTCAAAGGCTGTGGGGGTGCGGGGGCAACGCCCCTGCGGTCTTGACCTGGGCGAAGCCGTAAGAAATGCAGGGCCAAGCCCGCACGGCGCTGGTGCCCGGTGGGCACCGTTCAGCGCCGGTCTACGTTGCCACTTCGGTCGGTGCTGGGCGTCTGCCACTGGCAGACAGCACCCGAGCGGCAGGTGAGACCGCGTAGCGCATAGGGCGCAGGCCCGGACGGTTTTCAATTGGCTTACGGAAAGCCCACTCGGCCCCGCGTGTCTACATCAGAAATTGTCTTAAAGTTTTAAAACGGCAATTTGCTCTTCGCCGTCCTTTTCTCCGGTCTCTACAAATCCAAAAGAGGCGTACAGCGATTTGGCAACCGTATTTTCCGGCTCGTATGACAGCCAGCAGAAATTGGCTTTTCCACAGGGATAGGTTCTGATAAAGTTTAGTGCAAGTTCTACCGCCTGTCTCCCATATCCCCTGTTTTGACAGCTCTCGTCGATCATCAGTCTCCACAGGTTATAATTCCCCTCCGCTATGGCTGGGGCGTCCTTCCAGCAGTCATCTTTGCCATACCCAACCATCACAAAGCCCACTGGAGCATCCCCGTCAAAGACCCCAAACGGAAACGCATATCCGTTGGATGCGATAGCGGCATAGGCTTCCAGAATGCTGATCTCATTGCTGGCGACAAAATTTTTCTGACTCTCTGAGACACTTAGCTTTAAAATGTCCCAGATATTTTCGCCGTTTACTTTTTCCAGATGGACCACTCTATCCCTCCTCCCGTTGTACCCGGGAAACACCTTGCGCACTTACTGGCGGGCCCACCCCATGCTGCGCCGGACACCCTCGTGCCAGCGGGCCAGGTCAGCCTCCCGCTTTTCCTGGGGATAGTCCGGCGTGAAAGCGGCGCTCTCCCGCCACAGGGAGGAGAGCTCTTCCAGGTCCTCCCACACGCCCACGGTCAGGCCCGCCATCATGGCGGAACCCAGGGCGGTGGTCTCCAGGCACTGGGGGCGGCAAACCCGGGTGTTCAGGATGTCCGCCTGGTACTGCATCAAAAACCGGCTGCGGGAAGCCCCGCCGTCCGCCCGCAGCTCTGGAATGGCCACACCGCTCTCCCGCTTCATGGCCTCCACTAGGTCGGCGCTCTCCAGGGCAATGCTCTCCAAAACCGCCCGGCACAGATGGGCCCGGGTGGTGCCCCGGGTGACACCCAGCAGTGCTCCCCGGGCGTACATATCCCAATAGGGGGCGCCCAGGCCGGTGAAGGCGGGCACAAAGCTGACACCCCCCGCATCCGCTACGGTCTCCGCCAGCTGGTCCGCCTCCTGGGGGGTCTTGATGAGCTGGAGCTCGTCCCGCAGCCACTGGATGGCGCTGCCCGCGTTGAAGGCGCTGCCCTCCAGGGCGTAGGTGGTGCGGCCGTTCAGCTTCCAGCCGATGGTGGTCAGCAGCCCCTCTTTGGAGGCCACCGGCTTGCTGCCCGTGTTCATCAGAACAAAGCAGCCCGTGCCGTAGGTGTTCTTGGCCATGCCCTCTTCAAAGCAGCATTGGCCAAACAGGGCGGCGTGCTGGTCCCCGGCCATGCCGGCAATGGGGATCTCTTCCCCCAGCACATCGGCGCTGCACATGCCTACAATCTCCCCGCTCTCGCACACCCGGGGCAGGGCGCTGCGGGGGATGCCCAGCTCCTTGAGCATGGCGTCATCCCAGCGCAGCTTGTGGATGTCGAACAGCATGGTGCGGGAGGCGTTGGTCACATCGGTGACGTAAGAGGCCCCATCGGTCAAGGAGTACACCAGCCAAGTGTCAATGGTGCCGAAACGCAGCCGGCCCTTATTCGCCAGCTCCCGGGCGGCGGGCACATTTTCCAGGATCCACTTCATCTTGGTGCCGGAAAAATAGGGGTCGATAATGAGGCCGGTGGTATCCTTGATGTAGGGCTCCATGCCGGCGGCGCGCAGGCGTTCGCACTCCGGGGCGGTGCGGCGGCACTGCCACACAATGGCATTGCACACCGGAATGCCGGTTTGGGCGTCCCAAGCCACAGTGGTCTCCCGCTGGTTGGTAATGGAGATGGCCGCAATATCCCGGGCATGGACCCCGGCCTTTTCCACTGCCTGGCGCATGGCGTACAGGGTGGTTTGCAAAATCTGCACCGCGTCGTGCTCCACATACCCCGGCTGGGGATAGATCTGGGGAAACTCCCGCTGGCCCATGCCGGCCACACCCCCGAAGGAATCGAACAGGACCGCCCGGGAGCTGGTGGTCCCCTGGTCGATGGATAAAATGTACTTGCCCACCATCATAACAAAAAACTCCTTCCCTTTTCCACCCGCCCCATTGGCGGGCTGTATCGGCAGCGCCTTCCGCCCGGTCAGCGCTTCCTTCTGAAAATGCGGTTTAGCAGGCCCTCTCCCTTGCCCACAATGTGGTAGCTTTTCAGCCAGGCGGGGTTGATCTTTTCCAGCACCACCTGGGGATATTTGTACTCAGAGGGCTTGCGCTGCTTCTTCAGGTCCTCTAAAATCTCGTTGTAGCGGCGGACGGTGAGCTCCTCACAGTCTGGCCGCAGGGACTTGTAGTTGCCCGGCTTAGTAAACTGAAAGGCATAGAGGAAGTCGGCCCACACGCCATATTCTGTCAAATGAATAAACTTGTCCGGCACATCCAGGGTCAGCCGCACAGAGCCGGAGACCTTGCCCCCCGTGTTTTGCCGCCGCCCTTTGATGACCGCGAAGATGGGGCACTCGCATTTGAGGCCCAGCATATCAATCAGGGCATCGTACTCCCCCCGCAGGGACAGGTTGGGCTTGGCCCGGTAGATTTCCCCCGCCTTGAGAATGCGCAAAACCAACTTGGACTGATAGGTCTGAACGATCATAATAAGCCGCCTTTCTCTTTTTCTTCCCTCTCCTGCCGCTGCTTCTCTTCCTGCTCCCGCTGGGCCTGCTCTTTGGTTTTAACGGCCCATTGGTACAAAAACTTATCAAACCGGCCGTTTTCATCGGGCTTGACCAAAAAGCGCTTTAACAGGGCCTCCTCATCCTGGCCGGTGCCGCCGTAAAAGGCGTCTGCAATGCCCCCCGCGATGCAGGCCACGGTATCCGTGTCGCATTTAATGCTGAACACATTGCGGATGCAGCTTTCCCAGTCCTCCGACTCCAAAAAGCAGCGGATGGCCAGGGGCATGGTGCCCATGGCCGTATCGTCAAATTTGCCAAAGGGGCGGTAGAACGCCAGGGGCTTGCTGACCGGGTAGCAGAACCGCTTGCGGAAATACCGGGCCAGGTCCCGTTTCGAGGCGCCTGTGCGGGCCAAAAACACTGCCCCCGCCGTGGCTTGTGCCGCCCGGATCCCCTCCGGATGGTCGTGGGTGCAGGTAGAGCTGCGGGCCGCCTGGCCCTCTACCGCCTCCAGCGTATCGAAATGCCAGCCGATGTAGCTGACCCGCATGGCGGAACCATTGCCGTAGCTGTTATACCCCTTCTGCGAGCCGGAATTGAGCCAATTCTTAAACATGGTGCCATAGCCCACCCGTGAATACCGCTTGCCGAACAGGGCGTAGGCTTTGGCATAGGGGGTTCCGGTGAGGATGGCATATTTGGTCGCCACCGTAAGCACGGTGTCATCGGTATAGGCACTTCGGGCCCCGAACAGGTCCACAGTGCGCCAGTCAAAGCCCTGGGGCTTGCTGAATTCAAAACGGGACCCCGCGATGTCCCCTAAGATTGCGCCGTACATGCAGCGCCTCCTTTCCGATGGGTAATCAGCCCCGGGCGATGCGCACATCCCCTGAGGTGGTGGTAAAGGAAAGCAGCGGGCCGCCTCCCTTATAGAGGAAGCCTCCGCCCTGCCCCGAACCGGAAAAATCCGATGTAAAGTGGCCGGAAACACTGGAATGCCTTGCCTGGAAGCCATTGTTCTCTGGCAGGGTGAGGAAAATATCCCCCTGCACAGAGCCCAGCTCTCCTTCTGTGGGGCAGGCGGTCAGCTGGGCCCGCAGGGAACCGGTGACGCTCTCCCCGAAAAGCCTGCCACCCACGCCCCGGTACTCAAGCGGGCCGGTGACCGTCTTCAAATGGCACTCCTCCGCACGCATGCCCACAACCTGCACCGCGCCGGAGGTGCTCTTTACAGAAAGCTCCCGTGCTTGTCCCTGGCTCCACTGGATGTCCCCGGACACAGTGGAGACCGCGGCTTTCTCCCCGGAAACGCCGGTCAGGAACAGATCCCCGGCAAGGGAGCCCAGGGAAAGCTCTTGGGCAAAGGCCCCGGAAACGCTGACCTCCCCGGAGATGTTCCAGCAGGAGAGCTCCTCCAGCTGAGAGAGCAGCTCCGGCGGGACCTTCACCTCCACCCGCTTCTCCAGGTCCTGCAGGGCGCCCAGGGGCAGCAGACTGCCGTTCCAGCCCACCTCCAGCACGCCGCCAGAAGAGGACAGGGCAAGCCTTTCCCCCTCCTCCAAGGGGCGGGAAGCGTACTCCGTCACAGTGATAAGGGGCCCCTCCCCCGGCATTACAGACACGGGCCCAACAGCCCAGCGGATGGAAAGGCCCTCCACCCCGTCCTGAGAGGGGTCCCAGGTGGTCTCATAGGAGTGCTCCCACGAGGGAACCCCTGGGGAAGCCAGCTCCTCCAGCCCAAACCAGCCGGTGGAAGAACCCACCTCCAGCACCCCGGCTAAAAACAAGCCGCCCAGCACCCCGGCTGCAGCGGTAAAGGCCCATTTCTTTTTCATTGCCCTTCTCCTCTTTTCCCAACAGCGGCACGCTGTCCTTCAGGCTATATGATAATCTTACAATACCCCTGCCCCGCTGTCAATGGATTTTGCTGTACACCGCGCCCTGAAAAGCCCCTTGTTTTAGGGAGACCTTCTAAAAACCCGTGGAAAAAGAAATTGTTTTCCGGCGCGTCCTATGCTATAATGGGAAAACAGAACTCACGGAGGGCCCCGCGCGGCGGGGCTGGGCTATGAGGGGAAGCATGAACGAAGGGGCTGCGCTAGGCGCGGCTTCCCACGGAATTGAAAAAGGGGATGCTGAACGTGACAGAACTGGCTGTTGTTTTGCTGTGTACCGCAGGGCTGTATATGGCCCTGTTGGAGGACCGCTTCCGGCTGTGGGCCACTGTAGCCTGCTATGGGGGCGCCTATCTGCTCTCTTTGGCGGTGGGCTGGGCGGTCCGCGCGCTGTTGGGCCCCACCTGGGCGGTAGCCGCCGGGGCGCTGGTGCTTTTCGGGGCCTCCCTGTTTCTTTCCCGAAACGGCCTGCTGGATAAGCTCTACCTTGCGATACTGGCTCTCTCCAACACTCTGTACTTAGAGGCCTTTCTGCCCCTTCTTCTGGGGACGCTTCCCTTTTCCACCGCAGGGGCTTTTGCGGCGGTGGCCTCTCTGGCGGCAACCCTGCTGCTCACCGCCCTGATGGGGCTGTGCCTGTACCGGCCCTTCCGGCACTTCAGCGGGCGGGGCCCCTCGGCGTTTCTCGCGGGCATGTGCCTGCTGCAGCTGGCCGCCTGCGGCGTCAGCAACGGACGGGTGGATTTTCTCTTCCGGGCCCACATCCCGGCGGAACGGCTGCTGGCCGCCACCCTGCTGTACTTGGCGGTGCTCTTCGCCTTCCGGTCTGTGTACCAGGCGGGGCGCTACAGCCAGCGCGTGGCGGAGGAAGCCGCCCGCTCCACCATGCTGGAGATGGAATCCGGGGATTTCCACGACACCCTGGCAGCTGTCAAGGAGGTGCGCGCCGCCCGGAAGGCCGGGGAGTATGCGCTGGACACCGTGCGGGTGATGCTGCAGGATGGCAGCGACACCCTGATCCCCCGTTATATCGCCTCCTTTAAGGAAAACGGGGCGCGGCTTCCCATTCTGGCCACTTACAGCGAGAATCCCTATCTCAGCGCTGTCATCGCGGTGAAGGCCGCCTTTGCCGCACAGAACAGCATCCATTTTGAGAGCAACGCCCTCGTGGGAGAGACGCCCCTCTCCACAGCGGAGCTGTGCGTGATTGCCAACGAACTGCTGACCCGCGCCTGCGAAGACGCCGCTGCCTACCAAGGGGAGCGGCGGGTGCGCTTCACAGTTTTTCCCGGGGAAAATGCCCTGACAATGGAGGCGGTCTATTCCGCCGACCTGCCGGAGCAGGAAAAATTCTCTTGGCGCGGAAAGAGCTTTTCCCAGCTGATGGAGTGGCTTTTCGAGGATTCCCCCGAAAGGGAGGAGACCCTGCAGGGCCTGGACAACACCCGGGAAATTGTGGAGCGGTACAGCGGACAGCTTTCCGTTTCCGGCGCGGCGGGCGAGACGATTCTGCGCCTGGCCCTGCGCTTCTGACACCATTTCACGCACCATACCGCAGCGATTTACAAGGAACAGCCGCAGGCTCCCTGCCGGGGACTTGCGGCTCTGTTTTGGAAACTGATTTTTGGAAAGGAACGATCCCCCATGGAACAGACCCTTCATGTCACGCCGGAAATTCTGGAAGCCTTTGGCCTCTCTCCCCGGAACGAGGCTGTCCGCCTGAACGGCGGGCATATCAATGACACCTTTCTGGTGGAGGACGGCGGCCAGTTTGTCCTTCAGCGCATCAACCACTATGTATTCCCCTCCCCCCGGGACATCATGGAGAACATCGCCGGGGTGACGGCGTTTTTGCGGGAGAAAATCCGGGACCGGGGCGGCGACCCGGACCGGGAGACCCTCTCGTTGCGCTCCACCCAAGCGGGGGAGCCCTTGTTTGTGGACGGGAACGGGAACTTCTGGCGCTGCATGGCCTATGTGGTGGGGGCCCAGTCCTTTGAATCGGCGGAGAACGCCGCCATGCTGCGGGAGGCCGGCCGGGCCTTTGGAGAATTCCAGAGCCTGCTCTCCGGCTATCCGGCCCAAACCCTCCACGAGACCATCGCGGACTTTCACAACACGCCGGTGCGCTGCCAGCAGCTTTGGCAGGCCGCTGCGGAGGACAAGGCCGGGCGGCTCTCTCAGGTGGAAGCGGAGCTGGCTTTTGCCAAGGCACGGGAGGGAGGCGCCTCCCTGCTGATGGATCTGCTGGGCCAGGGGAGGCTTCCTTTGCGGGTGACCCACAACGACACCAAGATCAGCAATGTGCTCTTTGACCGGGAGACGGGCAGGGCCCTGTGCGTCATCGACCTGGACACGGTGATGCCCGGCCTGTGCGCCTTCGACTTTGGCGACTCCATCCGGGCCGGGGCCACCACCGCCGCCGAGGATGAGGCGGACCTCTCTAAAGTCCACTTTGACCTGGAGCGGTTTGCGGCCTACACAGAGGGATTTCTCTCCGCCGCGGGAAAAGCGCTCACTCCCACAGAGCTGGCCACCCTGCCCGACGGCGCCCTTCTGATGACCTTCGAGGTGGGTATCCGCTTTTTGGCGGACTACCTCAACGGGGATGTGTACTTCCGCACCGCCTATCCAGAGCACAACCTGGTGCGGGCCCGAAACCAGTTCAAGCTGGTGGAGGAGATGGAGCAGAAGCGCCCCGGCATGGACGCCCTCATCCAAAAATACCAGTAAAGGAAGGCGCCCCGTTGGGGGCGTTTTTCTTTTGCGGTTTTGTGAAAAACCGCTTGCTTTTTGCCCCAACGGGTGCTATGGTATAGGCGGAAAAATTTTTTCTTTTGGGAGGACTATTCCATGAAAATTGCAACTGTAGGGGCGTGGCACGTCCACACCCAAGAGTACGCGGAAGCCATACAGAAAAACCCCAAGGCTCAGCTGTGCTGCCTGTGGGACGACAACCAGGAACGGGGCCAGGCTATGGCTGAAAAGCTGGGAGTGCCCTTCCAGCCGGACCTGGACGCCATTTGGGCCGACCCCACCATCGAGGGGGTGCAGGTGACCACCGCCACCAACCAGCACCGGAATATCCTGCTGGCGGCCGCCAAGGCGGGCAAACACATCTTCACTGAGAAAGTGCTGGCCCTGACCAACGAGGACGCCGAAGAGATTGCCCAGGCGGTGCGGGAGAGCGGCGTGAAGTTCACCATCTCCTACCCCCACAAGACCTGGCCCACCCTGAAGGCCGCCAAGGCCCTGGTGGACAGCGGAAAGCTGGGCAAGATCACCTACGCCCGGGTGCACAACTACCACGATGGCAGCGTGCGGCCCCAGGCCGACGGCTCCCTGGGCTGGCTGCCGCCCCACTTCTACGACGCGGCCCAAACCGGCGGCGGCGCTATGATGGACCTGGGGGCCCACCCCATGTACACCCTGCACTGGTTTTTGGGAGATCCCAAGAGCATCGTCTCCCAGTTCACTGAGGTGACCCACCGGGGTGTGGAGGACAACGCCGTGTCTGTCATTGAGTTTGAGGGCGGCGCCATCGGCGTGTCCGAGACGGGCTTTGTCACCAACGGCATCCCCTATGTGCTGGAGATGAACGGCACGGAGGGCGGCCTGATGGTGCACAACAACATTTTGGAGTACACTTGCGAAGAGACCGGCCGCAAGCTGGCGCAGGTAACCGACCTGCCCGAGAAGAGCACCATGCCCATCGACGCCTGGATTGACGCCTGCTGCGGAGAGGGCGAAGCCCCCAACGGCATCGACGACGCTGTGGCCCTGACCCGGCTGATGGTGGGCGCTTACGAGTCCTACCGCACCCAGCAGAAGTACCTTTTCCCCGCCGAAAAATAAGGCCCCTTCCACCACCGGCAGAAAGGAGAGCACCTCTACGGCCGCTTCCAGGAGGACCTGGGCCCTGCCGGTCCTGTGCCTGCTGCTGGCGCTGGCTCTTCCCTTGCCCGCCAGAGCGGATACGGGGCCCAAACCCTCGGTGAAAATAGAGTTCACCGGGAGTACCGGCCAGCCCTATTACGCCACCCTGCTCTCCCGGGAGAGCTCCACAGGGCCCCAGTCCGCCTATAACCCGGACTACCCGGAGAGCGCCCAGTATCCGGAGGGGCAAAAGGACATTTGGCAGGCCTTTGTGGACTATGAGGACCCGGACGGGTTTTACTTCCTCCAGTGGTTCTGGGAGTGCACCGGGACGGACCTGCTGGACTGGAACTACCGCCCGCCCCAGGCATTCAAGGTCCTGGTGTTCTACCCGGAGACCGGGGAATACCGGGCCAGCGGGATCTATGAGCGGTACGCCTTTGACAGCTACTTCACGGTGGACCTGTCCCAGCCGGGGGAACTGCTGGCGGAAAAGAGCTATGACTTCCTGGGAGAAATCGTCTCCCTGGCGCTGCGGGCGGCTATCACGATCCTGATAGAGCTGGGCATCGCCCCGCTGTTCGGCTACCGGAAAAAGGCGCAGCTTGGGTATCTGCTCCAGGTGAACCTGGTGACCCAACTGCTGCTGAACCTCCTGCTGAACTGGGCCAATTTCCAGTGGGGCCCCTGCGTGTTTGTGCCCTTTTTCTTTAACACCTCCGCGCTGGTCTACACGGCGCTGGAGGTGGGCGTCTGCTGCCTGGAAGCCTGTGTCTACCGGCGGGGGCTCCCCTCACGCGGGACCTGCACTTGGACGCGCCCCCGTCCCGTGGCTTACGCTTGGGCAGCCAATCTCGCCTCTTTTCTTGCAGGCCTGTGCCTGGCCCGGGTGATCCCCGGCATCTTTTGAAAACCACACGGGAGAATTAACGAAGCCTTTGCAGGGATGAAGGTCCCTTCAACAGCCTCACATCCCGTTGTCCCCCGCTGCCTTGCGCGGCCTAAAAGCAAAAAGCACCCCCTCATGCAGGAAGCCGTACTTCCGTGAGGGGGTGTTTTTACAGATTGCAAGCTGTGCCCACCAGCAGGCGCTTGCTATTTCTTCCGGACAAAGGCCTTCTTCGGCATCTTGCAGATGGGGCAAGTCCAGTCCGCGGGAAGCTCCTCGAAGCCAAAGTTGGGGTCGCTGTACACATAACCGCACACAGAACACACAAAGCTCTCGCCGCTGGACTTGTCAAACGTGCGCTCTGGGGGCAGATAAGTGGGGGAATGCTTGGGGGACGCCCCGCCCAGCTGCTCCACATAGTAGCGATACGTCATAGGCGTGCCCACGGCCACGTCACTGCCAGCGATGATCTCGGCTGTGAACACCACCCTGCCCTGGGTTTCCATCCGGTCCTTCACCCTGCAAAGGAACCAGCAGCAGGTGTTTTCCTTAATGACCGGCACCCCTTCGACAAGCACCTTGTGGCGCACATTCTCCAGCTTATCCGCGTTCCGGCCGGAGACGAACCCCAGGGCCCCGATGACTGTTGCAGGGGTGTCCTCCGACAGGACTGAAATGGAGAAAATCCCCTCTTTTTCAATGCACTGACAGCTGTAGTTCTGCTTGCTCATTGCCAGGGCCACCAAGGGCGCGTCCGCCGGGGTGGCCTTGGAAATCTGCATCACCGTGTTGACAATGCAGGCGTTGGGGCGGGTGCCGTCCTTCACGCCGATGGCGTACATTCCATAGGATAGATTTCCCAAAACCAAGGGTTTCACAGTATTGTACCTCCCTGCTTCTCACAAAAGTGCCGTGCTGCTTTCTCTACATCATACAAGCCCTCAGGCTCCGTTATGCTTAATCCTGTCCCAATAGGCCCGAAAGCCCTGCTCATTTTTATTGTCTCCGCAGTCGTAATACCGGGCGCCTGCCAAGTTATCCGGCAGGTACTGCTGAGGCAGCCAGTGATGGGGCGCGTCGTGGGGATATTGGTAGAACTGGCCCTTGCGCTCCACCTCGGCGGAGTCGTAATGCCGGTTCTGCAGGTTCCGGGGGATGGGCCCCGCTTTTCCCGCCCGGATGTCGGCGATGGCCCTGTCCAAGGCGGTGTAGGCGGAGTTGGACTTGGGGGCCAGGGCCACCAGGACCGCCGCGTCCGCCAGGGGAATGCGGGCCTCTGGCAGGCCCACCATCAGGGCGGAATCCACCGCCGCCTTCACCACGGGGATAATCTGGGGCCAGGCCAGGCCCACGTCCTCGCAGGCACACACCAGCAGCCGCCTGCACACCGAGGGCAGGTCCCCCGCCTCCAGCAGGCGGCCCAGGTAGTGGACAGTGGCGTCCGGATCCGAGCCCCGCATGGACTTCTGAAAGGCGCTCATCAGGTCGTAGTGCTCGTCCCCGTTTTTGTCGTAGCGCATGGTGCTCTTCTGGGTCAGCTCCCGGGCGGCCTCCAGGGTGACTTCCACATGGGGGCCGCCGGTGTCGCTGGCCAGGGTGGAGAGTTCCACGGCGTTCATAGCCTTGCGCACGTCCCCGCCGCAGTGGGAGGCGATGTGGGCACACACGCCCTCCTCCGGCAAAATGGGCCGGCCCTCCTCCTCCGCAAGGGCCTGGAAGGCCCGCTCCACCGCCTTTTGGATCTCAGCGCTCTCCACGGGTTTAAACTCGAACACGGTAGAGCGGCTGAGGATGGCGTTGTACACATAGAAATAGGGGTTCTCCGTGGTGGAGGCGATGAGGGTGATGGAGCCGTTCTCCATAAACTCCAGCAGGGTCTGCTGCTGCTTTTTGTTGAAGTACTGGATCTCGTCCAAATAGAGCAGCACCCCATGGAGCCCCTCAAAGGTGTTGGTGCTGGCCACGGCCGCCTTGATATCTGCGGTGGAGGCGGTGGTGCCGTTCAATTTCACCAGGTGGCGCTTGGTGTTTTTCGCAATGATGGAGGCCACCGTGGTCTTTCCCACCCCTGCGGGGCCATAGAACACCATGTTGGGAACCTCGCCGGCCTTGATAATTTTCCGCAGGGCGCGGCCGGGCCCCAAAATATGCCGCTGGCCCACCACCTCATCCAAGGTGGCGGGGCGGACCCGGTCCGCCAAAGGCGCCGCCATAAAAAGGCCCCCTTCCCCACAAGTTTTCTGGATATGCCCTATTCTACCATCTTTTTTCCAAAAACGCAACTGATTTAAACAAACAAACGTTTGAGTATGTACCCGTAAAAAGCCGCTGGGAGACGTCTCTCCCAGCGGCCTCCTTGCCGTATTTCCGAAACAGCCCCATCAAGCAAGCCGGCAAAGCCGGTTTCTCTCAGGCATACAGGGGGTACTTTTGGCAGATGGCGTCCACCCTGTCCCGAATGGCCTGGATATTCTCCTCGAAGCCGTCCTCCATAGCCAGGGCGATGCAGGCGGCGATCTCGTCCATGTCCTCTTCCCGCAGGCCCCGGGTGGTGACAGCCGGGGTGCCCAGGCGCACGCCGCTGGTGGTAAAGGGGCTGCGCTTCTCGCCGGGGACGGTGTTCTTGTTGGCGGTGATGTACACCTCGTCCAGGCGGCGCTCCAGCTCCTTGCCGGTGAGCTCGCTGTCGGTCAGGTCAATGAGCATCAGGTGGTTGTCCGTTCCGCCGGAGACCAGCTTTACGCCCCGGTCCAGCAGGCCCTTGGCCAGGGCCTGGGCGTTCTTCACCACCTGCTCCCCATAGGCTTTGAACTCCGGCTGCAACGCCTCGCCCAGGCACACGGCCTTGGCGGCGATAATGTGCATCAGCGGGCCGCCCTGGGTGCCGGGGAAGATGGCCTTGTCAATGGCCTTGGCGTACTCCTCCTTACAGAGGATCATGCCGCCCCGGGGGCCTCGCAGGGTCTTGTGGGTGGTAGTGGTAACCACGTCGGCGTAGGGCACCGGGTTCTGATGGACCCCCGCCGCCACCAGACCGGCGATGTGGGCCATATCCACCATGAGCTTGGCCCCGCAGGCGTCGGCAATCTCCCGGAATTTTGCGAAGTCGATAGCCCGGGGATAGGCGCTGGCCCCGGCCACAATGAGCTTGGGCTTCACTTCCAGGGCCTGGGCCATCAGTTTGTCATAGTCAATGCGGCCGGTATCCGGGTCCACGCCGTAGGCCACAAAGTTGTACAGCGCGCCGGACATGTTCACCGGGGAGCCGTGGGTCAGGTGGCCGCCCTCTGCCAGGTTCATGCCCAGCACCGTGTCCCCGGGCTGGAGCAGGGCGAAGTACACCGCCAGGTTGGCCTGGGCGCCGGAGTGGGGCTGCACATTGGCGTGCTCGGCGCCGAACAGCTTGCAGGCCCGGTCCCGGGCAATGTCCTCTACAATATCCACGCACTGGCAGCCGCCGTAGTACCGTTTGCCGGGGTAGCCCTCGGCGTACTTGTTGGTGAGCACCGTGCCCATGGCGGCCATCACCGCCGGGGAGACGATGTTCTCAGAGGCAATCAGCTCCAGGTTCCGCCGCTGGCGGGCAAACTCCTTCTCCATGGCCTGGCCCACTTCCGGGTCCTTGCCTGTGACAAAGCCGATGGTATCCATCAAATCGTTGAACATGGTCGTTCGACTTCCTTTCTCTGGGTATTGTTGGGATAACCGGCGCGCTTCCCGCCTGTTTCCCCTATTATACAGGAAAACCCTTCCCGGGGAAAGGGGGTTGCCGCAAAAAGTGTTTCCCCTTGCCAAATGCCGGAAGAGAGGGTACAATGAAAGAAGCAAAATCCACAAAAAGGAGTATTTCCCATGACAAAGAAAGAACTGGCCCGGCAGGCGGTGGCAGCTCTGAAAGAGGAATATCCCGGGGCAGTGTGCTCTCTGGAATATCAGGACCCCTTGCAGCTGCTGATTGCCGTGCGGCTTTCCGCCCAATGCACCGACGCCCGGGTGAACCTGGTAACCCCCGGGCTGTTTGCCCGCTTTCCCACCCTGGAGGCCTTCTGCGAGGGCACCGAAGAGGAAATTGGAGAGCTGATCCGCTCCTGTGGGTTTTACAACACCAAGTCCAAGGATATCCTGGGCATGTGCAAAATGATCCGGGATGAGTTCGGCGGCAAGGTGCCGGACACCATCGAGGAACTGACCCGGCTGCCCGGCGTGGGCCGCAAAACCGCCAACCTGATTGTGGGAGACGTGTACGGCAAACCCGCTGTGGTGACGGACACCCACTGCATCCGCATTGCGGGCCGGCTGGGCTTGACGGACAACACCGCCCCGGAAAAGGTGGAAAACGACCTGCGGGCCGTGCTTCCCCCGGAGGAATCCAACGATTTCTGCCACCGGCTGGTGCTCCACGGCCGGGCTGTGTGCACCGCCCGGAAAGCCTATTGCGAGAAATGCTGCATGGCGGCCTTCTGCAAGAAAAAGGGAGTGGGCCCCAACGGGGAAAAGCTGCCCTCTGGGAAGCAGGCCGCGAAAAAACGGAAATGACGCCCTTCCAAGGCACCCCGCGGTTCGATCTTCCGCCCTCCCCTCTTGACTTAAACCTGGATTTATCCAGTATACTGGAACGGAAAAACTTGTACGAGATTTTAAAAAACAGGAAGGAGCTATTCTCACATGGCAAAATCCAAAGTGTACTTTACAAACCTGCGCGCCTCCTTTGGGCGCAACCTGCTGCAAAAGCTGGAAAAGCTCATCAAGGAAGCGGGGATCGGGAACATTGACTTTCAGAACAAATACGCCGCCATCAAGATCCATTTCGGCGAGCCGGGAAACCTGGCCTTCCTGCGGCCCAATTACGCCAAAGTGGTGGCTGATGTGGTGAAGGAATTGGGGGGCAAGCCCTTCCTTACCGACTGCAACACCCTATATGTGGGCCGCCGGAAAAACGCACTGGACCATTTGGACACCGCCTATGAAAACGGCTTTTCCCCCTTCTCCACCGGCTGCCATGTGCTCATCGGCGACGGCCTGAAGGGCACCGATGAAACCCTGGTGCCCATTGACGGCGACTATGTGAAGGAGGCCAAGATCGGCGCCGCCATTATGGATGCGGACGTTTTCATCAGCCTGACCCACTTTAAGGGCCACGAGGCCACCGGCTTTGGCGGCTGCCTGAAGAACATCGGCATGGGATGCGGCTCTCGGGCGGGCAAGATGGAGATGCACAGCTCTGGCAAGCCCCATGTGAACCAGCAGCTGTGCGTAGGCTGCGGCTCCTGCCAGAAGGACTGCGCCCACAGCGCCATTACCATCACAGACCGGAAAGCCTCTATCGACCACAGCAAGTGCGTGGGCTGCGGCCGGTGCATTGGCCGCTGTCCCGTGGACGCGGTGGAGGCTGCCAGCGATGAGGCCAACGACATTCTCAACTGCAAGATTGCTGAGTACACCTGGGCTGTAGTAAAAGACCGGCCCTGCTTCCACATCAGCCTGGTGGTGGATGTCTCTCCCAACTGCGACTGCCACAGCGAGAATGACCTGCCCATTGTGCCGGATGTGGGCATGTTCGCCTCTTTTGACCCCATTGCCCTGGACCAGGCCTGCGCCGACGCGGTGAACGCCCAGCCCAGCGTGCCCGGCTCCATTTTGGACGAGCGGGAGCGCTGCCACCACGACCACTTCACCGACACCCACCCGGACACCAACTGGGAAAGCTGCCTGGAGCACGGCGTCAAGCTGGGCCTGGGCACCCGGGAGTACGAGCTTATCACCATCCAATAAAGACGTTGCACAGCAAAAAGGACCCGGCGGCCTGCCAGGTCCTTTTTCTATTAAGAAATTGGATTTACTTTTCCGATTTTTCCTTGCCCAGGGCCCGGCGGGCCAGCTGGTCGGCCAGGTCGTTCCACTGGTTGCCCGAGTGGCCCTTCACCTTCACAAAGGAGAGCTGCAAGCGCCCCATGGCCTGTTTGCACAGGGCGGCGTAGGCCTGGGTGCCAGGCTTATTGGCCTTCCACAGGCCCAGGGCCCACTTGCCCACCCCTTCATAGTCGTGGTGGATTTCCAGGGCCGGAATGCCCTTGTCCAGGCAGTAGCGGATGACCGCCACCGCCCCCAGAATCTCCCCGGCCACGTTGCGCATCTCCCGCAGGTCCGGGTCGTTATACTTCTGGGAGAAGAGCAGCCGCTCCCCCTGCCAGAACAGCACCGCCCCGCAGGCGAACTCTCCCGTCTCCTGGGAGAAGCTGCCGTCCACATAGGCCACCGCCCGGTCCGCCCGCTCCGGGCTCTCGGAAACTTCCCCCTCGGTGGTGGAGGCGCCCGCCCGCTGGAGGAAGGCCTCCGCTTCCTGCCGGGTGGGGAAGCCCTTGTAGACCACCCCTTTCACCCCATGGACCTGGGCCTTGCAGGCGTCCCAGCTCTCATAGACACCATCGCCGTCCCTGCCGTTTTGCACCGCGTAAAATTTTTTTGGCATATATATCTCCTTCGCACGGCAGCCCCTCCGCTTGCGTCTCCAGCGGAAGGGCCGCTTTTTTATTCTTCCCCATCCTCCTCAAACAAAGGTGTGGAGAGGTACCGGTCCCCAGTGTCCGGCAGGAGCACCGCCACAGACTTACCCTCGTTCTCCGGGCGGCTCCCCACCTGGCAGGCCGCCCACAGGGCCGCCCCGGAGGAGATGCCCACCAGGATGCCCTCGGTGCGGGCGAACTGCCGGGCGGCGGCGTAGGCCTGCTCCTCTGTGCAGGCCAGCACTTCACTAAAAAGGGAGGTCTCCATCACCTGGGGGACGAACCCCGCCCCCATGCCCTGCAGCCCGTGGGGTCCCGTCTTGCCCTGGGTCAGCACGGGAGAGCCCGCGGGCTCCACAGCGATGAGCTGGATGTCCGGCTTCTTCTCCCGCAGGAACCGGCCGGTGCCGGTCAAGGTGCCGCCGGTGCCCGTGCCCGCCACGAAAATGTCCAGGACGCCGCCGGTCTGTTCCCACAGCTCCGGGCCGGTGGTATCGTAGTGGGCCTGGGGATTGGCCGGGTTCTCGAACTGGCCGGGGATGAAGCTGCCGGGCAGCTGGGCCGCCAGCTCCCGGGCCTTTTCAATGGCACCCGCCATGCCCTTGGAGCCCTCTGTCAGCACCAGCTGGGCGCCGTAGGCCTTCAGGAGGGCCCGGCGCTCCTGGCTCATGGTCTCCGGCATGGTGAGGAGGACCCGATAGCCCAGCACAGCCCCCATGGCCGCCAGCCCGATGCCGGTATTTCCCGAGGTTGGCTCAATGATGGTGGCGCCGGGAGAGAGCTTTCCCTCCCTCTCCGCCTGGCGGAGCATGGCAAGGGCCACCCGGTCTTTGACACTTCCCGCGGGGTTCAGGGATTCCAGTTTGCAGAGCAGGCGGCAGCAAAGCCCTCTGGCTGCGCAAAAGCGGCTGGCCTCCAACAGGGGGGTGTGCCCCACCAGTTCTGTAAGATCCTGGGCAATGTATTCCATGGCCGTTCCTCCTTTGAAAATGGTTTCTTTTTACTATAAAAGGCCGGAGGCCGTCTGTCAAGAGGAAGCTCCAGAAGGGAGGGCTGAGACGGCAACCGGCCCGCCAGATTGACATAAAAAACTCTATCTTTTCATTGCAAAAAGGGGGCACTTACGGTATAATGAAATGGAATATTGACTGATGGGGACCAAAGGAGCTTTTTGCTATGAAACATAGATCCAAAAAACCGCTGATTATCGTTCTAAGTTGCCTGGCGGCGCTGCTTATTGCTGCTGCGTGCCTGTGGTTCTTCTGGCTGAGGGACCTTTGGGCAGCTGCGGGCGCTTCTCCCGTATATGTGCAGTCCGTGGCGGAGATTGCCGGGCTGAACTTGGGCTCTCTGCCCCGGTATTCCGGCGTGGTGGAACCCCAGGCTACCTATTCCATCCAGAAAGATGACACCAAAACTGTGGCAGAAATCTATGTCACAGAGGGTGACCAGGTGAACCCGGGGGACGCGCTGTTCCGCTATGACACAGAGGAGCTGCAGCTTCAGCTGGACCAGGCCGAACTGGACCTGGAGGGCATTGAAAACCAGATCACCACCCTGGAAAACCAGAAGGACGACCTGGAGGACGAGAAGAAAAAAGCCAGCGAGGATGAGCAGTATTCCTACACCGTGCAGATCCAGGCTGTGGAGCTGCAGATCAAGACGCAGGAATACAACAGCGACACCAAGCAGCAGGAAATTGACAAGCTGGAGGACTCCATCAACAACGCGGAGGTTTTCAGCGAGGTAGAGGGCGTGATCCGAGAGGTCAACGAGACCCCCGCCACCGACGCCAACGGCCAGCAAAAGCCCTTTATCACCATCCTTTCCTCGGGCGAGTTCCGCGTGAAGGGCACCATCTCCGAGCTGAACATCGGCTCCCTCTACCAGGGCCAGGCCGTCACGGTCCACTCCCGCGTGGATGAGAGCGTGTGGCAGGGCGTCGTTGACACCATTGAGACGGAGCCCACCAGCGACCAGAACAATGGCGGCGTGGTTTACTATGGGGTGGACGGCGGCCAGCAGAGCTCTAAATACAATTTCTATGTGACTCTTTCCAGCCGGGAGGGGCTGATTTTGGGCCAGCATGTGTACATTCAGCCGGACCTGGGCCTGGAGGCACAGCCCGAAGGCCTGTGGCTGCCCTCTTTCTACATCGCCCACGATGAGGACGGCAGCTTTGTTTGGGCCCAAAGCGAAGAGGGCACCCTGGAAAAGCGCAGCGTCATCCTGGGGGACTACGACTCTGGCAATGACCGCTATGAGATCCGCAGCGGCGTGGAGGAGGGCGACTTTATTGCCCAGCCCAAAGAGGATCTGATCGAGGGGGCTCCCACCACCTCTAACATTGCGGACGTTCCTGTGGAGGACCCCTCTCTGGATGACGGTTCCGCCGGCGGCGTACCGGAAGGGTCTGTGGACGGCGGAACGATGGACGGCGGCGCTGTGGACCCCGGCATGGCCGTACCCTATGACGCCGGCGGGGAGGCCTCTTTCTTGGAGGACGGGACCGTCTCTGGCACGGAGGAATACAGCGAGGACGGCACAGTGGACGAGGGGGATACCAGCATAGAGGACACGCTGGACGGTTCCCCCATGGAGGGCCTTGCGCGATGATGCTGGAATTGAAAAACATCTGCAAGACCTACACCCAGGGCAAGCTGGACGTGCCGGTCTTGAAGGACATCTCCCTTTCCGTGGAAGAGGGAGAATATGTGGCCATCATGGGGCCCTCGGGCTCTGGCAAGACCACACTGATGAATATTATCGGCTGTTTGGACAGCCCCACCTCGGGGGAGTATTTCCTGGAGGGGAAGGACATTGCCCAGAACAGCGACTCCAAAATGTCCGATGTGCGCCTGCACAGCATCGGCTTTGTGTTCCAAAGCTTCTACCTGCTCTCCCGGCAGAGCGCCCTGGAAAATGTGGCTTTGCCCCTGCTGTACGCTGGGGTGCGCCGCAAGGAGCGGCTGGAGATTGCCCGCAAGGCGTTGGAGCGGGTGGGCCTGGGGGACCGGGTGAACTTTAAACCCACCCAGCTCTCCGGCGGCCAGTGCCAGCGGGTGGCCATCGCCCGGGCTATTGTCAACGAGCCCAAGATCCTCTTGGCCGACGAACCCACCGGCGCCCTGGATACCAAATCCGGCGAGCAGATCATGGAGATTTTCCAGCGGCTCAACGACGAAGGCGTCACCATTGTGATGATCACGCACGAGCCGGAGATTGCCGCCCACGCCAAGCGCATTCTTCATATCCGGGACGGCCAGCTGCTGGAGGCCCAGCCCGCCAAAAAGGCAGGCCCCTCTCTGCCTCCGGACATCATCCCGCCCGGGGAGTTCCACATCGGCCACAAGAAGCCGGAGGGAGTCCCCCAGCCGGATGGGCCGGGGGGCGCGCCGCTCCAAAAAGAGCCTCAGGCGCCCGTTGCCCCAGCGCAGAGACCTGTGCGGCCCGCGCCCCAAGGGGAGGCGCCCCGGCAGGCCCCCAAAGCGCCCCTCTCCCCTGCCCCGGAACGGCCTGCCCCGCCCCCGGTGGAGCAGGTTGTGGTTTCGCGCCCCCGGGAGAAGTCCAACGGCCCCCGCCACGCCGCGGGAAAAGACGCCCCCGCCTACCGGCCCAAAGCACAGCGGCCCAGCCAGGGCCCCCGCCACGGGAATTGGGCCCCCGCTCCGCAGGCCGCTGTCCAGCGTCCTGCCGCAGAGCCTGCACCCATGGAGCTAACGGCTGGCTCCGCTCTGTACGCGGAGGTCACCGCCCTGCTGGAGCAGGAAGCTTCTCCCCGCCGCGAGGCCTCTAGAAGGGCGCCAGACCCGGCAGCGGCAAAGGCTCCTGCCAGAAAAACTGCCGCCCCGCCGCAGAAGTCCACACCGCCGGCAGAGGGGCCGGAGCCCCGTTCTGGCAGTTTTGGGGCGGCTATTCCCATAGAACTGGGCAGCCTGTTCCCCCTGGGACGGAAGCCCCAAGGGAAGCCGGGGGAATCTCCCCTGGTGCCCCGCACAGAGTTTTAGCCCCGGGGGTTTTCGCACCCACTCGTTGGGGAAAGGAACGGTCAATCACCTATGAACATGAATAAGCAGACAAAAAAACGCCTGATCCTCATTAGCGCCGCCATCGTCGTGGCGGTGGGCCTTGCCATGGGAATCTGGTTTTTCATACAATACCGCATGGACCACAAAACCGTTGAGGTGCTGGCTGTCAGCGACCCCAGTGTAACCACCAGTTATTGGGGGGACACCACATACTCCTCCGGCACAGTGAAGAGCGACTCCCAGCAGGAGCTGTACCCCTCTGACAGCCAGACTGTTACGGACATCTTTGTGGAGGAGGGGCAGCAAGTCAGCGTGGGCGATCCCCTGATCCAATACGACAAGACCAAACTGGAGCTGGAGCTGGAGTCTAAGGACATCGCCGTGAAACAGGCGGAGATCGAGCTGGACGACGCAGAGGATCAGCTGAAAAAGCTGCAAAACACCAAGCCCTATACTACGCCGCGTCCCACCCGGCGCCCTGTGGCCACCCCCACGCCTACCCGGCGGCCCGCCGCCACCCCCACCCCTACGCCTGCTCCCACGCCTACGCCGGAGCCCACCACGCCCCCTGCGGACGTGACTTTATACAGCCGGCTGGACGCGGACTCTAAGCCCTACTCGGGCAGCGGCACCACGGAGGACCCCTATGTGTTCCTCTGTACGGAGGACTGCGTGATGACCCGGGAGTTCCTGCTGCGGCTTTTGGGGGACGGCTCTGGCGCCACCCCTTCCCCGGAGGATGTGCTGACCACCCCCTTTGCCGCCGTGTTCGAGGTGCGGGAGGACAACTCTAACTACGGGGACCTGCTGTACTCCTTCACCTTGGACGGCACCCAACTCTCGGGCAGCTTCCAGGTCTCCGATGCCATCACCGGCAGCAACACACTGGAATCTGTGATGGAGGTCTTTGACGCACCCTCCAGCCGCTCCACCCCTACGCCCACACCCAACCCCAACAACTACAACGACATGGGTTACACCCGCCAGGAGCTCAACGACCTGATCGCCAAGAAACGCCAGGAGATCAAGGATTTGCAGCTGAAGGTGGATCAGGCCGAGCTGGATTTGAAAAAGGCGCAGATTGCCCTGGACAACTCCACCGTGCGCAGCACCATCGACGGTGTGGTGCGCACCCTGACCGACGTGGACACCGCCAAAGCCAGCAGCAGCCCCTTCCTGGTGGTTTCCGGCCAGGCCCAGTTTACGGTGACCGGCACCCTCAGCGAAAGCCTGCTGGGCAGCGTGAAGGTGGGGGACGTGATCTCTGCCATGAGCTACGACACCGGCATGGGATACAGCGCCACCATCACCCAGATCTCCGATTACCCCTTGGAGGGGAACTATTACAGCGGCTCCGGCAACAGCAACAGCTCCAATTATGAATTCACCGCTGTGCTGGACGGTTCGGAGGGGCTCTCCAACGGCATGTATCTGGAGCTGACCCTAAATCTGGTGGGAGACACGGACGCCAGCGCTTTCTATCTCTACAAACCCTACATTCGAGAGGATGAGGGCGGAAGCTATGTGATGAAGGTGGGACCGGACAACCGGCTCTACAAGCAGTACCTCTCCCTGGGAAAATCCATTTACAGCGGCGAATATGTGGAGGTAAAGGGCGGTTTAACCCAGGAGGACTACATCGCCTTCCCCTATGGGAACGATGTGAAAGAAGGCGTACGGGCCGTGGTGCAGGGCACGGAGGACCCACCCTTTGCGGACCCCTCCTCTGACGCAGGGGCCAGCGCCCCTCTGGACAGTACAGCTTCCGAGGGGACCTCTTCGGAAGAGGAAACTGTGGATGAAAACGGCAATGTACAGATCATGTTTTAAAGGGAGGGCGAACACGATATGATAGAAAACATCCGCCTTTCCTTCCAAGGGATTTGGGCCCACAAGATGCGCTCTTTCCTCACCATGCTGGGCATCATCATCGGCATCGCTTCCATTATCTCCATTGTGTCCACCATCAAGGGCACCAACGAACAGATCAAGCAAAACTTGATCGGCGCGGGAAACAATGTGGTGCGGGTGCAGCTGTACCGGCAGGATTACGACTATGTGTATGATGTGACCAGCGAAGGGGTGCCGGCAGGGATTTCCCAGGTCAACGAAGAGCAGTACCAGGAGATCTTGGACCTGCCTCAGGTAGAGGACGCGGCGGTGTACAACCGGCGGCAGTACCTGAATGGCTCCATCTTTTACGGCAATCAGGGCATGGACGGCTGTGAGATGCTGGGCGTGGACAACAGCTACTTTTCCACCTACGGCTATGGGGTGGACAGGGGCCGCACCTTTGTTCCAGTGGAATTTCAGGAATACCGCCCGGTATGCGTGCTGGACAGCAATGCCGCCGAGCAGCTCTTTCAAGGGGAAGACCCCATCGGCAAAACCATAGAGTACAACGCCACCGCGCTGGTGGTGGTGGGCGTAGTGGAGGAGGACAACAAGTTCCAGCCCACGATCAATTCCATTGACGATTATTACATGTATATGGGCACCTCCAATGCGGGCAAGGTTTTTGTGCCCAACAGCATATGGCCCTCCATGTTTGCCTATGACGAACCGCAGGAGGTAGCGGTGCGCTGCACCAGCACCGAGGCCATGTCCCCGGTGGGCACACAAGTGGCTGACCTGCTCAACGAGGAGAACCAGAACGAAAGCATAAAATACCGGGCAGAGGACGTTCTGCAGCAGGCGCAAGAGCTTCAGCAGCTTTCCAACGCCACCAACCAGCAGCTCATCTGGATTGCCAGCATCTCTTTGCTGGTAGGCGGCATCGGCGTTATGAACATCATGTTGGTGTCCGTCACAGAGCGCACCCGGGAAATTGGCCTGAAAAAGGCCATTGGGGCCAAAAAGGGCCGCATTTTGTGGCAGTTCCTCACCGAAGCGGCCGTGCTGACCAGCCTGGGAGGCCTCATTGGCGTGGGCGCGGGCATTGGCCTGGCGCAGCTGGTCTCCCGGCTGACACAAGCCCCCGTTGCCATCAGCGTGCCGTTCATCTTTTTGGCGGTGCTGTTCTCCATGGCTATCGGCGTGGTATTTGGCCTGCTGCCCTCCATCAAGGCTGCCAACCTGAATCCCATTGACGCCCTGCGCCACGAATGAGCCGGGTGGCCCCGGCGGGACAATTCGCGCACGCGCCTAGGGGCGCGGAGTTTGGGGGCGTGGGCTGGTTTTGCGGCCCGCGCTTTTGGTGGGGCGAAACAGCCACGTTCCTTTTGGGGGTGGCCCCCGCGGGCAAGTCGCGCACGCGCCTAGGGGCGCGGAGTTTGGGGGCGTGGGCTGGTTTTGCGGCCCGCGCTAGGACATTGGTAAAATGAAAAAGCGCTCTGCTAAGGAGTGCTTTTTTCGCAAGGAGGGAGGGTATGTACCTCAACGCAATTGAACGCACCGGCGGGGACTTTGCCGGGGAGGACAGCTATCTCCAGGACATCCCTGCCATCAAGGGGCTCTCCCTGTTGGAGCTGCGCCAGCCCGTCACCTTTTTGGTGGGGGAAAACGGCAGCGGCAAGTCCACTTTGCTGGAGGCCGTGGCCCTGGCCCTGGGGTTCAATCCAGAAGGGGGCTCCCGGAACTTCGCCTTTTCCACCCGGGACACCCACTCTGGGCTGTACAACTATCTGCGGCTGCACCGGGGCCCCTACCGCCCCAAGGACGGGTTTTTCCTCCGGGCGGAGAGCTTTTACAATACCGCCACGGAAGTGGAGCGGCTGGCAGAGAGCGGACTGTCCTCTCCGTCCAATTTCTTGCAAAGCTACGGCGGCAAGTCGTTGCACCACCAGTCCCACGGGGAGAGCTTTCTCAGCCTGGTGCACAACCGGTTCCGGGGACAGGGCATCTACCTGCTGGACGAACCCGAAGCGGCCCTCTCCCCCGCCCGGCAGCTGACTCTGCTGGCGGAAATTCACCGGCTGGTGAGTGCGGGCTCCCAGCTGGTCATCGCCACCCACTCCCCCATTTTGATGGCTTACCCCCAGGGGGAGATACTGCTGCTGGGGGAGGAGCCCATCCATCCGGTGGGGTACCGGGAGACGGAGCACTATCAAATCACCAAGAGCTTTCTGGACCATCCAGAGCGGATGCTCAGGATCTTATTCCAACAGGGCGAGGAGAACACGGAATGAACTGGAACAAGGAAGCCGAACAGATCATGGAGGAACGCTTCGGCGGCGACAACGAGATGGCCCTGGCCACCTGCCGGGGCAACGTGCCCAGCGTGCGGACGGTGAACGCCACCTACTGGGAGGGGTGCTTTTACGTCATCACCTACGGGTTGTCCCGAAAAATGGAGGAAATACGGGACAACCCCACGGTGGCCCTCTCTGGGGACTGGTTCACCTGCCACGGCACGGCGGAGAGCCTGGGGTGGTTTGGCAAGGAGGAAAACAAGGCCCTGGCCGCCCATCTGCGCCAATCTTTCGCCAGCTGGATCGACAACGGCCACAACGACTTTGCCGACGAGAACACCATCATCTTGCAGGTACGTGTGACGGACGCTGTGCTGCTGTCCCATGGACGGCGGTTTGAGAAGTAAAAAAGGGGAGCCCAACGGCTCCCCTTTTTTACTGCATCTGATTCAACTCCATGGCGGTGTAGCTGCCGCCAGCCCCAAAACCGAATCGTTCATAGAACGGGATGGTTTTGGGGTCTGAGGGCATGATTTTGACGTGAAGCATGTGCTTGTACTTCTCCAAAATGCGCTCCATCAGTTTCTGGCCGATGTGCCGGCCCTGATAGGCCGGGTCCACCAGCAAGTAGTGCAGGAAGGCTACGGTCTCCCCATCGTCTAGGCCCCGCACCAGGCCGATGAGCTTGTCCCCATCCCAGGCGGAAATGACCTGGCTGGAGTTTTTCATCCCCCGTTTCAGCCGGTCCGGGTACCGGCCTGAATCCCAGCCTACGGAGAGGAATAGCCTCTCCAATTCCGCCACTGTAAAGTCTTTTGTCTCTTGATAGGTAATGCCTGCCATACCCCTTCCTCCTATACAAAATCCCCCCGGGAGCTTGTCCCGAGGGGATCTTTTTCACTTATTCACCTGTTAGACTTGCCGCAGCTTGTCCAGTCCGGTCACGGACTTAGATCTCGGCGAAGTACTTGATGGTGCGGACCATCTGGCTGGTGTAGGAGTTCTCGTTGTCGTACCAGGACACGACCTGCACCTGATAGGTGTCGTCGTCGATCTTGGCGACCATGGTCTGAGTGGCGTCGAACAGAGAGCCATAGGTGATGCCGATGATGTCGGAGGACACCAGGGGCTCCTCGGTGTAGCCGAAGGACTCAGAGGAGGCAGCCTTCATAGCGGCGTTGATGCCTTCCTTGGTGATGTCCTTGCCCTTGACAACAGCCACCAGGATGGTGGTGGAGCCAGTGGGAACGGGCACGCGCTGAGCGGAGCCGATCAGCTTGCCGTTGAGCTCGGGGATGACCAGGCCGATAGCCTTGGCAGCGCCGGTGCTGTTGGGAACAATGTTCACAGCGGCAGCGCGAGCGCGGCGCAGGTCGCCCTTGCGATGGGGGCCGTCCAGAACCATCTGGTCGCCGGTGAAGGCATGAACAGTGGTCATGATGCCGCTCTGGATGGGAGCGTACTTGTTCAGGGCGTCAGCCATGGGGGCCAGGCAGTTGGTGGTGCAGGAAGCGGCGGAGATGATCTGATCCTCAGCGGTCAGGGTCTTCTCGTTGACGCTGTAAACGATGGTCTTCAGATCGTTGCCAGCGGGAGCGGAGATGACAACCTTCTTGGCGCCAGCGTCGATGTGGGCCTGGCTCTTCGCCTTGGAGGTGTAGAAGCCGGTGCACTCCAGAACAACGTCCACGCCGATCTCGCCCCAGGGCAGATCCTTGGCGTCCTTCTCAGCATAGATCTTGATGGTCTTGCCGTCGACAGTGATGGAATCCTCACCGGCGGTGACCTTATCGGCCAGGGCATAGCGGCCCTGAGCGGAGTCGTACTTCAGCAGATGGGCCAGCATAGCGGGGCTGGTCAGGTCGTTGATCGCCACGACCTCATAACCCTCAGCGCCAAACATCTGACGGAAAGCCAGACGGCCGATGCGGCCAAAGCCATTGATAGCAACTTTAACAGACATTGGTAAAACCTCCTGAAAAATTGATGGGCTTTTGCTTCTTCTATTTTAAAACATTTCGCGGGATATTACAAGTGCTTGACAAAAAAATAACGTCATTTTCTTCCGGCTTTTACTGAAAGCGGGAAAAGCCGCGCAAAAAGAGCCCGCGCAGGCGGGCTCTGAGAAAGGCCTTTCTTAGCCGGCCCTGCCATGGCGGGCTGGGCCGGGCTCCGCGCCCCCTTTGGGGGTGCGCCGCAAGCTGTACTTGCGGAAGGTGACCAGGAACACCAGCTGATACAGGGCCGCCACCAGGCAGGCTGCCTGCACCGCAGGGGGGATTTCCCCCGAATAGGTGCGCCCCAGCAGAAGCAGCACCAGGTTGGGAAGGGTGTAGCTGACGGTGAGAACCACGGCAAAGATGCCGGTGACAAACGCCCGTTTGGCAGCGCCCTCCTCATCCACCCCGGCAAAGAGCTTGCACAGGTAAAACTGGCACAGCAGCAGGAACACCCCGCTCAGCACGGCGAAGAGGTTCTCCACCATGGAAGAGGACTTGGCGTAAAACACATAGACCAGGATGAGGCCGCTTACCCCCCACAGCACACCTGTCAGATAGAGCAGGGGCGCTTTCCGCAGGCCGTTGCGCCCCTGGAAAAAGCCCAGCGAGACAAACACCTGCGTGAGGCCGAACAGAGCACAGCAGGCTAGAAACAGCAGATGCAGCACCCGATATTCCCCGGCAGAACCGCTTTCCATGCGCAGATCCATCCACTGAAGGGCGGCGCTTGCCAGCAGTGCCAGCCCCGAGAACAGGGCGGCCAGGCCCGCGGGCATATTGCGCCGGGGGGTATAGGGCCCAAAGTACCGGCGCGACCGGAAGCACATCCAAGAAGCCAGCAGCCCCGAGGCCACAGGCACGCCGAAGGAAAGCCAGGCCATCAGGCCGCCGTCGGTATAGAAACCGGTGTCATAATCGAAAAAGAAGAGCATCTGCACCACGCGCAGCACCACTCCGGCAGCAAAGCCCACGCAGGTGACCTTCAGGGCGTTGCCCACATTTACGAATTTCATAGCGTCATCCCTTATGTCCGTGATTTTTCAAATGAAAGAGGCCGGAAAGAACCCGGCCTCAGAATTATAGCATATCTTTTCCGATTTTCCAATAGAGATTGTACAAGGGGCTTGGCCCTGCCAGCCGCTTGCCCAAGGCCGCCCTTATCCCCGCTGGTTTAAGGGGACGTAGCGCTGGTTTACCGGCAGCGCCCGGTAAGCGGGGCGCATAATGCGTCCGCCGGTGGTCAGCTCTTCAATCCGGTGGGCGCACCAGCCCGCAATGCGGCTGACTGCGAACATGGGTGTAAACAGGTCCTCTGGGATGCCCAGCATCTCATAGACCAGGCCGGAATAGAAATCCACGTTGGCAGAGATGACCTTCTCCTTCCCCGTCACCTTCTGAAACGCCGCGGGGGACAGCTCCTCCACCAGCTGGTAAAGCCGCAGCTTTTTGTCAAACCCCTTTTCCTGGGCCAGCTTTTGGGCCTGGTCCTTCAGGATCACCGCCCGCGGGTCCGACAGGGTGTAGATGGCGTGCCCCATGCCGTAGATGAGCCCGCTGCCATCGGCGGCCTCTCCCCGCAGGATTTTCTCCAGGTAGGCCTCCACCTCATCGGGGTCCTCCCAGTTCTCCACATGGTCCATCAGGTCATCCATCATCTGGCGGACCTGGTGGTTGGCGCCGCCGTGCTTAAAGCCCTTCAAAGAGCCCACCGCCGCCCCGATGGCGGAGTAGATATCCGTGCCGGCACTGGTGAGCACCCGGGTGGTGAAGGTGGAGTTGTTGCCGCCCCCGTGCTCTGCGTGGAGCACCATGCACAGATCCAGGAGCTTTGCCTCCTCGTGGGTGAACTGCCGGTCCGGGCGCAGGGCGTTGAGGATGGCTTCCGCCGTGGAGTGGCCCGGCTCGTAGGGGTGGAAAAACATACTCTGCTTGTCGAAGTGGCGGCGCTTGACCTGATAGGCGTAGGACATGATAGAGGGCATCCGGGCGATTAAAGAGATGCTCTGCCGCATGTTGTTCTCCAGAGATAGGTCGTCCGGGCTGTCATCATAGGAGTAAAGCGCCAGCACAGATCGGGCCAGCTTGTTCATAATGTTCTTCGAGGGCGCTTTGATAATCATGTCCTCGGGGAAGTACTCGGGCAGCTCCCGGTTCTCGTAGAGCAGGCGGCTGAAGCTCTCGTACTGGCCGCGGGTGGGAAGCTGGCCAAAAATGAGCAGCCAGGCCACCTCTTCAAAGCCGAAGCGGTCCTCCTGCTGGCAGCCCTGGACAATGTCCTCAATATTGATGCCCCGGTAAGTCAACTCGCCTTTGTCCGAGATTTTGTCGCCGTCGGCAATGAGGTAACCGTGTACGTTGCACACATGGGTCAAGCCCGCCATCACGCCGGTGCCGTCTGCATTGCGCAGGCCCCGTTTTACCCGGTGGCGCTCATATTCTTCCTTGGTGATGACATTATTTCTCTTATACTCTTCGCACAGCTCCCGAATGGTGGTGCTGCCCGGCGCCTCGTGATTCAGCCGTTCCATCTTTCTTCCCCTTTCTTGTTCCTTTCATACAACCGATGATTGTTTGATTGTACTCCGCCAAAGCAAGAAAGTCAACGCATTTTTGCAAGTTATCAAATAAAAAAATGTATTTTCCCAGGTTTTTTCAAAGAAAACCCGCATATTATGAAATTTTAAAAATAAAATTATGCAAAAGAAGGTGTTCCCATGTCCTCCGCTCCACGCAAAAAGCTCCGCTCTCTCCTGCTGCTGTTCCTACTGCTCTACGCCGTATTCACCTTGGTGCCCGCAGGCGTGTATGGGGCCTACCGGCTGCAAAACACCCCCGCGGGCACCTCTCCCAGCCCAGAGGCCTCCCCCTCGCCCCAGGCGTCCCTTCCCCCTGCTGCCTCGCCGTCCATGTCCCCGGAAGAGACGGGGGCAGAGACAGTCCCCGGATTTTTAGAGAGCCGTCTCCTGCCGGAAGCCGCCCCCTCCCCCGCCTTGGCGGATGTGTTCACCCTGTATGACACCGCCACCGGCGAGACCTTCCAGGTGACGGCGGAGGAATTCCTCCCGGCGGCCCTGGCCTGCGAGATGGACCTTTCCGCCCCGGAGGAAGCCTTGAAAGCCCAGGTAGTGGCGCTGTACAGCTTCTACTCCTACCAGCGGGCCCAAAACACCGGAAACGAGGCGGACTTTGCCTGCGACACAGCCAACTGGCTGGTGTATGTGCCCCAGTCCGCCATGGAAGAACGCTGGGGGGAAGACTTTGCATCCCTCTATGAACGGCTGCAAAACGTGGTGGGGTCGGTGCAGGGCCAGGTGCTCATCTGGGAGGGAGAGCCCATCTGCGCGGCCTTTTTCGCCATTTCTGGGGGCAATACGGAATCCTCCCAGCAGGTGTGGGGGCAGGAGCTGCCTTATCTCCAATCGGTAGCGAGCCCCGGGGATGCCTTTGTCCAGGGGTACCTCTCCACCGTAAGCCTAACGGCGGAGGAGCTGCGGCAGGCCGCCGCCAACGCCTGGGGGGAGGAGCTGGACTTTTCCGATCCAGTGGAGGACTGGGTCACGGCAGTCTCCACCAGCCCCTCGGGCTATGTGGACTCCGCCCAAGTGGGTGGAAAAACCGTCACCGGGGAGGAGCTGCGGGAAGCCTTTGGGCTGCGCAGCGCCTGCTTCCAATTGCGGGTAGTGGACGAGGTGTTCCAATTCACCGTCCACGGCTGGGGCCATGGAGTGGGCATGAGCCAGGCCGGTGCGGCCTATCTGGCCAGCCAGGGAGAGAGCTATCAGGAGATCTTGGCCCACTACTATCCGGGGACCGTTTTGGACAGGGCATGAGAAAGGGGCAGCGGCCGGCTGCCCCTTTTTTCATTTTTGATTCAAGTGCACGTCCATCTGAGGGTAGGGGATGGAAATGCCCTCCCGGTCGAAAGCTTCTTTCACAGCCTCTTGCATCTTATAATAGACCGGCCAGTAATCCTCTTCTTTGCACCAGACTTTGCACACCAGGGTGACAGAGCTGTCCTTCAGCTCCCCCACGGCAATGAGGGGGGCCGGCTCCTGAAAGACCCGTTCGTCCTCTTCCATCAACCCCCGCAGAAGCTCCTTGGCCCGCTTCAGGTCCGCCTGGTAGGAAACCCCGTAGCTCAGATCCAGCCGCCGGGTCCCGCTGCGGGTGAAGTTGACCACCACGTCGCTGGTGATCATAGAATTGGGAATGACCACCTCTTTATTGTCAAAGGTGGACAAGGTGGTGGACAGAATCTCGATCTTTTTCACCGTGCCCTCATAGGCGCCGAAGGAGAGGTAATCTCCCATGTTGAAGGGTTTGGTGAAGATGATCTGGATACCGCTGACCAGGTTGGACAGGCTGCCCTGCAGGGCGAAGCTGGCGGTCAGGCCCGCAGCGCCCAGGGCCGCCACCAGAGAGGTGATGTTCACCCCCAGCTGGGCCACGGCGCTGACACCGGCCACCGCCAGAACCACCGCTTTCACCAGGGAACCGATAAAGCTGGCGGCCAGGGCGTCCACCTTGCCCTTGGTAATGGCTTTTTTCGTAAGCCGGGCCGCCAGACGGGCCAAAAACCATCCTCCAAAGAAGATCAGGGCCGCCAGGGCCAAGTCCCCGGCAAAGCCCGCCAAGCCATGCAAAAAGCTATTCCAAATCGTTTGCCAATTCATGGAGCGGCACATCCTTTCCAAACGCTTGCGCTGTTTTTCCGTATCGTCCTACAGTATACAGTATAGCACAAAAGGGAGGATAAAGGAAAACCTTTGCGGATTTTTTCCTTTTCCTGGGAAAGGGATACCCCCGGGGGGAAAACTATGGTATAATGGGGAAAACATTGCTTTGAAAATGGGAGCGTGGGTATGGAAAGCACAGTAACAGCCAACGCCATGAGCTTGAGCCTTCTGGCGCGAAACGTGTACGGCGTCTGCTTTACAATGCGGGACAGCCGGGAGCTGCTGCGGGGAGAGCTGGCCCAGGCCCGGGAGAAATTCTTCACCGGGGGGCGCCGTGCCCTGCGGGTGGGGAAAAACGAAGTGGTCCGGGGCTTTAACGGAAAGCTGCGGGGGAAGCTCTCCCGCCACGGCTTTTATTGGAAGAAGTCCGCGGGGAGCTTGGCCCTGGAGGAGTCCTTCCAGCAGCGAGGCGGCTACCTGCTGGTAACCCGGGATTTTCGCGGCGCCATTGTAAGCCGCATGTTCTTTGACAAATCCCTTCTGTGGGTGAAATCGGAATACTATGAGCCATGGGACGCCCAGAACCCCCGGGTGATGTTCAAGCCCGTGGACTCTGACGACCTGGTGGAGCGCTTTGACTGGGACGCCCAAAATAAACGGTACCGCTCCACCATGCTGCACCCGGTGCCCTATGGGGAGGGGACTGCCCGGCAAAGCCTGATAAACGCCCGCTTTGGGGAGCCCCAGCTGCTGGTCTCCACCAAGGAAGGAATGTTCTGCTACTGCCCCCAGCAGGAGGCCCAGGCCCGCAGGAAGGCTTTGGAGGACCTGAAGGACGGCACCCTGGTGCTGCTGCCCGCCTGGGAGGTGAAGGAGGGCGCCATCGCCGGAGAGGAAGAGGAGAAGGGGCCCCGGGTGACCTTCTCCTCTCTGGAGGAATACGCCCATGTGGAAGAACCGGCCGCCGGGAAAGCAGCTCCTATGGAGGAGACTCCCACTGAGGCTGGAGAGGACGTTGAGGAGCCCCAGCCGGCTCCTGCCCAGGAGGAAGAGGAATCCGCAGAGGCGGAGCCCGCCGCCAAGGAAGAAGCCGCCCCGCCGGTCGTGGAGGGGAATCCTTCTGCGGAGGACACCTCCACGGAGGGGGCGCAGGAAAAAGAGGTCCCGGAGGACCGGGAAGAACAGCTCAAAAAGGCACAGGAGGAGAGCCCCGCCCCGGTGGCGGCGGAAGAGCCCGCCTTCCAGCGGGTGGTGGACGGGAAGGTCCAGGAGGGCCCCGCTGTTCTGGAAGAGGCCCAGCAGGTCTCCCACCAGGAGGAAGCGCCCCTCTCCCCCGTCCGGGAGCCGGAGGACCCGGAGAGCCGGGCCATTTTGCAGGCGGCCCGCCAGGCAGCAGGAGTCCTGAAAGAGGGACAGAACGGCGGCCCGGTCTATCAGGGAGAGCTGCGGGAAGGCAAGCCCTGGGGCCGGGGCCGCAGCCAGCAGCCCAACGGGCTGACCACCTATGAGGGGGAGTTCCGGGACGGCAAGCGGGAGGGCTTTGGCGTCTCCTATTACAAGGACGGCAATCCCTGCTACGCGGGCTCCTGGAAAGAGGGGCTCAAGGAGGGGTTGGGGGTCTCCTTCCGGGACAGCGACCACGCCCTGCACATCTCCCAGTGGAAACAGGGGACGCCAGAGGCGTTTGTCTCCCTCTTTGACAAGGAGGGCAACCTGCGCTACGGCGGCCGCATTGAGGAAGGCCAAAAGCAGGGGGCCGGGGTCTCCTACAGCTGCGGCGACGGCACGGTCTTTGTGGGCAAATGGCGGGACGGCCAGCCCACAGGGGTGGGCTCTGCTTTCGACCGGGAAGGCAACCTGCTCTATTACGGCGGCTGGAAGGATGGCAAGCGGGAGGGCCACGGCACAGAGTTCGACCCCACCGGCGCCATCATCTTTGACGGCGAGTGGAAAGATGGCAAGTATTTCAACGGCATCCTCTATCAAAAGAAGGGCCCAGAGGGCCTGGAAGAGGGGGCCGCGGCCAGCGGCGGGGACTTGCCCGGCTTGGACGGCCTGAACTAAAGCCCGCACAGAGAAAGGAGGCTGGCTTGTGGAGCGGTTGGAGCTTTGGAACATGGAATATGGGGAGTGCGTCTCCCTGCTGGGGCGGGACGGCAGCGTCCTTATGGTGGACTGCGGCAGCGTCAGCCAAAAGCTGCGGGAGGGGGACGTGCCCCTGGACGCCTGGGTGGAGACCCTGGCCAGCCGGTATGAAAGATCCATGGAGCGGTGGTTCCTGCTGACCCATTACCACCGGGATCACCTCTCGGGGTTTCAAAAGCTGCTGGACAGCCGGGAGGGGTACTTCACCCGGGTGTTCCTGCCCCGCTCCCCGGTGGACAGCCGGGGCGTGCCCCAGCTGTTGGAGTTTGCCCTGTTCGCCTATTTATTCGCCCAGCCCCAGAGCGACGCCTTCCAGGTGAACACCTGGTGCGTAAAGGCTTTTCAGGCGCTGGAGGACAAGCTGGGGATGGACCGGGTGTTCACCCTGGGGGCTGGGGATGTGCTCCACTTTGACGGGGTGGACTACGAGGTGCTGTGGCCCCGCACCCAAGACTATTCCTTCCCTCCCCAGTTGGAAGCCGCCTTGGAACAGATGAACGTGCTGTTTTCCTCCCCTTTCCTGCCGGAACGGGTGCAGCGGTTTTTAGAACTGAAAGAGCAGTTCCTGACCCTGTACCAAAAGTGCGGGGAGGCCTTCTCCCTCTCCGGCAGGGCCCTGCCGGAAAAACGCCGGGCCTATCTGGAGCACCTGAGAGCGGTGCTGGAGGAGCTGGATTCCCTGCGGGAGGAACTGGCCCTTTGCCATCAAGCCCACGACGTGCGGGAGCTGCTTCAGGACCCCCTGAACGCCGGGGCCTACACCAGCTCGATCAACAGGGCCTCTGTGGTGTTCCACAACAGGCGCAAGGGCGGCCCCAGCGAGCAGGACCTTCTCATGACCGGCGACGCCTCTCCGGAGACCCTGCTGGAGCTGATGGACCAACTGTACGACGGGTATTACATCTTAAAGGCGCCCCACCACGGCACGGCCAGCGGGTACAGCCCTCTGTTCGGGGACATGAGCTTTGCCCACATCCTCATCAGCAACGGGGAATATCACGCCGGGGGCGCCATTGCCCAGGAGTATATCGACCGGGAGGACTCGGTGCGCCACTGCACCGGCACCGGCGCCTGCAAGTGGTTCCGGGCCTCACAGGGATGCTGCAACCGGCTCTCCTACTGTTATGACCAGAAGGGCGGGCCGGGGCTGGCCATCAAGTGCCCTGCCACCGGATATAAAGCGAGCAAGGCGCCGGGCTGCGCCATCCAGGTCATCGGGCCCCGGGGGGCGCGGGGCTGCTTGTGCGACCTGTGACCGTCCTCGCCCGGATGGGCCCCCTCCGGACGAGGGGACCGTTCATTTTCAAATAACCAACAGGCAGGCCGACACCTGTCTGTTTTCTTTTGCCCTCGTCCGTGGTATACTGTAAGTAGAAAAGAAATCGCCGGGCCTGCCCTGTGGAGCCTGCCCGGCGTGCTTTAAAAAGAATGGGAGCGCCGCCTCTGGGGAGATGCTTCCTCAAGGCGTGGGCGCGGGCCGCACGGCTTGGGACCTTCCTGGGACCCGGCGGCTGGAGGCCGCCTGCGCGTCTTGCCCCGCCGCCTCTGGGGAGATGCTTCCTCAAGGCGTGGGCGCGGGCCGCACAGCTTGGGACCTTCCTGGGGCCCGGCGGCTGGAGGCCGCCTGCGCGTCTTGCCCCGCCGCAGGCGGTCAGCGGAGCATTTTTTCCACGTCGCCGATGAGAGCGCCCATGGAGTGCATGGCCTTACCCGCGCTCTTGCGCATGTGGCTGGCCTTTTTGTGCCCGCCGTTCATCACTTTGCTGCTGACTGCGGCCACAGCCACCCCTGCCAGCACCCCCATGCCGATCCCCTTTGCCACGTTCATCGTGTGTTTGACCATTTGCTTGAACCTCCAAACTGTGAATATGCATTTGACCAGCTTCCATGCTGCCGTCATTCCCAGCATGCCCTGCACCCTCCTTGTTTATTCTCTGAAAAGCCACCCAAAGAAAGGGAGTTGAATCTGCATTGCCAAGCCTGAACATCGTTTTAGTCGAGCCGGAGATCCCCCAGAACACGGGGAACATCGCCCGCACCTGCGCCGTCACCGGCGCGGCCCTGCACCTGGTGGGGCCCATGGGCTTCCGGCTGGAGGACAAGCGCCTCCGCCACGCCGGCCTGGACTACTGGCCCTATCTGACGCTTTTCACATACGATAGCCTGTCCGAATTTTTTGAAAAAAACCAAGGGGACTTCTACTTTTTCTCCACCAAAGCCCAGCACCGGCACACGGATGTGGCCTATCCCGACGGGTGCTACCTGCTGTTCGGAAAGGAATCCGCCGGGCTGCCGGAGAAGCTTCTGTTCCAACACCCGGAGCAGTGCGTGCGCATTCCCATGCTGGGGGGCTTCCGCAGCCTGAACTTGGCAAACTCCGTGGCCATTGGCGCCTTTGAGGTGCTGCGCCAGTGGGATTTTCCAGAGCTTTCCTGCTCGGGAGAGCTGCGAAACTTTGACTGGGCCGCAGCCAAGGCCGCCCACCCGGATTCTGAATTTTTGTGATAGACAACAAATTGTTCACAAATCGTTAGAAGCTCTTTCACACTGGGCCTTTATACTAAGTAGCAAAACGCCTTGTCTTCAATACGCTTTGAGAGGAATGGGATGCCTATGACGCATTTTATTGAATTCCATGACGTGTGTAAGTTTTACACCATGGGGGAAAACCGCATCGCCGCGGCGGACCATATCAGCTTCTATGTGGACGAGGGGGAATTCTGCGTGATTGTGGGGCCCTCTGGCGCAGGAAAGACCACCGTGCTGAACATGCTGGGGGGGATGGACACCTGCGATGAAGGGGAAATCCTGCTGGACGGGAACAAGATCAGCGAGTACAACCAGAAACAGCTGACCACCTACCGCCGGTATGACGTGGGCTTTGTGTTCCAGTTCTACAATCTGGTGCAAAACCTGACCGCCCTGGAAAATGTGGAGCTTGCCAGCGAAATCTGTAAGGACCCCTTAGACGCCCGGGACACCTTGGTTGAAGTGGGGCTGGGAGAACGGCTGAAAAACTTTCCGGCACAGCTTTCCGGCGGCGAGCAACAGCGGGTGGCCATTGCCCGGGCTTTGGCCAAAAACCCCAAGATCCTGCTGTGCGACGAGCCCACCGGCGCCCTGGACTACAACACGGGCAAGGCCGTGCTGCAGCTTTTGCAGGACACCTGCCGCAAAACGGGCCGCACGGTGATTGTCATTACCCACAACAGCGCCCTGACCGCCATGGCGGACCGGGTTATCCGCATCAAAAGCGGCAAGGCCATCTCCAATGAAGTGAACCAGCATCCCACCCCGGTGGAAGAGATCGAGTGGTGAGCGCCGTGAATAAAACCTATGGAAAATCTATCTTCCGCACCATCAAAAGCTCCCTTTCCCGCTTTGTGGCCATCCTGGCCATTGTAGCCCTGGGGGTGGGCTTTCTGGCGGGGCTTTTGTCCTCCCCAGTGGACATGCGCCACTCCGCAGACCACTATTATGACCAGACCAGGATGTACGACGCCCGCATTATTTCCACCCTGGGCCTGACAGAAGACGACCTGGCAACCGTGAAAGCCGTTGACGGCGTGGAGGCCGTGATGCCCGCCTATGACACGGACCTGGTGCTGGTCACCAGCCAGGAGGACAGCGCCAGCTACACCACCCGGATGCACAGCCTGCCGGAGGACACTTCGGCGGATTCGGAAGGCTATCTGAACCAATTGACTCTGATCGAGGGCCGCATGCCGGAGGAGGCGGGAGAGTGCGTCATTGTTCTGACCAAGTCCTTTTCCGGGGACACAGAGTGGATTGGCCAGACCCTGCGGCAGGACCCGGACGGCGAGGCTGCAGAGGGGCTTCCGGACGAGTTTACAGTGGTGGGCACTGTGAGAAGCGCCGCCTATCTCTCCATGGAATCGGAGAGCACCACCGCCGGCAGCGGCACCCTGGACCTGATCGCCTACACAGTGTCGGCCACCTTTGACATGGACTATTACACCGCCTTCTATCTGACTGTGGAAAACACCACCGGGATGGACTCCTTCTCCCAGGAGTATGAAGACACGGTACAGGCGGTGATGGACCAGCTTGAACCCATCGGCGAAGAGCGGTCCCAGGCCCGGTATGAACAGCTGGTGGGGGACGCCCAAGCCGAGCTGGACGACGCCCGCGCCGAGTATGAACAGGAAAAGGCCGACGCGGAAGCGGAGCTGGCCGACGCCAAAAAGAAACTGGAGGACGGCGAGGCCGAGCTGGCCGACAGCCAGCAGCAGCTGGAGGATGCCAAGGCGGAGATTGACAGCGGCTGGGCCGAGCTGAACCAGCAGAAGGAGAGCTTTAACAGCCAAACCGCCGCGGCACAGCAGCAGATCAACAACGGCTATGCCCAGGTGCAGAGCGGCCAAGCCCAGCTGGATGCGGGCAAGGCTCAGTTGGATTCCGCCCAGGCCCAGCTGGACCAGGGCTATGCCCAGCTCTCCCAAACCGAGCAGACCCTGAGCGAGGCCAAAGCCCAGCTGGACGCCTCTAAGGCTCAGTTGGACACCACAAAATCCCAGCTGGACAGCCTGACCCAGGGCAAAGAGGCGCTGTTCCAGGCGGCGGCCGCAGCGGGCCTGCCGGTGTCTGACACCAGCGATGCCGGGGCGCTTGCCCTCATCGCCCAGCTGGAGGCGGCCTCTCCCGAGCTGGGGCAGCAGTTCGCCGCCCTGAAAGAAGGGCTTAACGCCTTGGCCGCCCAAGGCACGGACACTACCGCCGCCCTGGCCGTCTGGGAGGAGAGCAATGCCCAATATGAGGCCGGCCTAGCCCAGTATGAGGAGGGCCTGAGCCAATACCAGGCCGCCAAGGCGGAGCTGGACGCCAGCCAGTCTGAGCTTGACACCCAGCGCCAGTCCCTGGAGAGCCAGCAAGCCACCCTGAACAGCACCAAAGCCCAGTTGGATCAAAGCTCTGCCCAGCTGCAGCAGGGGATTCAAACGGCCCAGTCGGAATTTGCCAGCGCTGAGGCCCAGCTGAACGACGCCCAGGCCCAGTATGACGACGGCCTGGTCCAGCTGGAGGAGGGACGACAAGAGATCCAGGACGGCTGGACCGACTACAACGAAGGCTACGAGGAGGCCCAGCAGCAGTTCGCCGACGCCGAGGAGGAGCTGGCTGACGCGGAGAGCCAGATCCGGGACATTGAAGAGGGACAGTGGTACCTGTACACCCGGGCCGACAACACCAGCTACTCCAGCTACGACTCCAACGCCGACAAAATCGCGGCTATTGCCACCGTGTTCCCCCTGTTCTTCTTCCTTGTGGCCGCCTTGGTGGCCCTGACCACCATGACCCGCATGGTGGAGGAGGAGCGCCAGCAGATTGGCACCATGAAGGCCCTGGGTTATTCCACCGCCAAAATCGCCTGGAAGTACCTGCTCTACGCAGCTATAGCCAGCGTGGCAGGCAGCGTGATTGGGCTGGCAGTGGGCAGTTGGCTGTTCCCCTACATTATCATCAACGCCTACAATATCATGTACGACATTCCCCAGGCCTTAACGCCCTTTAACCTGCCCTTCGGGCTGGCCTCTGCCCTCTCCATGATTGCCTGCACCCTGCTGGTGACCCTGTGGGCCTGCTGGGCCGAGCTGCGGGAGGTGCCCGCCTCCCTCATGCTGCCCAAGGCCCCCAAAGCTGGCAAGCGCATCCTGCTGGAGCGGGTGACCCCGCTCTGGAGCCGGCTGAAGTTCACTCACAAGGTCACCGCCCGGAACCTCTTCCGCTACAAGAAGCGCTTCTTTATGACGGTGGTGGGCATTGCCGGGTGCACGGCCCTGCTGGTGACGGGATTCGGCGTGCGGGACTCTGTCTCGGACATTGTGGCCTTGCAGTACGATGAACTGAACCAATACCAGCTGACCCTGGGCCTGCGGGACCCCAGCGCCCTGGAGGGCCGGGATCTAAAATCCATTCTGGAGGATACCTCCCGCATTACAGACCATCTGGCCGCCATGCAGGTGCAGGCGGATGTGGTGTCCGAAGAAGGCAGGCCCTCTGACAGCCTTGTGGTCTTTGTGCCAGAGGATGCGGCGGCCATGGGGGACTACTTCCTGTTCCGCCACCGCACCAACGGCCAGCCCGTCACCTTTGACGAGGACGCAGTGGTGGTGACGGAGAAGCTGTGCGAGCGCCAGGGCTGGAAGGTGGGCGACACCATCACCCTGGAGGATGGGGATGGCAACCAAGCCCAGCTGACCATTACGGACATCTGCGAAAATTATATATACCACTATATCTATCTTTCCCCCAAGACCTATGAGGCTGCCTTTGGCAAGGACTGGGAGGCCAACTCCCTGCTGTGCAAGCTGCCAGAAGATATCACCCCGGAGGAGGAATCCCAGCTGAGCACAGAGCTGCTCCAATGCCGGGACGTGGTGAGCGCCCAATTTACCAATACGTTGTCTGAAAGCTTTGGCAGCAGCATCCAGAGCATCAACTCCATCATTGTGGTGCTCATTGTGTGCGCCGGGCTGCTGGCCTTTGTGGTGCTTTACAACCTGACCAACATCAATATCACAGAGCGGGAAAAGGAAATCGCCACCATCAAGGTGCTGGGCTTTTACGACGGGGAGGTCTCCGCCTATATCTACCGGGAGACCATCCTGCTGACGCTTATCGGAACGGCGGTGGGCCTGGTGCTGGGCATGGCGCTGCATCAGTTTGTCATCCGCACCGCAGAAGTGGACATGGTGATGTTCGGGCGCACCGTTTACTGGCTGAGCTACGTTTGGTCAGCGCTGCTGACCATCCTGTTCAGCGTTTTCGTCAACCTGGTAATGCACCGGAAACTGAAAAACATCAGCATGGTAGAGAGCATGAAAGCCCCAGAATAAAGCCCTCTTCCCTGCGCGGCCCCGCCCCCGGAAGCCCAACGGGGACGGGGTTTTTGCGCCCTGGAAAGAAATTTGCGGATTTCACCGCTTTTTGACTTGAAAAGGGGACGTTTCTGTTATACAATGATAGATGGTAATTTGTGCAAACTTTCACAATCCACCATTTCGTTTAAAGGAGTGCACTGAACATGAGCTTTCTCAGCAAAAAGACAATCGACGACATCGACGTAAAAGGCAAGCGCGTGCTGGTCCGTGTTGACTTCAACGTCCCCATGAAGGACGGCGTCATCACCAATGACAACCGCATTGTGGCGGCCCTGCCCACCATTAAGAAGCTGGTGGCCGACGGCGGCAAGGTGATCCTGTGCAGCCATCTGGGCAAGCCGAAGAACGGCCCTGAGGCCAAGTTCAGCCTGGCCCCCTGCGCTGTCCGCCTCTCTGAACTGCTGGGGCAGCCCGTGGTCTTTGCCGACGACGACACCGTGGTGGGCGACAACGCCAAGGCCGCCGTGGCCGCGATGAAGGACGGCGACGTTGTGGTGCTGCAGAACACCCGCTTCCGCAAGGAGGAGACCAAGAACCTGGAGCCCTTCTCCAGCGAGCTGGCCAGCCTGGCTGACGTGTATGTCAACGACGCTTTCGGCTCTGCCCACCGCGCCCACTGCTCCACTGCTGGTGTCACCGACCACATCAAGGACACCGCTGTGGGCTATCTGATGAGCAAGGAGATCGAGTTCCTGGGCAACGCCGTGGAGAACCCCGTGCGTCCCTTCGTGGCCATTCTGGGCGGCGCCAAGGTGGCTGACAAGCTGAGCGTCATCGAGAACCTGCTGACCAAGGTGGACACCCTGATCATCGGCGGCGGCATGGCTTACACCTTCCTGAAGGCCCAGGGCAAAGAGGTTGGCACCTCTCTGGTGGACGAGGAGAAGATCGAGTACTGCCAGAACATGCTGAAGAAGGCTGAGGAGAAGGGCGTCAAGCTGCTTCTGCCTGTGGACACCGTCATCGCTCCCGCGTTCCCCGACCCCATCGACGCCGAGATCGCCACTGAGGTTGTGGACTCCGACAAGATCCCCGCGGACAAGATGGGCCTGGACATCGGCCCCAAGACCCGCGAGCTGTTTGGCGAGGCTGTGAAGTCCGCCAAGACCGTGGTCTGGAACGGCCCCATGGGCGTGTTTGAGAACCCCGTGCTGGCTGAGGGCACCCGCGCTGTGGCCAAGGCCCTGGCTGAGACCGACGCCACCACCATCATCGGCGGCGGCGACTCCGCTGCGGCTGTGATGCAGCTGGGCTACGCCGACAAGATCACCCACATCTCCACCGGCGGCGGCGCCTCCCTGGAGTACCTGGAGGGCAAGGTTCTGCCCGGCATTGCCTGCATTGCCGACAAATAAATCCCTACGCTCAGAATGCGGCGGCCCCAAGCCGCCGCATTTTTGATAAACCATTTACCCATACTATATAAAGGAGAGAACCCTCATGAATAAAGCACTGCGCAAGGCGGTTATCGCCGGCAACTGGAAAATGAACAAGACCCCCGCGGAGGCCAAGGAGCTGATTTCCGCCATCGCCCCCCTGGTGAAGGACGCCGGCTGCGACGTGGTGGCCTGCACCCCCTTTGTGGACCTGGCTTCCGCCCAGGAGGCCGCTGCCGGCACCAACATCCAGATTGGCGCGGAGAACTGCCACTGGGAGAAGAGCGGCGCCTACACCGGTGAGATCAGCGCGGAGATGCTCAGCTCCATGGGTGTGAATATCGTCATTATCGGCCACAGCGAGCGCCGCCAGTACTTTGGCGAGACCGACGTGACCGTGCAGAAGCGTGTTCGGGCTGCTCTGGACGCCGGCCTGACCGTGATCCTCTGCGTGGGCGAGACCCTGGAGCAGCGGGAGCAGGGTATCACCAGCGAGCTGGTGGCCATGCAGACCAAGATCGCCTTGGGCGGCGTCTCTGAGGAGGAGCTGAAGCGCGTTATTATCGCTTACGAGCCTGTGTGGGCCATCGGCACCGGCAAGACCGCCACGGCCCAGCAGGCCAACGAGGTGTGCCACACCATCCGTGAGGTCATCGGCGCTGTGTACAGCCAGGCCGCTGCCGACGGCATCACCATCCAGTACGGCGGCTCCATGAATGCTGGCAACGCTGCCGAGCTGCTGGCCCAGCCCGACGTGGACGGCGGCCTGATCGGCGGCGCCTCCCTGAAGCCCAACGACTTCGCCACCATCGTCAAGGCTGCCACGGAAGGCTGAGCCCTATGAACTGCCCTGTTTGCGGAAAGGAAATGGAGCCCGGCTTTGTGCAGACCAACCAGCGGGCCGCCTGGGTGAAAAAGCCCCATCCCCTGACCTTGATGCCCAAGGAGGGGGAAGTCCTGCTGGACAACAAGCTGTTCAGCTCCTGCTCCTTCCCCGGCTGGCTTTGCAGGGACTGCAAGAAAATCGTCCTGGATTACGGCGGCAAGCCCAGCCAGGAGGGGTGATTTTTCCTCTTTCAGGTCGTGGGCACGCATAAACGGCTGACCCCGCCGCCTAAGAAATCTCCCCATCTCCGAAAGCTGCCAACGCGGGCTGCAAGCTGGCGTTTTTCACCCCGTTTCGCCGCCCTAAAGCGGCGTGCGCGAAATAAAAGTTCTTTGCTTCTTTCTTTCAAGAAAGAAGGGAAATAGGCGCACCGCAAGGTGCGACCTTTATCAGGCTTCCCGCTTGGGAAGCCTGGGAAAGGATGTGTCTTTACTATGAAAAAACCTCTTGTTTTGATGATTCTCGATGGCTTTGGCATCGCCCCCACCGAGGGCAACGCCATTGCCGCGGCAAAGCATCCCAACATGGACAAAATCTTTGCTGAGAACCCCCACACCCAGATTGGCGCCTCCGGCATGGACGTGGGCCTGCCCGACGGCCAGATGGGCAACAGCGAAGTGGGCCACACCAACATCGGCGCGGGCCGCATTGTCTACCAGGAGCTGACCCGCATCACCAAGTCCGCCCAGGACGGCGACATGGATAAGAACGAGGCCCTGCTGAAGGCCATGAACAACGCCAAGAACAACGGCAAGGCGCTGCACTTTATGGGCCTGCTGTCCGACGGCGGCGTGCACAGCCACAACACCCACCTGTACGCTCTGCTGGAAATGGCCAAGCGTGTGGGCGTGGAGAAAGTGTTTGTCCACTGCTTTATGGACGGCCGCGACGTGCCCCCCTCCAGCGGCAAGGACTACGTCAAGGAATTGATGGACAAGCTGGAGGAGATCGGCGTGGGCAAGATTGCCACCGTCATGGGCCGCTACTACGCCATGGACCGGGACAACCGCTGGGAGCGTGTGGAGAAGGCCTATGCCGCCATGGTCTACGGCGAAGGCGAGCAGGCCGAGTGCCCCCTGTGCGCCATGCAGAACTCCTATGACAAGGAAGTCACCGACGAGTTTGTGGTGCCCACGGTTGTCAAGGGCGCCGAGCCCATTTCCGAGGGCGACAGCGTGATCTTCTACAACTTCCGCCCCGACCGGGCCCGGGAAATCACCCGCACCCTGGTGGACCCGGATTTCACCGGCTTTGAGCGGAAGAAGGGCTTCTTCCCCCTCTGCTATGTGTGCATGACCCAGTACGACGCCACCATGCCCAACGTGGAGGTGGCCTACAAGCCCGAGAGCCTGGTGAACACTTTTGGCGAGTACATCTCCAACAAGGGCCTGACCCAGCTGCGCATCGCCGAGACGGAGAAGTACGCACATGTCACCTTCTTCTTCAACGGCGGCGTGGAGAAGCAGTACCCCGGCGAGGACCGCATTCTGGTCAAGTCCCCCGCTGTGGCTACCTACGACCTGCAGCCCGAGATGAGCGCCTATGAGGTCACCGACAAGATGGTGGAGGCCGTGAAATCCGGCAAGTACGACGCCCTCATCCTCAACTACGCCAACTGCGACATGGTGGGCCACACCGGCGTGTTCGAGGCCGCTGTGAAGGCCGTGGAGGCTGTGGACACCTGCGTGGGCCGCGTGGTGGAGGCTGTGAAGGAAATGGGCGGCTGCGTGCTGCTCACCGCCGACCACGGCAACGCCGACAAGATGGTGGACGAGGACGGCACCCCCTTTACCGCCCACACCACCAACCCCGTGCCCTTCTGCGTGATTAACCATCCCTGCCAGCTGCGGGAAGGCGGCCGCCTGGCGGACATCGCCCCCACCATGCTGAAGATTCTGGGCCTGGAGCAGCCCGCTGAGATGACCGGCGAAAGCATTATCCTGTAAGCTCTATCCCCACAAATAAACAGCCAGCCCGCGTTGCCTTGAAAACAGGCCAGCGCGGGCTGGTTTTTTACATGCCTCTCAACCTTCGTGGAGAATATCAATCATGTCAAAATACAGCTGCTCATACTCTGGGGTGTCCATCATCTGGCAAGCCGCCTTCAGGCCCTCCTGCAGCCCCTCCGCCGTGCTGGGATACTGCTTGCCATCCTCTGTGTAGAGCAGCGCCCGCACATAAGGCTCCAGCATAGCCAAGCATTCCTCGGCCTTTTGGCGGCTTTCCTCGGAAGCGTTTTGCTCCGGCAGTGTTTTTGTAGCCATACGGTCCACATAATACAACAAATCATTCCACACCTGGTTCCCTTGAGAGCGGCGATGGAAATGGTTGTACAACGCCAGTTCTTCTTCCAGGGCGCCTATTGCCCTCTGGGTGTACGAGTCTAAAACGTTTTGAGGCTTTTGCTCCTGGGGCACATTCTCGCTGATAGAGCTGTGGACAGCAGAGAAGTTATTGGTGATTTGAAACGCTAACGCCTCTTGCCTATCCCCCATCCGCAGCTGGAGCAGCACCACGCTCCCAAGCAAAAACACCGTGACAAAGGCCACCGCCATGGTCGCCGCCACTTTCTTTTTCATAGAATCTCCTCCTTTTTTCCGCAGATTCTCCCCCTTATAGAATAGCGGATTCCACAAAAAACGCAAGAGAATAAGAAAAAGTATAGGAAATTCGTAAGATTTCTTTCAGGCGTCTTTCCCCTGGCCGGTCCACATCTTGCCCAGAATGTCCTTGAGCACCAAAAAGGCGTCCAAAGGCGTGTAGTGGTAGGTGGATTCCAAATCCTGGAGCAGCGCCGCCAGGGGCGCTGTGTAGCGGGGAATATCCACCTGCTGGGGATAGGTGGTGAGGATGGGGTACATTTCGCCCCACAGCTTGCTCCAGTCCACCTTTTGCTGGGTCTCCTCGCTGGTGTGCCGGATGACACGCTGGATTTCCTCCACCTGGGCATCGTATTGGATCAAATCATCCAAGGTGGTGTGGTAAAGCTGGGCCAGGCTTTTGGCTTGGCGGATATCCGGCAGGGTTTCGTCCAGCTCCCACTCGGAGATAGTCTGGCGGCTGACCCCCAGCTTCTCCGCCACCTCCTCCTGGGTGAGGCCCCTGCTTTTCCTGGCGCTGTATAAACTGTTTCCCAAACTGCTCATTGTGTTTCCTCCTTTGCTGCGCTGGAAACAGTATAGCCCATGCAAGGGGAAAAATCCAGTCCCAAGCCCTTCTCCGCCCGTTTTCCCGTCAAATGGCCGGAAGGAAAACTTTGGACCGCAAAGGCTTTTTTCTCTCTAAGAACAATAGCAGCTTGTTTGCTGTGTATACTAAATTTTATCACGTCTGGAAATGGGGAATGGTCATGGGAAAACGAATTGTTTCCGCGCTGCTCTGCGTGTTTCTGCTGTGCCTGTGCGCGGGCTGCGGGGGGTATAAGGAGGGGCAGAGCTTCACTGCCCTTTTGCCGCAGAACATATTCTCTCTCGATCCACAGACCGCCACAGGCGAGGCTTCCGGCATGGTGTTGGACTCCCTCTTTGAGGGGTTGTGCCGCATTGACGAAAAGGGGGAAACTGTGCCGGGGGTGGCCCGCCGTTGGGAATCCAACGAGGACGCCACAGAGTTCACCTTTCACCTGCGGCCCCGGGCCCAGTGGAGCGACGGCACCCCCCTGACTGCCCAGGACTTCGTGTTCGGCATTACACGGGCTCTCTCCTCCTCCACAGGCGCAATGGCCGAGGATATGTTGGCCATTGTCAACGCCAGGGCCTACGCCGCCGGAGAGGTGGACGCCTCTGCCTTAGGGGTGGTGGCCGAGGACGACCACACGCTGGTCATCCGCCTGGAAAAGAGCAACCCAGACTTCCCCTCCCTCACGGCAGGAGCCCATTACATGCCCTGCAACCAGGACTATTTCCAGTCCTGCCAAGGGCATTACGGCCTCTCCTCAGAGTATCTCATCACCAATGGCCCCTTCACCTTTGCCAGTGCCTACGCCTGGCAGACGGACAGTGGAGAGCGTTCGATCACTGTGACCCGTTCTGAGACCTACCGGGGAGAGAGAAAGGCGGCCGCCGCCAGCGTCACCTACCTCATTGATTATGACGAAGCCTATGACACGGACCCCGTGGCAGCCCTCTCCAGCGGGGAAGTGGACATTGCTGCCTTAACAGCCGTGCAGGCTCAGGCGGCAGAGGAAGCAGGCTGCGGTGTTCTGGCCGTGGACGACGCCGTAACCGGCCTGCTGCTGAACCCCCAGTCGGACAAGCTGGAAAACACCCAGCTCCGTTCCCTGTTCTTCAAGACCCTGGACCGGGCGGACCTGCTCTCCCGCCGGGAAGGCGCAGTGGAGGCCCAGGGCATTATGGCGGACTGCGTGCTGTGGGACGGCGAGCCCTATTACAGCCAGGGCACCCAGGCCTACACCCCCCAGGATCTGGAAGCCACCCAAGAGCTTCCCTCTCTGCTGCGCAGCCTAGAGCTGGACGAGATGCCCAGCATCACCGTCATCTGCCTGAACGACGAGGAATCCATCAATGTGGTCAACGGGATGCTGGTGGCCTGGAACAGCGCTTTAGGCAACGCCTTTAACCTGGAACCCCTCTCTGCCAGCCAATTTCAGGCGCGCATTGCCTCAGGAAATTACGAAGCGGCGCTGTACACCCTGCGGGCTGGGGGCACCACCCCCTATGACGTGTTGAAGTCCTTTGAAAGCACCGCCTCCCCCACCCTGCTGCAAAACGAGGAGTATGACAGCGCCCTGCGCTCCCTGACCTTTGATCTGGCCTCCTACCAGGCGGCGGAACAGCTGCTTCAGGAGCAATATGTGTTCTACCCCCTTTTCCGAGACCAAACCCATTATGGCACCAGTCCCAACACCCGGGGCATCACGGTTTCCCCGGATTTGAGCGTCAGCTTCACCAACGCCCGGAAGCGGTAAAAAATCCCCGAGCCTCTCGCTCGGGGATTTTCTCATTTTTCGCTTTCCCTGTTCAGCTGGTCCAGCACACAACACACAGCCTGGCAGCAGACCTCCGCGGCAGGGGAACAGTTTTCCTCAAAGTCCCCTGCGCCTTCCCCGTCCGCCCCGTCACTGATAGTGCGCACAGAGAGGAAAGGCACCTGGTTCACCAGGCACACATGGGCCACGGCAGCGGTCTCCATGTCCACAATATCCGGATCAAAGGCCCGCTGCAGGGCCAGGCGCTCCGGCCCTGCAATAAAGGCCTCCCCTGTAATGCAGCGGCCAAACACCACCTTCCTCCCTGGAAACGGCTGTGAAGCCAAGCCCCTGCGGGCCGCCTCCAGCAGACGGGGGTCCGTCCGCATCCAGATGGTGGGAAGATGGGGGTGGCTTTCCGTAAGGATCTCCTCTGCCACATCGTGATAGGCCACCTGTTCTGCCACCACCGTGTCAAATGGCGCCAGGGAATCCCGCAGCCCCCCTGCAGCTCCCGCATCAATGACAGCTTTGGCGCCGCACAGGGAAATAAGCTGCTGGGCGGCAATGGCCGCATTGACTTTTCCCACGCCGCCCGCTACCAGGGCCGCTGGGCACCCCTCCAGCCTTCCCAGCGTGAAAGGCAGCATCACCGCCTGCCGGACCTCTTCCCTCTCCAGCCGGCGGAGAAAGGGCGCCAGCTCTGACTCGTCCGCGCAAAATATCCCGACCCGTTCCATAAGCCCTCCTGCAAAAAAAGCGGCAGGAAAGCCCGCCGCCTTTCTTTCATGTTGCGCGATTACTGAATGGAGCAATCCAGATAGTGCTCCAACTCCTCGTCATCCTTTTTCTTGTCCAAATAGAGCAGCAGGGCCGAAAGAGCCGCCACTACAGCGGCCACCGCAGCCACAAAGCCAATGAACAAAGCCAGCTTGCTTCCTTTTTTCATATATGAGCACCTCCAACAGCTTTTAGGATATCCTTCATACAGTTTATGATACCCAATTCTAAGGAAAATGTCAACTGAAAAAATGGGCAAAAAAAACAGCGCAGAGGTGATTTCTCAGGAAACCTGCGTTTCCTGCTACCCTGCGCACTGTTTTTCCATTGTAGAGCCGCAAATGCCGAAGGTCCCTTAGGCGCCAGCGTTGAGCTTCTTGGCGAGGGCGGACTTTCTTCTGGCAGCGGTATTCTTGTGGAGGATCCCCTTGGAAGCGGCCTGGTCGATCTTCTTGATGGCCACGCGAACCACGGCCTCCTTGTCGGCGGCGCCAGCAGCAATTGCAGCGTTGGCCTTCTTGATCTCCGTCTTCAGCTGGGAGTTGATGGCCTTGTTCTGCATGGTCTTGGTGGCGATCACCTTTACACGCTTTTTAGCAGATTTGATATTCGGCATAAGTCACACCTCCTTCTCGAACGCAGAGATTATGATACCACGAGAACGGGAAAAAAGCAAGTTCTTTTTTCATTTTTTCGTGGATGGATTGACAATCTCCCCGGGAATGATGTAAAATAGGAAGACGGCAAAGGAGGCAGCCTTCCCCTTTTGCCAGAGTATCTGCCCCTATAGTTAAACGGATATAACAAACCCCTCCTAAGGGTTAGTTATCGGTTCGATTCCGGTTGGGGGTGCCACAAAAGCGGCGAGCGTGCGCTCGCCGCTTTCTTTATTTCCCCTGCGGCGGCGCTCCTTTCCCAGCGGAAGGGCGCCTCTTTTCTACTCGCGCCGAAGGCCCCGTTCAGTCAAAGGCACTTGTAAAACTGCGGTAGTCATGGGCGGACATATTCACCGCCGCTTTGAACACGCGGTTGAAATACCGCACATTCACATAGCCAACCCGCTGGGCCACATCCCCCACCTTCAGGCTGGTCTCCTTGAGCAAACGCTTGGCCTCTTGAATGCGTTTGTCCGTCAACAGCTGGGTAAAGCTCTTGCCCGTGTGCTCCTTGATCAGCCGGCTGACATAGGAGGGGTTCCTCCCCACCGCGCGGGAGGCCTCCGCAAGGCCCACCGGTTCACTGTAATGGGCGTTGATAAACTCCCTCACAGCGTTCACCACCACATTGCAGCGGCTTTGCTGCTGGTTGGCCACTTCCTGGCACACCTCGCCCAGCCAATGGGAGATAGCCCGGGTGGAGCTTTCCATATCCTCTTCCCGCAGCAGGGGAAGGATCTGATTCGTCAGCTCTGTAACGCGCCCTGCCGGCACATTCATCTCATGCATCAAAAAGGATACGTTGGAAACGATGACCAGGTAAGAGCTGGCAGCATAGCCCGGGGCATCAGCCTGCAGGCCGATGACCACTTGCTCGAACTGGCGCAAAACAGCGGCCCGGTTTCCGGAACGAATCGCGGCCACCAGCGTGTGGATAGAGTTCTCCGTCTCCCAGCGCTCCCCGGCGTTTTCCGCGATGTCTTCATAAAAAAGAAAATCATTGCGGCCAGAGTCCTCCAGCAAATCCAGGCACTCGGAGGTCTGCTGCCGCAGGTTCTGGATGTTGGCCAGTGTGTGAGACACCTGGCTGATGCCTGCGGAAAGCATGCCCAAAAAGTTTTCCCGGGCATACGCCAGCACCCGCTTAAGCAAGGCAAGAACCGCCTCGCTGTCGGTAAAGGGGTCCTCCTCTGTAACCCTCCACAGGAAGAACACCCGGTTGCCAAAAACATAGGTGACGGTTTCAGGAAGAAGCTCCTGGATATATTTCTCGGTGAGGTATGTGCAGTAATACTGGCCCTCCATGCGCCCGCTCTCAATAGCCGTGCTGCAGCTGACCGCAACCAGCCGGTAAGTGGTGAAATCCAGCTGGAACGTCTCCCGCTGCTGGTCCGCGTCCAGATAGGGGCCCTGGCGAAACAAAAGGCCCTCGATAAACTGGCGGCGCACCGTCTCCAGGTTGCTGGCAAAATACTCCTGAAACACCGTATACAGCCTTTGATGCTTTTCCTCCAGCTCCAAATTCTTCTGGGCCCGCTGCACCGAGGCAATCAGCTTGTCCGGCTCCACCGGCTTGAGGATATAGTCAAACACCCGGTTCTTAATGGCTGTTTGGGCGTACTCGAAATCTGAATAGCCGGTGATGAGGATTACTGGGGTATGGGGCCGCTTTTCATTGACATAGGCCGCCAAATCCAGACCGCTCTTTATGGGCATGCGGATGTCGCTGAGGATAATATCCGGGCATTTCTCATCAATAATGCGGATAGCTTCTATGGCGTTTTCCGCCAGGTAGAGCTTGTCAATGGACAGCCTGGAGCTCTCCAGCACACCCCGGATTTTCTCCCGCAGCAGCTTCTCGTCATCAACAATCAATATGGTCAAGAATGTTCTCCTTTCGTTTGTTTTTCGGGCAGGGCCCCTGTGGTCAGCTTGGGAAGGCGCACTGTCACACTGGACCCCTTCCCCTGCAAATTCTGGATCTTCAGGCCGTAGGCCTCCCCGTACATCAGACGCACCCGGGCCTGGATATTTTTCAGGCCGATGCTTTCCTTGCCGTCATACTGGCGGATCTCTGAAAAGGAGGTGTCCTCTTGGTCGAGAAGAGCGTCGATGACCTCCTGGGGGATTCCGGCGCCGTTATCCTTCACGGTAAAGGAAATGCAATCTTCCCCTTCTTCCCCAAAGAGGCCGATCATCCCCCGGCCCAGCAAATGGGAGACACCGTGGACCACGGAATTTTCCAGCAGGGGCTGCAGGATCAGCTTGGGAAGGTAATAGTCCATCATGCTCTCGGGGATCTCGCATAAAAACAACAGCTTGTCCCCATACCGCATTTTATTGATATACATGTACTGGTCGATATGTTTAAGCTCTTCCCGCACAGGAAGCAGTTCCTTGCCTTTGACGTTGGCCCGTATCAGGTTGGCCAGGGCGGTGACGGTCTTTTTCACATCCTCTGGCCGGTTTTGATCTACCAGGCTGTTAATGCAGTCCAGCGTATTATAAATAAAATGGGGGTTGATCTGCGCCTGAAAGGCTTTCAGTTCGGCGCTTTTGACCAGAAGCTCCTTGGAGTACACCGTGTCGATCAGGTTGTCAATGCGGGCCATCATGTCATTGTAGACCAGGGCCAGGTCCCGGAACTCGTCCTGGCTGTCCACTTGGATGAAGGGCTGCTTCTGCGGATCGTCCGTGTGGCTGATTTGCCATTGGAACCGCTGGAACTGCCGGGAGATGGTGTGAGATACCCCCCAGATGACCAACACCACCAAAATGATGGACACCAGCACCAGCCCGCCCTGGAGCGTGGTGGTGCGGTAGATGTTCCGGTAGAGCACGCTCTCGTTAATGACCAGGTAGAGGTCCCAGCCGCTGACACTAGACTGGGTGTGATGGATGCGCAGGGATTCCCCCTCTACTGTCAGGTGCTCTGTATCCGCGCCCACCTGCAGCAGGGTCTCCTCGGAAAGAGGCGTGGAATTGAACACCACCTGGTCCTGCGAGTTGACAATGAACAGCAAAGGGTCCTCGCCGCTGCCCCAGTTGGAAGCGCGGGAGGAAAACTCCTGCAAAAAGCCCAGGTTCACATCCAGCATCAAGGTGCCCAGCTCCACGTCTTTGATCGGATCCCGCACACTGCGCACCAGGGTCACCAACCCGTCAGAGAGTTCCTCGTAAGTAAAAAACATGGCCCCCTTCAAACGGCTGGCAGTCTCCTCATGGCCGTCCAGGCGGGCAGTGAACGCCCCGTGAGGGATGCTGCTGTCCATCTTCCAAACATAGTAATCCCCATTGACAGTCTTTAGGGAAATGCTCTCCACATAGATATCGTAGCTGATAATCATGCTGTACATGTCCCGGCGGAACTCCGTCTCCAGGTCCTCCTTGGCCTCGTCATTCAGGCGCGCTTGGGAAATCTGCATCCGGCTTTGCAGGTTGGTGTCAAACATGAAGATTTCCGTTTCCTGCCGCAGCTTTTGAAGATAGCTGTCCACCAGCTGCACCTTTTGGTTGACATTGGTGTCCGCTTGCCGGTTGACAATGTTTTGGGTTTCTCGAAAGGAGACCCAATATACGGTCAGCAGAAAAAATAAAAAGGCCGCCAGTACCACCGGGACCAATGTGATCAACAGTTTCTTTTGAATGGCAAAGCGACTCATAAAGCGGCTCCAGATATGAGCGCCCACTTGCTTTTTCGACACCAGCAGCACCTCTCTTCCCTTTCCGCTGCGGAATTCCCGCTAATTTCCCCAAAACCTTCCACCGGGCAAATTCATCAAATATGATATCAAAAGCATATACTTAACCGGCAAAAATGTCAAGGAACAAAAAGGTAAAAAAAGAGGCACCAAACCGCAAATTTGCGGCAGTGGTCATTTTGCACACCTTTTGTTATGATAAATATAGAAATTATGCTGTTTTAACCACAGCGAAAATTTTGTTGAGGAAAGGATGAAGACAACCATGAAAGCAAAAAAACTGTTGGCTGTTATGCTGGCGGGCGCTCTGGCTCTGTCCGCGGCGGGCTGCGGCGGCGGTGGCGGAACCTCCAGCACCAGCGGTACCTCCAGCACGGGAGGCACCTCCTCCACCAGCGAGACCTCTTCTGCGGCCGGTGAAAGCTCTGCTGAGACCAGCGGGACCGCGGCCAAATCAGACGCCACCCTGGAGATCTGGGTGTATGGCTGGGAAAAGGCCAGCGCCGACAAGATCGCCGAGGATGTGACCGCCTATGAGGAAGAGACCGGCGTGAAGGTCACCGTGACCCCCATCGCCAACGACTCTTACTCCACCAAGATCCAGGCCACTATCGCCGGTGGCACCAACCCCGACCTGGCCTTTGTGGACGCCGGTGTGCAGAGCATGCAGCTGGCTGCCAAGGGCAAGCTGCTGGGCTTGACGGAGTATGGCGTGGACGAGTACAAAGATGACTTCTATGAGTCCGTGTGGGACACCATGGTCTATAAGGATGAGGTCTATGGCCTGCGCATCACCTCCAACAACCTGGCCCTGTTCTATAACAAGGACCTGTTCGACGCGGCTGGTCTGGAGTATCCCGATGACACCTGGGAGTGGGATGACCTGCGCAACGCTGCCAAGACCCTGACCGATACCGAAGCTGGCGTTTACGGCCTGGACCTGCCTGTCTATGACAAGAACGGCGGCTACACCTGGAACTGGCTGCCCTTCCTGTGGCAGAACGGCGGCGAATTCCTCAACGAGGACCGCACCGAGGCTGTCTTCAACTCTGCCGAGGGCGTGGAGGCCCTGGAGTTCTGGAAGGCTATGGTGCAAGACGATAAGAGCGTTCCCCTGCAGGCTGCCCCCACCGGCGTGAACCGGTTCACCTCCGGCATCACCGCTATGGTCATCGACGGCCCCTGGAACCTGCGCACCTTCCTGGAAGACCCTGAGTTCAAGGATTCCTTCGGCGTGGCTCCCCTGCCCTCAAAGGACGGCGAACGCGCCACTGTGGTAGGCGGCGAAGGCGTTGTGATTTTCAGCGACACCGAGTATCCTCAGGAAGCCTACGATTACCTGACCCACCTGTGCTGCTCTGACTTCACTCAAGTGTTCTGGGACAACTGGCTGACCGTTCCTCCGCAGTCCGCTTTTGCTGATTACTATGCGGATGACGAAACCTACGGCGACTATATCCAGGTCTTCTCCGACCAGATGGATTACTCCCGCACCCGTCCCTTCACTCCCTCTTGGCCCCAGATCGAAAACGCCCTGGGCATCAACCTGCAGGGCTACATGTTCGACAAGAGCGATGACGCCCAGGCCTCTCTGGACGCTGCCGCTGAGGAGGTCAACGAGATCCTGGCCGATGAAGCCAAGGAATACGGCGAATAACCACGGCACGCCATCTGAAATGGCTGCCATTTGACCGGTATGAAAAAAGCGGGCGGCGGCTCTTCCCGTTTGGGGAACACCGCCACCCCTTTTTTTATCAACTGGGATCTGCATTTTCTAGAGAGGAAGGCGAAGCTGCATGGAACGCGCGAAAACCAAAAACCGTCTGCAGCGCAGATGGAATTTCTGGGGTTATTTATTCATTCTCCCCAACTTTATCGGCTTTGTGCTGTTTATGCTGGTGCCCATCATCATGGCGCTGGTGTTCAGCTTTACAAACTACGATGTTATCTCCACGATGGATTTCATCGGCTTTGAAAACTACATCGACCTGTTTACCGACGACCAGTTTCTGATTTCCCTGCGCAACACCCTGTGGTACTGCGTGCTGACCGTGCCCAGCGGCGTGGTGCTGGCCCTGCTGATGGCCGTGCTGCTCAACCGCCAGCTCAAGGGCATGGCAATCTTCCGCACGTTAGTGTTTATCCCCGTCATCACCTCTATGGTGGCTGTCTCTCTGGTGTGGAGCATGCTGTATGAGGACAACAGCGGCCTGCTGAACATCCTTCTGGGCTACCTTGGCTTGGGGCCTGTGCACTGGCTGACCGACACCAACATGGCCATGATCTCCATTGCCATTATGAGCGTGTGGAAAGGCCTGGGCTACAACATGACCATCTTCCTGGCGGGCCTGCAGGGCGTGCCGGGCGAGCTGTACGAGGCCGCCACCATCGACGGCGCCAACTCCGTGCAAAAGTTCTTTAAGATCACCGTACCCATGATCGGACCCACCACCTATTTCGTCACCTTGATGGCCTTAATCGGTTCCCTGCAGGTATTTGACCAGGTGAACATTATGACAGGTGGCGGCCCTGTGGACGCAACCAAGACCGTTGCCTTCTACCTTTACCAGTACGGGTTCCAGTTCTACAAGATGGGCTACGCCTGCGCTGCGGCCTATGTGCTGTTCATCCTGGTGTTCATCGTTTCGCTCATTCAGAACATCAGCTCCAAAAAATGGGCCGACCTGACCTGAGGAGGTGGAAATAATGGCAACCCAAGCAATCGCAATCAAAAAGAAAAAAAGCACTAGCGCAATCGTCCGGAAGGTACTGCTCTACGTGCTCCTCATTATCATCGGGATTATTATGGTGGTCCCCTTCCTGTGGATGATCTCCACCTCCCTGAAGGAGCAGTATGACACGGTGAAGATTCCCCCTGTGTGGATTCCCAATCCGCCCCGGTGGCAGAACTATGTGGACCTGTTTACCCAGCAGCCCATGCTCCAGTTCATGCTCAACACCATCAAGATCGTGTTCTTTGTGGTTTTAGGCCAGCTGTTCTTCAGCAGCCTGGCCGCTTATTCCTTCGCCCGCATCAAGTTCAAGGGGCGCACGGTGATGTTCTTCTTCTACATTGCCACGCTGATGGTCCCCGGCCAGGTGACCATGATCCCCACCTATTTGATGTTCGCCAAGGTGGGTCTGGTAGATAACCATATCGTGTTGATCTTGCCCGCGTTCTTCTCGGCCTTTGGCGTGTTCCTGCTCCGGCAATTCTTCATGTCCCTTCCCAAGGAATTGGAGGAAGCCGCCGAGATAGACGGGTGCAACCCCTTCACCACCTACTACCGCATTATGCTGCCCTTGATCGTTCCGGCCATGCTCACCCTGGGCGTGTTCACCCTGATGAACACCTGGAACGACTACATGGGGCCCCTGATCTATTTAACCACTCCGGAGAAGTACACCATGACCTTGGGCATCGCCTACTTCAAGGGCGTGTACACCACCCAATGGAACCTGGTGATGGCCGGTTCCGTGCTGTCTGTAATTCCCATTCTGGTCGCTTATCTTTGCGCACAGAAATACTTTGTGGAGGGCATTGCTTTCAGCGGCGTAAAAGGATAACTTTCCAATCGGGAAAGCTGCATCAAACAGAATACTACAATCCAGCGGGGACGGCCTTTTTGGCCGTCTCGGCTGCCTAGGGGAGGTATTTTGCCGCCATGGAAACAATTCAGAGCGCCCTGCACGAGATGACCGGGCTTTCAAAACAGCTGATCCGGGGCTGTGAAAAGCCGGCTTGTGACGGCACTGTGCTCTACACGCCGGATGGCGTGGGAAACTATGACGCCCTGTGGGTGCGAGACTTCGGCTATATGGCCGAATACTGCGGAGACCTGATGGGCGCCCCTGCGCTGGAAGCCTGCCTGGACTTCATCCTGACAGGCCAGCGGGAGGACGGCTGGCTGCCAGACCGGATTGAGGCCAGCGGAGAGCCTGTGTATGCCGCCGGCGCCAAGGGCGCCCCGGTGGGGGAAGCCAATTTGGACAACACGCCCTTCTTTTTGTTCGCTGCGTACAGCTACTGGATGCTGTGCCAGGAGAGGGACAGGGGCCATGCTTTGGAAAAGGTGAAATCCTGGATAGGCCCCATGGCCCGGGGCCTGTGGTGCATCCCCCTGTCGGAGGAGGGGCTGGTCTACAATGACCCGGCAAAGCCCCACTCCCCCTACGGGTTCACGGACACCGTCTGCAAAACCGGAAGGCTGTATATGGAGTCCTTGCTGTACTGGCGGGCCTGCCGCCAGTTGGCTATTCTGGCAGAAGCTGCTTCCGCTCCGAAGGACCTGCAGGCGGATTTTTCCCAGCGGGCCCAGCATGTAGAGAAAGAGCTCTGCCGCCTGTACGGCCCGGATCAAGGCATTTTTTACGCAGCGGACGGCCTCTGCCGCCAGCCGGATATCTGGGGCATGGCTTACATGCTGGCCATTGGGTTTCCTTTGGAGGCTTCCGTAAGGGCCGCCGTGGAGCGGTGGCTGACAGAACACCAGCCGGAGTACCTGTATCGGGGGCAGGTGTGCCACCTGCCCGGCGGCGGCACCTGGGAAAAGCTGCTCATCGACGTGGCGCCCGGGGAATATCAAAACGGGGCCTACTGGGCCACGGCCAGCGGCTGGGTGTGGCAGGTTCTGCAACGAACCGATCCAGAAGGAGCAGGCCGCCTGCTCTCGGAGCTTTTAGAGGACTTCCGGGAGGGCGGCGCCTGCGAGTGCATCAACCGGGGCTACCGCAAGCTGCCCCAATTTGTGGTCAGCGCCACGAACATCCGGGGCGCCCTGCGGGAATGGCTGGGGCAGTCCTGAAATATCTTCGAGAGGAGTTATATCCATGCTGAAAATCGACCAGCAAAAGATTGTATGGGAGTATGACGGAGACCTGCTTGTCATTGAGCCCTGGGGGAAAAACAGCCTGCGGGCCAGGGCTTCCCACATGCGGACCCTGAACCTGGAACAGCCTTGGGCCCTGCTGCCCCAGGAGGAAGTCCAGGCTCAGGCCTACTGCGTCACCTATAAAGGCCACCAAGCCGTGCGCTTGGACAACGGGGCCATCTCCGCCGTCATTGAAGAGAACGGCCGGGCCTCCTTCCTGGACAAAAACGGGGAGGTGCTCCTGCAGGAGTACCAGCGGGACCGAACCATGCGGGGCACCAACTACAGCCCCATGATGATCAAGGGCCGGGAGTTTTCCCCTATGCGTGGGCCGGACAACAGCCTGACGGTCCGCTTTGAGTCCGATGAGGAGGAAAAGCTCTATGGCATGGGACAGTACCAGCAGGAAACCTTTAATCTGAAGGGGTCTGTGTTGGAACTGGCCCACCGCAACTCTCAGGTAAGCGTGCCCTTTGTGCTTTCCAGCAAGAATTACGGCTTCTTGTGGAACAACCCGGCCGTGGGCAAGGCCACTTTCGGCACCAACCACACGGAATGGGAAGCCTATTCCACCCCCCAGATGGACTATTGGATCACCGCGGGGGACAGCCCCCGGCAGATTCTCTCCCAGTATGCCCGCGCCACGGGGATGCCCTCCCCCATGCCGGAGTTCGCCACCGGGTTCTGGCAGTGCAAAATGCGGTACCGCACCCAGGAGGAGCTGCTGAGCGTGGCCCGGGAGTACAAACGGCGGGGGCTGCCCATCTCCGTCATCATCATCGACTTCTTCCACTGGCCGGAACAGGGCGTGTGGGACTTTGACCCGGAGTACTGGCCTGATCCGGAAGCCATGGTGAAAGAGCTGGAGGAAATGGGCATTAAGCTGATGGTGTCTGTGTGGCCCACTGTGGACCCCAAGAGCCCCAATTATCCCACCATGATGGAGCAGGGCTACCTGGTCCACACCGACCGGGGCAACCGCACCCAGCTGGAGTGCGGCGGCTATGAGGTGTTCTACGATGCCACCCACCCCGGCGCCCGGGAGTTCGTCTGGGACAAGATCAAAAAGCACTACTATGACCGGGGCATCAAGCACTTCTGGCTGGATGCCGCCGAACCGGAGACCATCCCCTATCATTACGACAACTTCCGCTACCACATGGGATCCGGCCTGGAGGTGGCCAACGTCTACCCCTATTACTATGAAAAAACCGTGTATGATGGCCTGAAGGCCGCCGGCGAGACCGACATCATCAACCTGGAGCGGTGCGCCTGGGCCGGCAGCCAGCGGCTGGCCACCCTGGTGTGGTCTGGCGATATCGTCTCCAGCTTCCACAGCATGCGGCGGCAGATTGTGGCCGGGCTGCACATGGCGGTGGCGGGCATTCCCTGGTGGACCACCGACATCGGCGGCTTCGACTTTGGCAACCCAGACGACCCGGCCTTCCGGGAGCTGCTGGTGCGCTGGTTCCAGTACGGGGTGTTCTGCCCGGTGTTCCGGCTTCACGGGGCCCGGGTGTTCTCCAGCGACGCTCAAGAGGGCATGGGCTACGGCGGCGCTCCCAGCGGCGCGCCCAACGAGGTGTGGAGCTACGGCGAGGAGGCCTACGGCATCCTGTGCAAGTACCTGTTCCTGCGGGAACGCATTCGGGGCTATGTGATGGCCCAGATGGACCTGTGCCACCAGGAAGGTATCCCGCCCATGCGGCCCCTGTTCGTGGACTATCCCGAGGATGAAGCCGCCTGGAGCGTGAAGGACCAGTTCCTCTTTGGGCCGGATATCCTGGTCTCCCCCATCACCCATGGAGGGCAGACCAGCCGCAGCGTCTATCTGCCCAAGGGGGCCCGGTGGGTCCAGGTGGGCACTGGCCAGGTGCTGGAAGGCGGCCAGGCCGTGGAATGCGCCGCGCCCTTGGAAACCATTCCCCTGTTCGTGCGGGAGGGCGGCTCTGTAGAGGCCAAGACGCTGGAAATTTAAGGGAACTCTGGGGGCATTCCCCCAAAACCATTTTATTCCAACATATTGGAGGAGTTTGTTATGGCGGTTATTCGAGTGGGCAGCGTGGGCATTGGCGGGATCTCCCGCGGCGTCCATCTGCCCGGCATTGCGAAAAGCCCCGACCTGCAGCTGGTAGCTGTGTGCGACATCGACCCCGAGGCCCTGCGCTACGCCCGGGAAACTTATGGCATCGACGAGGCCCACTGCTTTACCGATTATCACGACCTGATCAACTGCCCCGATGTGGACGCGGTGGACATCTCCACCCCCAACAACGTCCATTTCGAGGTGGCCATGGCCGCGGCCCAGGCGGGCAAGCCCTACGCCGTGGAAAAGCCCATCACCCTGAATTCTGAACAGGCAGATGCCCTGGCTCAGGTGACCCGGGAGAAGAACGTGAAGAACATGGTGTGCTTCTCCTACCGCTTTAAGGCGGCGGCCCGCTACGCTAAGGACTTGATCCAGCGGGGAATGCTTGGTACAATCTATCATGTGGACATGCAGTACTATCAGGCTTGGGGCCTGCCCTTCTGCCAGACGCCCCTGGTTTGGCGGTTCCAGAAGGACCTGACTGGCTCTGGCGCCCTGGGCGACCTGGGCAGCCATGCCCTGGACCTGGTGCGGTTTGTCACCGGGCAGGAGTACACCCGCCTGGTCAGCCACACGGGCACCTTTATTCAGGAGCGGGAGAAGCTGGACGGCTCTGGCCTGGGCCAGGTGGATGTGGACGACTTCTCCAACTACATGGCGGAGATGGACGGCGGCATCCGGGCCACCTTCCGCATCACCCGCTTTGGCTATGGCCGGGGCAACTACCAAACCATGGAGATTTACGGCAGCGAGGGCGCCATCCAGTATGAGCTGGACCACGCCGCCCCCGATACCGATGAAATTTCCATCTGCATCGGCCAGGCCAACGCAGAGGCCCATGTGTTCACCAAGCTGCCCATTCCGGATAAGTACAAGGTGGATCAGATGCAGTCTTTTGCCGACATCATCAACGGCAAAGAGGACGGCATGGCCGCCACCATTTTTGACGGCCAGATCAACCAGCACGCCGTGGACGCGGTGCTGCAGTCCAGCGAAGAAGGCCGCTGGATCACGCTGCAGTGATTCCAACAGGCTCGTGATTTTTTGAGAGGAGTTTGAATGTTATGGCAATTCGAGTGACAGTGTGGAACGAGTACCTGCACGAGGTGCAGTTCCCGGAAGTGGCAGAGGTGTACCCCAAAGGCATCCACGGGTGCATCGCGGACTTTTTGAAGGACGCGGGCATGGAGGTGCGCACCGCCACCCTGAAGGAGCCGGAACACGGCCTGACCCAGGAAGTGCTGGACAACACCGACGTGCTGATCTGGTGGGGCCACATGGCCCATCATCAGGTGGCGGACGAGATCGTGGACCGGGTGCACAAGCGCATCCAGGAGGGCATGGGCCTGATCGTGCTCCACTCCGGGCACGCCTCTAAGATTTTCCAGCGGATCTGCGGCACCAATTCCGGCATGCTGAAGTGGCGGGAAGACGGGGAGAAGGAGATCCTGTGGGTAGTGGACCCCAGCCATCCCATCGCGGACGGCCTGGATGAGAAGATCATCATTCCCCACGAGGAGATGTACGGCGAGCACTTCAACATCCCCCAGCCGGATGAGCTGGTGTTCATCAGCTGGTTCGAGGGCGGCGAGGTGTTCCGCAGCGGGTGCTGCTACCACCGTGGCAAGGGGAAGATCTTCTACTTCCGGCCCGGCCACGAGGTGTTCCCCATCTACCATCAGCCGGAGATCCAGCATGTGATCATCAACGCGGTGAAGTGGGCCGCGCCGGCCAACCAGCCCACCCCCGTCTATGGCAACACCCAGCCGGTCGTGGAGGTGTACAGCAAACTGGAGCACAGCATCCAGGGCCTGCACGAGCAGAAGGGTTGAGCGCCTTCTTGTAAACAAGTGAAAAGGCCGTCCCGTCCTCTTCGGCGGCACGGGACGGCTTTTTTGCCGGCCGGGGATGGAAAAACGCCCCAAAGCATGGTATGCTTATAGCACGGACTGCCGGATGGCTTTGGGAGGAAGAGAGAATGAACGATTTGAAAAAGATCTACCAGCGGCTGCAGGCCAATTACCCGGAAGGAGACTGGGAAATCGCCCTGGAAGGGGAGCGGCTCTCCATCCGCCTAGAGAGGGCCCAGGTGGTGGTGGAAGGGGGCCGGGCCGTTTTTACAGAGGAAGAGGAACCGGCGCAGGAGCTGCAAGATGTGAGCGATGACGACCTGTACGAGGCCATCGAGACCTTCCTCCTCTACCAGCAGGAGGATGGAGACGAATTTCTCTCTTCAGAAGAAGTAAGGGAGGCCTGCAACGCCACCTATCGGGCGGCGGCCAAGGGGCTCCGCCGGCGGGGGCGGCTGGCACTGGTCCTCACCGCAGCCGCGGAGCTTTTGCTCTTGTTGTCTCGAACCTATCTGGAAGCAGGCCTGTGGGTACTCATACCCTTCTTTCTATTCCCCGTGCTGTCTTGGGCCGTGCTGGGGATTCTGAAAAAGCGGACCTTGGACCGCCTATGGGTGTGCCCCCAGTGCGGGAAAAGCCTGCCCGTCTCGGAGGAACACTTCTCCCCCAAACCTATTTATGCCGCCCAATGCCCCCACTGCGGCCATCCCCTGGAGGACCCCGCCACTCTGGAAACGGAGGGCGAGGAAGAGGACCCCTTGGAGGGGCTCCCCCTCCCCCAGCCCGCAAGCAAATGGCCCTCTCGGGTCTATGGGGTCCTGACGCTGGCCTACTGCCTGCTGACCCTGTCGGGGGTCCTGACCGGATTGGGAGAAGCCACCGGCCTGGGTGTGGCCCTGGCGCTGCTCCTCCATGTGCCGGTGCTGGCGCTGGGCCTGGCCCTGCTGCTGTGCAAAGGGCCGGAGCTGCCAGAGTTCCCCCAGCCCCAGCTGGCTGTGCGGGAAAGCTGGATTCCCCTGGTGCTGGGGCTGTGCCTGCTGCCCCTGGGCCTGGCCTTTATGATCCCGGCCCTGGGGGGCCTGTTGGACCCGGTGTTGGACCTCCCCTTTGCCCTGTTTCTGGCGCTTGTAGGGCTGCTCCTTGTCTTGACTGGGGCCTGGGCCCTGCTGGCCCGGCGCAACCGGACACTGTACGCCTTTCGGGACGGCTCCATGCTTTACGTTTCCAGCTGGGGCCGCCGCAGGGAGATCACCCCGGGGCAGGCCGCCTCTTTGCGTCTGGGGGCCAACGGTTCCCTGGCCTTTCTGGACCAGGAGGGCAAAAAGCTGGTATCGGTGGAGGGAAATATGGAGGGTTCTCTTCTACTGGCAGTTTGGGCGGAGGAACAGGGCATCCGCCAAGTGCTGACGCCCCTCTTGGAAAAGCAGGTGGAACAAGAAAATCCCGCCCCCCAATGGCGGGAGGAGTACAGCACCTGGTGGCACCGCCATTTAGGCGCGGTCCGGGCAGGGGTGGCAGTGACGGTGGTCCTGTTTCTGGCTGGCTGTGTGCTGCCCTTCGCCCTCTACATCCTGGACCTTCTGAAGTTCCGGCAGGCGGTGTACCTTTCCACCTTTGCGCCCCTGCCCTTCCTGGCCCTGTACCTGGCCTGCGCCCCGGTGATTTCCCTGGATACCAAGCCTCCGAAAGCCACCGCGGAATGGAAGGCCCACCATGTTCGAGCCCCCAGCCTGGTGCTTTTGGTAGCGGGGCTGCTTCTGGCCTCTCAATTCTTCTATTTCTGGAACGAACTGGTGATGCAGACCGTGGACGAGATCCCTTTCCTGGTGCTTTGGGGCGTGTTGGGCGTGGCCTTGGGGGCGGCGGTCTTCCTGCGCACACCTAAGCGCCTGCGGGGAGACGGGGTGTTCCTGCTGGCCCTGTTCTGCCTCATCGAGGGCTACGCCCTGGCCTATGGGGGCAATCTGGCCCTGTGCGGGCCGGCCCGGCACTATCCGGCGCAAGTGCTGGACCGTTTTCAGCAGGAGGACGACGGCGACACGGAGTATTATCTGGAGCTGCTATTGGATGACGGCACCCAGGCCCAGGTGCAGGTCTCAGAGACGGTGTACCGGCTGGAAGCGGAGGGCACGGAGTTCGTGGTCTGCCAGCTGGAAAGCCCCCTGGGCATCCGCATGGTGGACCTGCACCTTCCGGAGGCCGCGGAATGACAAAAGGACCGGCAGGGACTGTCCCCGCCGGTCCTCTTTTCTTGGCTGTGTCAGCCCAGCAGGGCCTTGGCCTTTTCCATGCGCTCCACCACGGGCACCCCAAAGGGACAGCGGGTTTCGCAGCCGCCACAGGCAATGCAGTCCGCGGCCGTGGCGGAAAGGGCCTGGTAGTGGGCCCGCACCGTGGCGGGGACCTCCGGCTGCATGGCGGCCAGGTCGTAGAGCTTGTTGACCATGGCAATGTCGATGCCCGCCGGGCAGGGAGCGCAGTGACCGCAATAGGTGCACTGGCCAGAGTAGGCATGACGGGGTGCCTTGGCCAGCACGCTGGCGTAGTCCCGCTCCTCCTCGGTGGCGGCCTCATAGGCCACGGCGGCGTCCACATGGGCGGGAGTGTCGTAGCCCACCAGCACGCTGGCCACCGCCGGGCGGGTCAGGGCATAGTGCAGGCACTGCACCGGCGTCAAGGCCACCCCAAAGGGAGAGGTGCGGGCGTCGAACAGGCGGCCGCCGGCATAGCCCTTCATCACGGTGATGCCTACGCCCCGCTGCTCGCACAGCTTGTACAGCTCCTCCCGCAGGGGGTCGATGCCGGCCAGACCCTCGCCATAGCTCTCAACAAAATAGTCGTTCAGGTCCTCGCTGGGGGGCAGCAGGTCGAAGGCGGGGTTGACGCTGAACAGCAGCATTTCGATCTCCCCGCTGAGGGCGGCCAGCTTGGCCACCTGGGGGTTGTGGGTGCTCATGCCGATGTGACGGATCACGCCCTTTTCCCTCTGCTCCTTCACATAGGCCAAAAACTCGCCCTCCATCACCTGGCGGAACTCTGCCTCGCTGTCCACAAAGTGGATCATCCCCAGGTCGATGTAGTCTGTTTGCAGCCGGGTGAGCAAATCCTGAAAAGCCTCTTTCACCTTGGGCAGGTCCCGGGTACGGACATACTGCCCTTCCTGCCAGGTGGAGCCGAAATGCCCTTGGATGACCCACTTCTCCCGGTGTCCACAGATAGCGTTGCCGATCTTAGTGCGCACCTCTGGGTTAGACATCCAGCAGTCCAAAATATTGATGCCATAGCTTTCACAACGCTGTATGACCGCCTTGACCTCTTCTTCCGTGTGACGTTCCAGCCACTCCGCCCCCAGGCCGATCTCGCTGACCTGCAGGCCGGTGTTTCCCAGCTCTCTGTACCGCATGAAAAAGCCTCCTGACAAAGAATTGATGGGTACAGTATAGCACACGGCGGGGCTATGGGGAAGTCAAAAAGAAAATCCTCACAAAAAATAGCGAATCTTCCAAAAATAATATATACTAAAGGTGTAAGATTCTGTCCGGAACGTTGACTTCTAGAGTAGAAGGCCCTGCACAGTGGGAGGTGGAGGAGCATGGAGGATGCACAGATTGTAAAACTCTATTGGGAACGGAACCCAGAGGCCATTGCCCGTTCTCGGGAAAAGTACGGAATTTACTGCTTTTCCCTGGCAGACCGCATTGTAAACAGCCGGGAGGACGCGGAGGAGTGCGTCAACGACACCTGGCTCCACGCCTGGAACGGCATGCCGCCCCACCGGCCCAGCGCGCTGCGGATGTTTCTGGCCAAGATCACCCGGCGGGTGGCATTGAACCGGTGGAAGGCAGCGTCTGCCCAAAAGCGGGGCGGCGGCCAGCTTCCCCTGGTGCTGGAGGAACTCTCGGAGTGCGTCTCCGGCCAGGAAGACGTAGAGGGCACCGTGGAGGCCAGGGAGCTGCGCCGGCTGCTGGACCAGTTCATTCGGGAGCTGCCTGCCAGGGAGGGGAATATTTTCCTGCGGCGGTACTTCTTCACCGAACCGGTGGGGGAGATTGCCCGGCGATGGGGCCTGACGGAAAACCATGTGTCCGTGCTGCTGAGCCGGACCCGGAAAAAGCTGAAGTTACTGCTGGAAAAGGAGGGATACCTGTGAAACCAGAAACTCTGTACGAGAATTTGAATTCTGTGGACGAACAGCTGCTGGAGCGCAGCGAGACCGCCAAGGCCCCCCGCCGCCGTCCCTGGTGGATGGGGGCCGTGGCGGCAGCCCTGGTGGCAGTGGTGGCTCTTGGGGCGGCTTTCTGGCCCAAAGGCAGCCCCCTTGGAGTGGAGGCCCATGCCATTGAGACGGCTGCTTACCCGGAGATGGCCCCCTATCCTGACGAAGCGGATTATGTGGACCAAGCCACAGGAGAGTACGACAACGAGGGGTTCAACCAAGCCCATGACGCCTGGTGGGAATCGAAACAGGCCCTGCTGCCGGAAGAAGGCTATGCCGACGGGCTGGATTCCTTTTTCCAGGAGAGCATCCCTGTGTTCCTGGGGGGAAAGGAGGGGGAGAACGCCGCCTATTCCCCCGTGAACGTGTACATGGCCCTGGCCATGCTGGCAGAGCTGACAGACGGCGCCAGCCGCCAGCAGATTTTGGATTTGCTGGGCAGCGATTCCCTGGAGGCCCTGCGGCAACAGGCCCAGGCGGTGTGGCGGGCTCAGTATCAAAACGACGGGGCCACCACCACCATTTTAGCCAGCTCGGTGTGGCTGGACGAGGACATCTCCTACAACCAAGAAACCATGCAAACCTTGGCGGAGAGCTATTACGCTTCCTCCTACCAGGGGCAGATGGGCAGCGAGGAATACACCCAGCTGCTGCAGGAGTGGCTCAACGACCAGACCGGGGGCCTGCTGGAGGAGCAGGCGGAGGGCGTAGAACTGAAGCCAGAGGACGTGCTGGCCTTGGCCACCACCCTGTACTACAAGGCCAGATGGGCCGATGAGTTCTCCCCAGAGAACACCAGCCCCCAAACTTTCCACGCTCCCAGCGGCGACGTGGAGGTGGACTTTATGCACCAGACCATGGAGGAGAGCTACTACCGGGGGGAGAACTTCGGCGTGGTGCGCAAGGGACTGCAGAACAGCGGCGCCATGTGGCTCATCTTGCCTGACGAGGGAACTACCCCGGAGCAGCTGCTGGAACAGGGGGATGCACTGGAACCGCTCCTTGCGGAGTACAACTGGGAGGACTGGGAAACCCGGACGGTGCACCTTTCCCTTCCCAAGTTTGACGTGGTCAGTGAAACCGACCTGCTGGACGGCCTGGAAGCCCTGGGCGTCACCGACGTGATGGACCCTGCCGCCTCTGATTTCTCCCCCCTCACCTCGGAGATAGAGGGCCTCTACCTGTCTTCAGCCCAGCACGCGGTGCGGGTCACCACGGACGAGGAAGGGGTGGAGGCCGCCGCCTACACGGTGTTTTCCCTTTCGGCCACCAGTGCGGGTGAAATGCCTGAGGAACTGGACTTTGTGCTGGACCGGCCCTTCCTGTTCGCCATTACCAGCGACGACGGCCTGCCCCTGTTTGTGGGCGCCGTCAACCATCCGTAACCGCCTTTCCACCAGCCGGCGGGGCCGGGAGCCTGGAGGCTTCCGGCCCTTTTTTAGCGGCTTTCCCCATGGACGCGGGCGGTCCTGTGTGCTATACTATTTTCAAATATTTCAAACACACCGGGGCACGGCCCTGGGACAAACTGTGGAGAGGAGTTTGATTCTTATGAAAAACACAGAGCTGGCTTCCCTGCTGCGGCGGCTGGAAAGGCCCTCTGGGCCCGTAGACGTAGTGCTGGACACGGACACCTTCAACGAGGTGGACGACCAGTTCGCCCTTTCATACCTGCTGGCCTCCCAGGAGAAGCTGAAGGTCCAGGCGCTGTACGCCGCCCCCTTCTTCAATGAGAAATCTTCCAGCCCGGAGGACGGCATGCTGAAAAGCTATGAGGAAATTCTGCGGCTTTTAAAGCTCTGCCACGCCCAGGAGCTGGAGGACCGGGTGTTCCAGGGGTCTCGGGGCTACCTGCCCGATGAAAAGACCCCCGTGGCCTCCCCCGCCGCCGAAGACCTGGCCCGCCGGGCCATGGGGTACTCCCCGGAAAATCCCCTGTATGTCATCGCCATCGGGGCCATCACCAACGTGGCCTCCGCCCTGCTGCTGGAGCCCGCCATTGCGGAGAAGATCGTGCTGGTGTGGCTGGGGGGCAACGCCTGGGATTGGCCTGACAACCACGAGTTCAATGCCTTTCAGGATGTGGCGGCTGACCGGGTAGTCTTTGGCAGCGGGGCCCCCATTGTGCAGCTGCCCTGCATGGGGGTGGTCTCTTCCTTCCGGGTCAGCGAGCCGGAACTGCGCTGCCACCTGCTGGGCAAAAACCAGCTGTGCGATTACCTGGCGGGCCTGGTCATCAGCGACCAGGAAAAGGCAGGGGCAGGCCCCTGCTGGAGCCGTCCTATCTGGGACGTGACCGCCGTGGCCTGGCTGTTGGAGGGCCCGGACGGCCCCTTCATGGAGGACCGGCTGGAGCCCGCCCCCATCTTCCAGTACGACCACCACTACAGCTTTGACAAGAGCCGCCCCCCTATGCGGTATGTGTACCACATCCATCGGGACGCACTCTTTGAGGACCTGTTCCGCAAGCTGGCCGCCCTGGAGGGCCATTCGTGATCCGCCAGGCATACAGGGGGCTGGCTTCCTTTGCCCGAAGGGACGTGGTGCTTACCATCGCCATTCTGCTGGCGGTTCTCTCTGCGTTTTTTGTGCCGCCCAGCCCGGCCTATCTCTCCTATATCGACTGGGATACTCTCTGCCTGCTCTTCTCCCTGATGGCGGTGATGAAAGGCTTTCAGCAGGAGGGGTTCTTTCAATCCATGGGCAGCGCCCTGCTGCGGCGGGCTGGCTCTACCCGGCGCATGGTGCTGGTGTTGGTGTTTCTCCCCTTTTTCTGCAGCATGGCCATCACCAACGACGTATCACTCATCACCTTTGTACCCTTCGGGCTGGCCGTTCTGAAGCTGGCCCAACAAGAGGAGCTGGCGGTGCCCCTGGTGGCCCTGCAGACGCTTGCGGCCAATCTGGGAAGCATGCTCACACCCATGGGGAACCCCCAAAACCTGTACCTTTACTCCCGTTCGGGCATGGGGTTTGGGGAACTGTGCGCAGTGATGCTCCCCTATGTTCTCCTGTCCGGGATATGCCTGTTGGGGCTGTCGGTGCTGCGGCCCTCTCACCCCAACGCTCCCCCTCGGGTGAATACCCGGCGCACGAACCCCCGGCGCCTTGGGATGTGGGGGGCATGGTTTCTCCTGTGCCTGCTGGGCCTCTTCGGGGCAGTGCCATCTTGGGCGGTAGCGGCACTGGTGCTGATTTTTCTCTTCCTGCGGGAACGGCCTGTGCTGCGGGCAGTGGACTACTCCCTGCTGGGGACCTTTGCGGCCTTCTTCCTCTTTATCGGCAACCTTTCGGCGATCCCTTGGTTCCAGCAGCTTTTGTCTTCCGTTCTCCAAGGAAGGGAAGTGCTGGTTTCAGTGTTGGTCAGCCAGGCCGTCAGCAATGTGCCCGCTGCCCTGTTGCTCTCGGGCTTTACAGAGGATTGGACCGGCCTGCTCATCGGATGCAACCTGGGCGGGCTGGGTACGCTGATCGCCTCTATGGCCAGCCTCATTTCCTACAAGCAGGTCTCACGGGAATATCCCCAGCAGCGCGGCAAGTACCTGCTGTGGTTCACCGCCAGCAACGCCGGAATGCTTCTCCTGCTTTTGCTGGAACACCAGGCGCTGCGGGCCCTGTTTTAAGCGCCAGGCTATCTGTCCTGTAAAACGTACTGTAAAACCAGCTGCGTTAAATCTTTGTTAAATCAAAGAAAAGAGCTTGTGATATCCTCGATCTTTCTTTATAATAATCCTGTCGGGAAAAACAGAGAAACCACGAGGGGAAATTAGCCATGGAGCACGCCGGAGCAGGCGCGTTTGCAGGAAAAACCGGGAAAGTGGATTTTACAAAAAGCTAATAAAAGCACGGTTTGCACCGCTGTCTCTTTACAGCCGGTGCCAGCCGTGCTTTCTTTTTTGCCGCTGTTCCAGGCTAGACAAGGAAGGGGAAATGAAACCATGACAATTACAAACGCACTTTCGCTGCTAGGGGGCCTGGCGCTTTTTCTGTACGGCATGCAGATGATGAGCTCCGGCCTGGAAGCCGCCGCAGGCAACCAGATGAAGCGGATCTTAGAGCGGCTGACCTCTAACCGTATTTTAGGCGTGCTGGTGGGCGCGGGCATTACGGCGGTCATCCAGTCCTCCTCCGCCACCACAGTGATGGTGGTGGGGTTTGTAAATTCCGGCATGATGACCCTGCGGCAGGCGGTGTGGATCATCATGGGGGCCAACATTGGCACCACCATTACAGGGCAGCTCATTGCCCTGGATGTGGGGGTCATTGCGCCGCTGCTGGCCTTTGTGGGCGTGGCCCTGGTGGTGTTTATCAAGAGCCCGTCTGTCCGGTATTGGGGACAGATCGTTGCAGGGCTCGGCATCCTCTTCATCGGCATGAATATGATGAGCGATTCCATGAAGCCCCTGCAGGACAGCCAGGTCTTTATCAACCTGATGACCACCTTCCAGAACCCGTTGATTGGCATTTTGGTGGGCGCCGTGTTCACTGCCATTATTCAGTCTTCATCGGCCTCGGTGGGCATTCTTCAAACCCTGGCCAGATCTGGGCTTATTGGCTTGAACAGCGCTGTGTATGTGCTCTTTGGCCAGAACATCGGCACCTGCATCACCGCGGTCCTGGCCTCTATCGGCACCAGCCGCAACGCCAAGCGCACCACCATTATCCACCTGATGTTCAACATCATTGGAACCATCCTTTTCACCTTGGCGTGCATGTTCTTCCCTCTCACCTCTTTTGTGGAGGGCTGGACTCCGGGGAGCCCCTCCGCGCAGATTGCCAATATGCACACCCTGTTCAACGTGGTCACCACGCTGCTGCTCCTGCCCTTTGGCACCTATTTGGCCAACCTGGCCACAAAGATCCTGCCGGAAAAGCCTGCCGAGGCTTTGGAGAGCGGCGCCCATGCCCTGCTGTTTATCAAACCCGTGGACCAGCTTTCTGCGGAGCACCATGTGGGCACCTCTGCCATTGTGCTCAACGGCGTGCAGAAAGAGCTTTCCCGCATGGCGGACATGGTGCTGGAAAACGTGGACAAAGGGTTCCAGGCGGCTTTGGAGGGGACCCCTTCCCAGCTGGAACAGGTGGAGGAAACAGAAGAGTACATCGACTACTTAAACCAGGAGATTTCCAGCTATATCTCCCATATTATCGTCTATGAGACAAACGAACGGGACTCTGAGCGGATCAGCGGGTTCTTTAAGATCTCCAGCAACCTAGAGCGCATCGGCGACCACGCTGTCAACATTTGCCAGTACACCCAGCAGCTAGAGCAAAAGCATATCTCCTTTTCCCCGCAGGCCCGCGAGGAAATCCAAGCCATGCGGCAAACCAGCCTGGACTCCCTGCGCAGGCTGTGCTCAATGGGGCAGCTTTCCCAAGAGGCCCTGGCGGAGATTGCGGGGCTGGAGCAGCAGATCGACGACATGACCGCTGCGTACCGGCAAAACCAGATGGTGCGGCTGCGGCAGGGTTCCTGCTCGGACGAGGCCTGCACCCTCTATTCTGAAATGCTCACCGACTTTGAGCGCATCGGCGACCACATTTTGAACATTGGGCAGGAGCTGGCCAAATAAGGGCTGGCTATGGGGAATCCCCCTGGAACCAATCCAGGGGGATTCCTTTTCGTTTTTCGGGGAATGAACTGCCTCTGACGGGACATGCTAGAAGAGAACCCAAATTTTAGGAGGGAACTGCTATGGTGGAAGAGGATACTGTAAAGCTGCTGCGGGAGTGCAACGCAGGCATCCGCATGGGGGTAAGTTCCATCGACGAAGTGCTGCCCAAGGTAAAGGACGGCGGGCTGCGTCAGGTCTTGGAAAAAAGCCGCTCTGCCCATGGAAAACTGGGGGACCAGACCTATGCCATGCTGGCGCGCTATGGGGACGAAGGCAAGGAACCCAACCCCTTGGCAAAGGGTATGGCATGGATGAAGGCCAACGTAAAACTGACCTTAGAGGACAGCGACAACGCCGTGGCGGATTTGATCACCGACGGGTGCGCTATGGGGGTAAAATCCCTGAACCGCTCCCTGAACCAGTACCAAGCCGCAGGCGAGCAGGCCAAGGACCTTGCCCACAGGCTCATTCAGCTGGAAAACCAGTTGGGGCAGGAGGTGCGCCCTTATTTATAGAGATACGCATTTCCCCGCTGCGGGAGACATATATTGTGTGGTAAAGCGGGACAGCGGAAGGGAGCGAGCGCCCATGATCAAACTGAAACCCCTGGCGGTAAGCCTATTCATCGCCCTGGGAACAGGGGGACTTTCTGCCCTGCTGACCCAGGGCGCCATGGAGCGGTACAGGGAATTGGAGCAACCGCCCCTATCCCCGCCTGGCTGGGTGTTCCCCGTGGTGTGGAGCGCGCTGTTCGTACTGATGGGGGTAGCGGCCTATCTGGTGTGGATGCGGGACAGCACAGGCCGCAATGGGGCCCTGGCCCTTTACGGGCTGCAGCTGGCCCTGAATTTCTGCTGGACACTGATCTTCTTCAACCTGCAGAACCACGCCTTGGCGTTTTTCTGGCTGCTGTTGTTGTGGCTGGTGATCCTGCTGTGCACCCTGCGTTTCTTCAAGGAGACCCCCGCGGCCGGCTGGCTGATGGTCCCCTACCTGATTTGGGTGGCTTTCGCGGGTTACCTCAACGCGGGGGTCTGGCTTCTGAACGCAGGATGACAAAGGCCAGAAAGCCCTATGGAAGGGCGGCAAAACGGGCACCGGAGCGCTGCTTGCTCCGGTGCCCGTTTCCGCATGTATTTGTGGATTATGGGATCTTTGGGCATTTTCCAAAGGTTTGCGGCCTCGCCTCATGTTCCGGGCAACCGCCGCTCCATCTCTTGCAGGGCCCTGCGCAGGGGCCTATACAGCACCAGCGCAAGGAAGAAATTGCCCACGGCATGTCCCACGTCAAAGGTCAGGCCGCTGATGATCCAGGCGATCATCATGGAAAGCCCGCCCACAGGAAGATACACCAGAGAGCACAGGGTTCCAAAGGCCAAGCCGTACAGGCCGGACAAAACGGCCCACTGCCAGGAATGCTTCATCCAGCGGAACAGCCAGGTAAGCCCGGCCAGCAGAGGCCAGACGTACAAGTACATCAGCCACCACAGGCCAAATCCCCCATAGAGCAGCCCTTCCAGCATAAGAAACACCGCCAAGGCCCCCAGCACCCGCCGGCGGAACACCAACGTGAACAGGATGGTCAACAGGCTGACCAGCTCCACATTGGGCAGAGCCGCCAGCGTTTCCTTGGAAACCACCATTACTGTGCCCATCATGGCCATCAGGCACAGGTCCACCAGGCGGCTTTTCATCAATAGCCCACCGTCAGAGTCAGCTCATAGGTGTCGCCGTCGCTGAGCTCGGTGGAGTCAGCGCCGTAATTCCACATCTCGCCGCCCTTGGTCAGGCACCACCACTCCTGGTTGGAGTCATCAGCAGTCTCGCCATCCACAGTGGTGATGAACAGCCCATAGCTGCTCTCTTCCCCTTCCACCAGGCCCTCGGCCATCAGGGCGTCGCCCAAGGTCTCCGCCTCGGTGGAGATGGGGAACTCTTTCTCGCTGCCGTCGCCGTGGACCACCTTCACAGTGATCTCCTTTACGGCCGCCTGAGAAACGGCGCTTTCACCGGAAGCCGCGCTCTCCACAGTGGAGGACTCTGCCGCGCTGGAAAGGGCCGAAGAGCTTTCCTCCGTCTGGGAGGAGACCGCGCTGGAAACGCCGCTCTCCTGGGAGGAAGAGGAAGCCCCCCCGCTGGAGCAGCCGGCAAAGACGGACAGGACCAGGGCCAGGCTCAACAGCAGCGCGCCGAGACGGCCAAGGGTTTGTTTTGTGTGTTTCATGTGCGTTTACCTCATTTCTAAAAAGATTAGATTTGAGGGACGGCGCCCGCTGAAACCTGTTTTCAGGAAAAAGCGGGCAGGAAAAAACGGCCGGGGGAAAGCCCCAGCCCTTCCTGTACCATGCGCCAAGAACCCGTGGCTTTGGTACGGCCGGTCCGGGCAAGTCTTCCGGCTCAGGCATGTTGGCCTGCAAGGCAGGCCGGCGGGACGCTTCACCTTCCCAGATTTCAGTATCCAGTGGCAGCAAAGAAGCTGGACGGCCATGTTCCCAGCTTCCGGAAGCGCCCCTCTGCCATCACGGCGGCGGGTCCGCCGGGGAGTTTCACCCCTGTTCCTGTGTTCGGCCGCGGGGCCAGCCCGCGGACACCCGGAGTCCCAACGGGCCCTATCATACCCCATAGAGGACGTTTTGTCAATTTTATTTCCCGGGAAACGGGGAAATAAAAAGAGAGAGGGGCCTCCCCTCCCTCTTACACTCCCAGCGCCCGGCCCAACGCTGCCAGAAGATAACACAGGGCCAGCCCAAGGGCCGTGGGCAGCAAGAAGGACACCCCTGTCCATTTCAGGCTCCTGGTCTCCTTCCAGATGGTCCAGCAGGCGGTGGAGCAGGGCCAGTGAAACATGGAAAACACCATCACGCACAAAGCCGTCATCCAAGTCCAGCCGTTTTCCAACAGCAGGCCGTGCAGAGCGCCCAGGTCCCCGGCCTGGGTTAGGGCCCCCTGGGAGAGATAAATCATCAGCAACAGGGGAAGCACCAGCTCATTGGCGGGAAGGGCCAGCAGGAAAGCCAGCAGGATGGCCCCATCCAAGCCGAAGGGCCGGGCAAGGGGGTCCAAAAAGCCGGCGCACCAACCAAGCAGGTTCTGCCCGGAAACCGCCACATTCCCTAAGCACCAGATCAGCACCCCTGCGGGCGCTGCCACTGCCGCCGCCCGCCCCAACACGTGAAGGGTACGGTCCAGCACGGACCGCGCCAGCACCTGGCCCACCCGGGGGATTCGGTAGGGGGGCAGCTCCAGGGCAAAAGCAGAGGGCATTCCCCGCAGTACGGTTTTGGAAAGCAGGAAGGAGGCTCCCAGGGTCATTCCCAGGGAAAGGGCCAGCAGTCCCGCCAGGAAGAGCGCTTTCAGAACAGCTCCTGACGCGGCGCTCCCCACAAAGAACAGAGCGGACAGGGTGATGAGCAGGGGCAGCCGCCCGTTGCAGGGGGTTAGGCTGTTGGTCACAATGGCGATGAGCCGCTCCCGGGGAGAGTTAATAATGCGGCAGCCCACCACCCCGGCGGCATTGCAGCCCAATCCCATGGAGATGGTCAAAGCCTGCTTTCCACAGGCCCCGCACCCCCGAAAGCAACGGTCCAGATTATAGGCCATACGGGGCAGGTAGCCCAAATCCTCCAGCAGGGTGAACAGGGGGAAAAAGATGGCCATGGGGGGCAGCATCACCGCCACCACCCAGGCGAGCGTGGTATAGGCGCCATCCACCAGGACGCCTGTGAGCCATTCCGGCGCGTGGAGCTGAACAAACCCCTGCCGCAGCCAGTCCCCCAGGATTCCAAAACCCTGGCTGAGCAGCTGGGAAGGCACATTGGCCCCGGCAATTGTCAGCCATAACAGAAAGAGCAGGAGCAGGCCCATCAAGGGAAATGCCGTCCACTTGCCTGTGAACAGCCGGTCCAACTTCCGGTCCCGGGGGCTGTAGCCCCGTCCCATGCCCGTAACCGTCTGCCGGGCCAGCTCCTCCGCCCTCTGGGAAAGAGCCCCCGCAATGGCGTCGGAAAAATCCTGGGCCGTCGTTTCAGACCAAGCCTCCTGGAGGAGGGCGGCCGCTTGGGAATCCCCACGAAGAGGAAATCCCAGGCTTTGAGCAAGCGCCTCCCCTTCCCCCTCTAACAGCCGCAGGGAAAGCCAGCGGGGGCGGGCCTGCCGCCCCCAGCAGCGGCACGCCAGGGGGCAAAGGCGGTCCACGGCGGCTTCCACCTTCTGGGGATACCGTACTGGAAAGGGAATGGTGGGTGGCTCTTGACGGGCCACCCGCACCGCCGCCTCCAAGAGCTCTCCCACCCCCTGGTTCCGGCGGGCTGCGCAGCCCACCACTGGCACCCCCAGCCGGTGGGAAAGCCCTTCCAAATCCACCTGAATTCCCTTTTTCCCCGCCTCGTCCAGCAGATTGACACAGACCACCACTTGAGTGGTGATCTCCAGCACTTGCAGGACCAGGACAAGGCTGCGCTCCAGGCAGGTGCCGTCACAGATCAGGACAACGGCGTCCGCTTGGCCGGAGCAGAGAAACTCCCGGGCCGCCCGCTCCTCTGCCGTGTGGGACAGCAGGGAGCAAGTGCCGGGCAGGTCCACAAGCCGGTACTCCTCCCCCTGAAAGAGGCAGCGGCCCTGGGCGCTGCCCACAGTCTTCCCCGCCCAGTTGCCCGTGTGCTGCCGCAGGCCCGTCAAGGCATTAAAGACCGTGCTTTTCCCCACGTTGGGGTTGCCCGCCAGGGCAATGATTCCAGCTGGGGCAGCTTCCTCCCTCTCTCCCACACAACCACACTCCTTCCATGCAGGGCAAAACGCCCACCCTGTGTTTGGCCCGGGCGCTTTGCTATTCGACTGGCTGAACCGTCACGGCCCGGGCGTCATCCTGCCGCAGTGCGATCACAGCGCCCCGCACCCGATAGGCGGCAGGGTCGCCCAGGGGGCTTTTCCCTAGACATTCCACCCAGGCGCCGGCCAGCAGGCCCAACTCTTGCATGCGCCGGCGCATGGCCCCTTGAGAGGCAGCTCCCACCACCCGGGCCCGTTGGCCAGGAGCCAGCTGGGACAGGTCAAGCAGTGATTTCATGTCGTCCCCTCCCCTTACACCACTGTATTCCCAAAAGCCCTTTTTGGTGACAGGTACAGAAAAGGGGCGCCCTGCTGTAGGGCGCCCCTTGGCGCCTTTTCAATTTGAGAAAAAGGCGGAGCTGCAAAGTTTTTTAAACCGGATTGCCAGTGAATAAACGGCTTTTCGCCCTTGGCCGCGCACCAGCGGCCCATATAGCGAAAACGGAGGCATGTGGAGCAGACGGAGAAACGGGACTTTGCACAAACAAAAAACGCGGTAAGCTTTCCGCTTACCGCATTTTTGGAGCTGCTAACCAGATTTGAACTGGTGACCTCGTCCTTACCAAGGACGCGCTCTACCGACTGAGCCATAGCAGCACATGGCGACCCGGAACGGGCTCGAACCGTCGACCTCTAGCGTGACAGGCTAGCGTTCTAACCAGCTGAACTACCGGGCCATCTGTGGGACGTCCACCGGATGACCCATCCAGCTTTTCCCTTGTGCACGGAACATCTCCGAGCGACGTGTGCTATTATACAATACCCAAAGCCGGTTGTCAACCCTTTTTTCGCCAAGGAGGGCAAAATTTTTCCAGGCAGCCCAACGGAGGCTTTTCAGCTTACCCCACCCACTGCAAAAGCTCCGCGTCCGTAGTGGAGGGCTTGACGTAAAACCGGTTCAAAGCGTACAAGCTCTCTGGCACCCGGGGCAAAAGCCTCGCCTTCCCCGGGTGGATGGTGAGGGTGCACTGTACCCCGTAGGACTGAAGGAGCTTCTCGCTGCGGGCGTCATAACTTCCGCCAGGATAGGACAGGGCGGTCACAACCTGCCCGGTGGCCTCCTGCAGTTGGGAGCGGGAACGCTCCAAGTCCGCCAGCAAAGCCTGGGCATACTCCTCCTCGGTCTCCCAGGGCTGGCGCAGGATGTTGGGCCGCAGGCATTTTCCGCCGCCCACGGTCTCAAACGCGCACCACTGGTGCATGTCATAGGTATGGCTCTGCAAAGAAACCAGGCCGGAGTCCGCCATCTCCCGAGCCTGTTCCCAGGTGAAGTGAGGCGTCATGGGAAGGCCGGTATCTTTATAGGTATTCTTGCCCACCGAAACCCCAATGACAAACACCGTGGCTTTCATCTCAAATTCCTTCAACAGGGGAAAGGCCAGCTCATAGGTGCTGCTGTACCCGTCATCAAAAGTCAAGCACACCGGCTTATCCGGCAGGGGCTCTCCCCTGGTGGCAAAGGCAATGAGCTGTTCAATGGAAACCGTGTGGTATCCCTCTTTGCGCAAAAGCTCCAGCTGCCGCCGGAACTGCCCCACCCACAGGGTATCCTGGCCAATGGCAGGATCGTCCGGCTCCTCCACCAAATGGTGATACATCAGAATGGGGACCTCTGTAAATTGGGGCTGAACCCCCTTATCCGCCGAGGCCATCCAATTGATGCCTGTAAGGCCCTTTGCCTGGACGGCAAGCCCACAGGTCCCCACCAAAAGAACCAGGGACAAAAAAGCGCACAGGGCGCGCCTGCACAGGTTTCTTCTCATTTCACGCATTCTCCTTTTCTTCTCCCACCCATTTGGGAGAGGGGCACTCTGCCTTTGATTATAAAAGCATCTCAAGGCTTTGTCAAATGGAAGGGACTGGGCAAGCCAGCCTCTTGGGCAGCAAAAGGGGCGCCATTCCCTTTGGGAACAGCGCCCCTTTCTGGTTACAGGGCACAAAAGCCGGACGGTATATTATTGAATGTCCAGCCTCCGGCTGGTAGGAACGGTGGTGGGGTTCTTCTTGGGCAGCGTCAGCTTCAGCACACCGTTTTCGTAACTGCCGCTGATCTCCTCGCTCTTGATGTTGGAGATGTTAAAGCTGCGGCTAAAAGACCCATAGGAGCGTTCCCGGCGCACATAGCTGTTTTTGTCATCCTTTTCCTCGGTCTCCGTATTCCGCTGGGCGGAGATGGTCAGATAGTCGCCGTCAATGTCCACAGCGATATCCTCCTTCTTCATGCCGGGCAGGTCGGCCTCCAGCTCATAATGGTCGCCTTTGTCCTTGATATCCGTGTTAAACCCACTGCTCATATCGCCGAAGAAGGACTTCTCCCAATTTTCCAGCTCCCGGAAGGGATTGTACGCCAAATGGTTTCTGCGTTCAAAGGGCATCATATCAAACATACTCATACATCATACCTCCTAGAAAAACCGATTGTGTCAATTGTATCCTGAAAGATGAACTTGTAATCTTACCACTGGGGTTCTACTTCATTGTGCTCGCCTTTCTTTCTGTTTCTGGTATCTATTGTAGGCGCGGTATATGAAGAAATTATGTTAACTCGATGAACAAAATGTGAATTTTAGCACTCGTTAAAATTGAGTGCTAAAATTTTCAGATTTCATCAAGCTATATGCTCATTTTATCCCAGAGTTTTCCCAGTTGCTTGGCCAGGAGGCCCACAAACACAGCAGCGGCCACTGTCCCCTCGCGCACGCCCTGCACCTGCCCTGTAAAGAGCAAGGAAAGCACACAGGCCGCTGCCACCAGCGTCACATCGAACCCCACCTTCATATAGCCGAACTTGGCCTTGGGGATCACCTGGCAGAGGGCTAAAACCACGCCTTCCCCTGCCAGGACCACCACACCGGCTTTCACCTCCATGCTGACCCCAATCGCCACCAAGAGAATTCCCACCAGACACGCCAGCCATTGCTGCATGTAATTGACACAGGGGAGCCCCTGCACGGCCCAAACGCCAAAATCTGTGAGATATCCAAAGAAAAATGCAACCGGCAGCTGCATCAGCTGAATGAGCTGGTACTTCTTCCGCAGAACCGCAATTTGAATCACAATAAACACACAGTGCATGACAATCGTCGCCGTCCCCACTGTCAACGGCGTAAACTGGCTGACCGCATAAGGGACGCTGGAAATCGGGGAGGTCCCCAGGTTTCCCTTAATGGAGAAGGCCACTCCAAAGGCCATAACGGTCAAACCAGCCAACAAAAGGATATACCGCTTGATCAAACTCACAATATCCTGCCGCAAAATGCACCCTTCCTCTCAGTTTTTTCTTTTTTATTATAGCATATGGGGATGAACTGTCAAAAAAGCGAACACATTGCATCTTTTTTTCAAAAAAGCAATTGACAATTCCTCTAGGAGATGATAGAATAAACAAGCAAAATTTGAGATAGGGGTATAGCTCAGTTGGTAGAGCAGCGGTCTCCAAAACCGCGTGCCGAGGGTTCGAGTCCTTCTGCCCCTGCCACAAAACCGGCAGAAACACTGCGTTTCTGCCGGTTTTCTTTTTACATGTGTTGTATGGTTATGGTGTTCACACTGGTTCAGACAGCGGCTTTTCGCATCCGTTTGTCCCTGCCTACAACCGTTCTCATCCTCTCCAGCACCTAAAACGCACCCGGTTTTGCCCATTTTCGGCTTTTCCGGGTGCGTTTTTGTGTTTTTTGCCCTTTTGGACGCGCAAAATTTTCAGGCTGGTTTTTGTGCACTCTGACTCATAGCATTCACAGGTTGAAGTCGTTAGTGATGCCATGTAGACGAGAAGTATCCTTTTTGACGTAATACAGTTCGGTGATTTGGCTAGTGCTGTGACCCAACAAGTCAGCTACCTGTCTGGGTGTCAAGGATTTGATGCTGCCGTCTGCTTGTTTGATACCATTCACCAAGTTGGAGGCGAAAGTGTGACGCAAACTGTGCAAACCCTTCTTTGCAATCCCCGCTGCTTCCAAGATTCTATAGTAGCGCTTGCGGAAATTCACGGGCCTGGTGAAGTTGCCATGTTCATCTGGTACCAAGGGTGTATCCTCTCCGAAGTATGCTTCCTTTCGCAACTCCTGGATCATAGCGATAGCTGTTTCGTTCAAGGGAACCGTACGCTTGCTGGTGACCGATTTCAGCTTACCCACTTTCACATCTCTGCCCGGTTCCACTTGCAGGCCGTCCCGCCGCCAGACTTCTTTCACACCACGCTCCAGGCGCAAAACCCGGTGCTCTAGATCGATATCACTGTTGAGCAAACCAAGTAACTCTCCCGTACGAAGACCGGTGTTTAGCATGAGGATGTAGGCTGCCGCCTGCTGATATTTGTGTTTGCCATTGGCAAAGGTGGAGAACGCTTCTTGCTTGAACTTGGCAATCTCTGTGGGTCTGAACACAGTCACCTGCTCTTGCTCTGGTAAACATTCCTTGTCTTGGGCCGCCAAGAAGTTGGATTTCTTCATCATGGGCACGCTCTGCATTGGATTCTTTTGTATGAAGCCTTCCTCTGTCAAGTAGCGGAAATACTCGTTGAGGAGAATATGTACCTTCTTTACTGTAGTGTAAGCATAGCCTTGCTCCATCCAATGGTTGAGGACAGATTTCAGATCCGCTGCTGTTATGTCCCCCACGATCTTGTCCCCGATCAGTGGGTAGACCTGATGATTAGCGGTACATTCCAGACGGTCATACGTTGTCCGCTCCACCGAGGGAAACTTGAAAACTTGCAGCCAATGGGTCAGGCTGTCCTTTATGGTTTTCTGAGATTCATCCGAGTTGCGAACTTCCTCGTTGAACTGGGCAATGTAGTTGGTGATCTTCATCTGGGCCTCGGTCTTTGTCTTGCTGGAGAACACTTTTCGTTTCTTCTCTCCGTGTTCATCGAAGTACCAGATGACACTTTGCCAGCGGCCATCGGTTCTCTTGAATACGTTACCGTTGGTGGTCAATCTTTTTTTCGGCATCTTCCTGTCCCCCTCTCTTAACCCCCAACACTACCCGATATGTTCTTCCTATGTCCAGCCGTATGTTCTGAACCATGTGGAGAAAAAACTCCCTGCCTTTTGGTGGTTTTACACCCACCTTGGGCGGGGAGATTTCTTTGGGCCTATTCTTTGTTTACTCTACCGCAATTTTTGAGGTGGGGCACCCTCCTTAATGCAGAGGAAAAGAAGAGAATTTTTCGAGGGGGTGCGGGGCTTAGCCCCGCACTTTGTGCCAGGCTGGACAGCCAGGCGCTCTGCTTGCCCTGCTGATAGCAGGAAATTGTTGTAACCCCTATCCTGACACCGTAGGGAAAGGCTCTACACTGGGAAAATCTGGCATTCACGACACCCAGTTTGACGCCAAGGCCCCAAAACCGACCCCTAAAAATCGGAAAATTGACGCCTTGCAAAATTCCCGGAGTGGCCGGCTCTGCCGGCCACTGTGAGCCCGGGTAGGCGCCGTTCTTAGGCGCCTACCCTTTCACCTGCTCTTTTTTCACACCTCCGTTTTGCTGCTCAATGTTGGAGTTATGCGCGCTGCCCTCAGCCTTCTCCAAACCTGTCCTCTCAGCGAAGAAAGATTCTCTTTTCCACCGAGCCCATCCCGGACTTCAATGCGCTGCCATTGCAGGCTCGCCCGGGCCTGCTTTTTCTTTTTCTGCCTGCCCTTTGCCCGTCAGCCTTACCTCACCCTCCTATGGGAAGACGTTTTTCCTCTCACCCAGGTTTCCCAGTGCCCCTGGATTCGGCCACAACTGCCCCACACGACTCCAACGGGGCCGGTAACCCGTTTCGCTGGTGTTGCTTCCCTACCCGGCTCTTAAAACCGCACACACGCTCTCACAGGGCCGAGTTTGGATTTCACCGTCTTTTTCTCCCTGGCTTTCTCCCCGGCATCCCAGTTAGCTGACGCTCCAAGCGGTAATTTACCGCTTCTTGGATGGGCAGGATTGTGTAAAGCAGCGTCCCGTTTCTCGCGGTGCCGTCCAACGTCCACACGGTGGTCGGCAGGGTTTCGATAAGACGTTTGTCCTCCAGCCGGGTTATGTATTTCCGTACCGTGTTCGGGCTCATGCCTGTGCGTTCCCCAATTTTCCGAAAGCTAGGGTAGCACAGGTGGGTTTCCCTGTCCTCACAAAACAGCAGGTACGCGTAAACAGCGATCTCGCCGGCGCTCAATCCCAGGGTGAAGATCTCGTTGGGCAAAAGAAAAAATCCTCCCCAATGGTGTTTCCTCTTGCAAGTCCTTCTCATATTTTTTCAGTCCCCTCTCCACCCATTTTTGAAATTGTGTCCGCGAAGTCCTTTTCTTTGTTTAAGCGGCTCAACTTTTTGCGTGGGGGGTAACCCCCTTTTTTCGGGCAAGCAAAAGGCCGGGATCACTCCCGGCCTCCGCATAAAAATTCAATTTTCCACCACGTTCTGGTCGAACCGCGTCAGGATGCTTGCCGCCTGGGCACGGGTGGCCGTGCCAGTGGGGTCAATCAAGCCGTTCTCGTGGCCGTTGATAAGCCCCTCACCGTTGGCCCAGCTCATGGCGGTTTCTGCCCAACCTGCAATGGAACCAGCGTCCGGGAAGGTAGAAAGGTCACCCTGAGCGGACAGGTCGTAATCCTTGTACTTGGCGTAGTTATATAGCATCTGGGCGAACTCCTGGCGGGTGATGCTGTCCGTGGGTTGGAACGTTCCGTCCCCGTAGCCGGTGGCCACACCAGTGATTCTGGCCCAGTACACGGCGTTGCCGTACCACTGACTGGCGTCCACATCGCTGTAGGGGTAGCCCAGATTCTCGCCGGAGATATCCGGCTGGCCCTCCAGGTTGTAGAGGATCTGCACCGCCATAGCCCGGCTCAAAGTGCCGTTGGGCTGGAAGGCAGTGCCGCCCATGCCCTCCATAATGCCGTTCAAGTAGGCGTATCGAACGGCCTGTTCATACCAAGCGCCGCTGGCCACATCGGTGAAGGGCAGCTGGTGGGTCTGCTTGTCGATGATGATGGCGTACTGGCTGGCGTGGGTCATCCGCAGGCGGGCGGTGCCGTCCTCTTTGATCTCGCCGCTGGTCTCGTAGTTGAGAGTCTCATCGTCCTCGTCATAGTGGTAGAGGTTGGCCCAATACCCTGCGTTTTCCGCCCCCAGGGGAGCCGTCAACGTCAAAATGAAGCCGAACTCCCCGTCGTGGGCCAGGGTGATCTGCACGCTGCTCACCTCTCCAGTGATGGCGTTGATCACGTCCACATTGATTCCTGTGGTGTTCAGGTTCACGCCAAAATCCATATCCCCAAAGGAGGCGCCTGCGGGTACATCGTTACCGTCCACCGTCCAGGAGACATTTTCTCCCATGTCCAGAATCACCGTCACGTCCCGGCCAGCGATGGTTTCCCACACCTCGGCGGGCACCTCCGTCTCACCGTTCATGTCGATGGTGATGGTTTCGCCGTCCTTGGCGTTCTCCAGCTCCTGCTGGATGTTCTCCCAGCCTTTGCTGCCGCCAGTCGAGGGGCCCTCGGGCTTCGGGTCGGGACGGCTGGGCACGCCGCCGCCGGAGCTGATGGGGCTCCAGCCGGCGGTGACGGTTACCTCATGGGCGGGCATGGTGAAGGTCAGGGGATTGGCGGTGGTGTCCGATACATCTGCCCCGGTCACCGTCCAGCCGGAGAACTGGTAGCCGCTGTTGGGGGTGGCGGTGAGGGTGATGTCGGTCCCCGCGGGATAGCAGTTGTTGCTTCCACCTGGCGAGACGCTGACAGTGCCGCCCTCCGCCTGCTTCACCGTGAGGGTGTGGACCGACGCGATCTCCAGATATGTGTCACTCCGGTTGTATTGATATTGCCCCTCGTCGCTGTCGCTGTAGGTGTACGGGCCGCTTTCCTGGGTGCGCCAGGCGTAGGGGTTGTCCTGTTTGACGATGACATCATTGTTTGAAGCAACCGCGCTATTATAATTCTTGCCTGAAACTCCCGTAGCTACGATGCGGCCACTGGTAACCTTGATGGTGATCGCGCCACTATTTTGCACACCGTAGCTGGAGATAGCCGTTCCGCCTTTGGCCACCAACTCGCCGCTGACAGTCAATGATCCAGAGTACAGACCCATACTTTGTCCAATCGAATTACCTCCGATGCCGGTCAGCTTGCCGTCCTCCTGGACGGTGACGCTGGTGGCGCTAACGCCCTGGCTGTCGTATCCCGTCCCGCCTTGGCCGGTCAGCTCGGCGCCGGAGACCGTGAGCGAGCCGTTCAAAACGCAAGCGCCGTAGCTGCTGCCATTATAATTAATCGCTCCGCCGGTGGCGGTGAGGGAACCTTCCCCGGTGACCGTCAGATTTTCGCCAACGACATATATGCCGTAGGTGGTGGTGTAAGAACCATCATTATCATAATTGCCGGACTCTGTGACGCTGTTCTTCCCCTCCAGATCAATAGTCAGGTTTTTGTTGGCGAAGATAGCTGCGTAATAGTAGTAAGTGCCAGATGCACCGCTATTTTTCGTCTGGTATTCGTACCCCGGTCCGGTATACGAAAAGTTGCGGAGCGTCAGGGTGTAGCCGGTGGTGTCATCCCCTGTGAGGAGAGCATAGCTGTCGGTGGGGGTGGTGCTGGTCTCAACAACGGTTTGGGACCAGCCTGAGGACTCTGGAACAACATAATAGGTATTTACCTTCAATGGGGTCTTGCCGATGTAGATTCCTGTTGTTTTCTCAAAGTTGGCCGTCACCGTCACGTCGGCGGCGGGCATGGTGAAGCTCAGCTGATTAGCGAAGGTGCCATAATCATTGACCCCATTCACCTCCTCCCAGTCAGTGAAATAATAGCCGCTCCCCGCCACAGCGGTGAGTGTGACTTGTGTCTCCACCTGTACCAGGGAAGTGCCGGGAGTTACTGTGCAACTTTTATCGCCGCCGATTTTTTTCACGATCAAATGCCGGTAGGTGGTAGTCTGTCCCCCGGTGCCGCGGACAACGTAATTGACCCCCGTCGGCCAGTTGCCCCCGCCGTAGCCCTGGGCGGTGGGGATGTTGATCGTTTTGAGGGAGACGCAGCTCTCAAACGCGCCATCCCCGATGGTTAATCGTTCGGAAACCCCGTTAAAGGTAACCGTTTTGAGCCTGTTGCAGCTCTCAAACGCGCCATCCCCGATGGTTAATCGTTCGGAAACCCCGTTAAAGGTAACCGTTTTGAGCCTGTTGCAGCTCAGAAACGCGTGGTCCCCAATGGAGGTGACATTGGCCGGGATGTTGATAGAAGAAAGGATTGTGCAGGCCTGAAACGCGGAGGCCCCGATGGTTTCCAGTTTAGAATCTATGTCAAAGGTGACCGTTTGGAGACCGGTGCAGCTCAGAAACGCGTGGTCCCCAATGAAGGTGACACTGGCCGGGATGCCAATAGAAGTAAGGCTTGTGCAGCCCTCAAACGCGTAGGCCTCGATGGCTGTCAGCTGGGATTCCTTGCCAAAGGTAACCATTTGGAGGCCGAAGCAAGAATGGAACGCATAGCGCCCAATGGAGGTGACACTGGCCGGGATATTGATATCAGTAAACTATTTTTTACAAGGGCATAATGCCAAGTGAAAAAGGTTTTAGATTTTCCAGTGGATTGTAACGCTCTCACTGGTCGCGTCAATGTGGGATATGAGAATATCCACCACCTTGCGCTTATCGTCAAAACTCACGGACTCCCAATCGTTGAGGTAATTCGTGATACAGTCAATTTGCGTGTCCGAAACGGAATTAGCGGTAAGGTCTGCTACCAGCTTTAACTGCTTTTGTCGTTCTGTGTCCAGCTCCTCGATCCGGTTATTTGCGTATTGCAGGAGCAGCGGATTGGCCCCGGACAAAGTGTCCAGAAGTTTCTCGATCTCGCTTTCCGTCTTTGCCAGGGCAACACGGGCGGCGGTCAGCTTTGGATTATAGCCCTGTTCCTTGCCGCCTTTCAGCGTGTGATACTTCCGCATTTTCTCCACCATCTCGCCATACACAAAGGACTCCATGCTTTGCGCCGTCAGCGTACCGGCCCCCTCGCAGCTCCCGTTATCCGCCCGCTGCTTGCACCGCAGGTAGGTAACACCGTTTTGAGCTCGCAGGGCAGTCAAAGCATAACCGCAGCGCCCACACTTGATTTTCCCGGCCAGCCAGGTATTATGGCATTTGCGGCCATTCTGGAAAGACGTGTTCTGTGACAGCTTGCGCTGGACGGTCAGCCAGAGCTGGGAAGTAATGCGGCCCTGGTGCGGGGCGATCACAAGGATCTGTTCCTCGCCCTCGCGCCCTTGGTAGAGATAGCAGCTATTGTCCCCTGTGAACATTTCCGGGGTGCTTTCGATTTTCACGCCCTGGGCCTTGAAGTATTCGTAGATGTCCATATCTGCCTGGACATAGACGGGGTTTCTCAGCAGTTTGGAGATAAAGGCCCGCTGGAGCGCCTTGTCATAGACCTTAATGGAGTGTTTGACAAAGTACCGGGTTATATCGCCGTAGGAATTGCCCGGCTCCGCGTACATTTGAAACATCAGCTCGGCAAAATCCATTTCCGCGTTTTCCACCAGCTTCTTTGTCTTGATCCCGTCCATAACGATGGGCTCGGTATCAAAGCCGTATGGCGTTCGGCCCCGCATATAGTAGCCTTTGGTACACCGGGAATAAAAAGCGTCCTGCACACGCATTTGGATGCTTTCCCGTTCCAGTTGGGCAAATACGATACAGATATTGAGCATCGCCCTGCCCATCGGGGTAGAGGTATCAAATTTTTCCGTACAGGACACAAACTCCACATTGTACTGCTTGAACAGCTCCATGAGCTTTGCAAAGTCCACGATGGAGCGGCTGATCCGATCCAGCTTGTAGACGATCACCCGCTTGATGAGCCCCAGCTTGATGTCCTGCAAAAGCCTCTGGAAGTCCGGGCGCTCAATGTTCTTGCCGGAGTAACCTTTATCCTTGTACTCCCGGCCCTCACCGCCTTTCAATTCGTAACGGCAAAATTCAAACTGACTTTCAATGCTGATACTGTCCTTTTTGTCAATCGACTGCCGCCCATAAATCGCGTCAATTCTGTTATCCATAATTAGCTCCCTTTCTATCAGTGGGAGCCAACCTACAACTATATTATACCTCTGATGCCCCCATACAACAAGGATGACTCCGGCCTACCCCCGCCGCCCGGCATACTTTACAAACACATCAAACAGCCGCCGCTCGATCTCACGGTCACGTTTGTCCCGCTCCTGCGGCGGGTAAATGGGGGTAACATTCTTGACGGTGATCGTCCGATCACCAAGAACGGCAGTTTTGAACTCGCTTTCGTATTTGACCTGTGCCTGCATAAAATACCTCCCTCTGAAAACAGTATGGATAAAGGAAACGGCCAGCACCCACATAGGGCGCTGGCCGCTTGACGGTATGGCCTCTGGACACTTTGTCCAGAAGTCAATAGGGGCTCCGCTCATAGTAGGCGCGGGCCTCCTCCAGTGTGGTATAGTCGAAAATCTCGTGGAGCTCCATCATCACTTGCTGAATGTCGGCGGGCTTGAAACCGCACCGTTCCATCGCGGAGATCACATAGCCCCGGCAGGCCCCCTCGCTCCACGGCTGAGAGAGCAGGGCCGCCAATTCTGGATCGTAGTTCATAGAGCGTTCCCCTTTTTCATAAAGATATAGGGGAGCGCCGCGCTCATTTTCTTGCCCCGTCATAAGACAGCATCCTCGGCGGCGGCGCTCCCCCGCAGAGAGGGGCGGCGGCTCGGAGAGCCGGACATTGATCCGGCCCCGCGCTATGGCTGTTGGCCCCCGCGTCCTCTTTGCGGAGAGGGAGAAATCCTCCTCTCATATACCTCCAGAAAAAAGGGCGAAAAGGAGATAGCAGATCAGAAATTTTTTCTCAAATATTTTTTCATGTGCGTAATGCCGCTTTTCACAGAGCGGCGGACAGCGCACTTGTCCACGCCCTCCTCGCGGGCGATCTGGCGGTAGGTCTTGCCGAGGATCAGATAAGCGTCCACCCGGCGGCCCTGGACTTCCGGCAGGGAGTTAAGGGCGTTCCACAACAGATAGAACATCTCCTTGCGATCCAGGAGCTCCTGGGGGCTGGGCTCGTGAACACAGGCGGAGTATTCGATCCCGTCATCACAGTCCAGGGAATAATAAGCCCTGTTGTAGCGCACCCGCTCCGCATGGGCGGCCTCGGCCCGCTTGCTGGCCATGAGCGCCTCGGCCACTTCATCGGTGACTTCGATATACTCATTGGTTAAGTACCAAGGGTAATAGTCTTTCAGATTGATAGTAGTCATTATATTTTCCTCCGTTCAGATTTTTGTGGGTGGGAGATCCAAACGGAGGCTGGCGGAGATCGACAGCCGGGGCCGCCAGCTTTGGGACAGCTTGTCCCAAGGTGAGGATATATAAAAGCGCCCGTACAGCATGACGCTATACGGACGCACGAAAATATATTTCTTTTTACATACTTAAATATTTCATGTTCGTAGCCAAACTGCCCCGGTGGGGGAACTACGCTTTTTTTAGCTGGTGAAGATCATGGGTAGTGTGAAAAAGCAAAATGAACACGACGATCCCCCCATGGAAACCGCCGTGTTCCTCCTAAAGTCATCGTATAAGGCGGTAGCTTTGATTGATACCCGCCAAAAAACAAAAGAGCCGATAACTCGCACCCAAGGGCTACGGATTATCGGCTCTGCGTCTGTGCGTCTGGCTCTTTGATAATAGATATATGAAATTGTTTGACACAGATAAGCATTTCACTTTTGCATTTGGGACAAAAGAGTGGGAAATTGTCAAGTATCGTGTCCTTTCGGATTTTAAGTCGTGTTTTGCTCTTGCACACAGGACACAAGAGCTATTCAAAAGACTGTTCTTGTATAGCGGACATTGTTCTCTCTCCTTGTTTTTGATCGTCACGGTAGGCCCCCGCCAACTGGCCACAAGCAGCGTTAATATCGGAGCCAAATTGCGTTCGGATATTGACGCTAATTCCTGCATTATGAATGATACGGCAAAAGGCCTTTATTCGTGTGTGGCTTGAGGGCACCATAGTTTCCGTAACTGTCGTTTGATTGTATGGGATTAAATCTAAATGGTATAGTGGCAAATACTTTTTGTGTTTGAATAACAACTTGGTAAGTTGCTCTGCGTGTCTGTCGCTGTCATTGACATCCTTTAGCATGATGTATGCCAAAAACACCTTGCGATTTGTTTGCCGAATGTGCTGATCTAATGTATCCAGTACCTGACCAAGGGGGTATGTTTTAGTTATTGGCATGAGCGTTTCCCTCAGACGGTCAGTAGGTGCGTGGAGGGAATAGGCCAGATTGACTTGCGGATATTCTCTTGTCAATTTTTGAATACCCGGCACGATACCGATAGTCGAAATGGTGATGCGTCGCTGGGACAGCCCGAACAGTTCCGGGGCGGTCAGATCATGCAGGGCTTCAAAAACTTGTGGATTAGCGAACGGCTCTCCCATTCCCATAAAAGAGATACTGTTGATACTGCATCCTTGTTGCATAAAATATAGGATTTGGTCGGTAATTTCATCCACAGTCAAGTTTCTGCGTAATCCCAAAGTCCCTGTTGCGCAAAACTTACAACCGAAGCCGCAACCGCTTTGAGATGAAATGCAAAAGGAGTTCCAGCCCTTTTTATAAAACAGACCCACCGTTTCCACACGGTTTCCGTCCGACAGTTCAAACAGCACCTTGTCAGTTTGCATTGATTTCTCATGATGGATCGCCTTGATCTCCACAACAGTTTCACCAAACTGCTCCACCAACTTTTCGCGCAGCGTTTTTGGAAGCAACTTCATATCTTCAAAACGCATAATTCCTTGTAGGAACACAGCATCAAGCAGTTGCTTATAACGATACTCAGGTAAGCGCATATCCGCTATGAGCTGTTTCATTTTTTTATACTTGGACATAATTATATTTTCTCCTTCTTATTTAATCGCAATCTTTCCTGTCTTGGTTCACCTCGTCCATAATGCGATAAAGTTTCTCGATCAAGCGACAATTATATTTTTCATTCAAACGAATATAAAGCTCTCTTTCTTCCGGTGATAATTCCGCAAGAGCGTCAAGCTCTGCCATGCGCAATATGCCAACCGTCTTTTCGGCAAAATCTCTACCAAACTCTGTGAACGCTATATTTTTCTTATTCCTTGTTCCGGGGATGGGCGAAAGAAACGCCACCCCTTTCTTTTGCAGGGCAGCTACGGCGGTGTTGATAGTTTGCTTGGGAATAGACCACTCGCTGCACAGGTCATACTGAGAGCACGGCGCCTCTGCGTCCAGCAGCGTATACAGTACCCCAAGTGAGCTATCAGAGATACCAATAGAAAAAGCAACTTTGTGATAAAGAGCTTCACTTTTATTGGACATTTTATTGAGTTGAGATAGCTGTTCTTTTATCTCTGTCATCTTAATCCCTCCAAACATCCGTACTCGGACACTTATATTGTAGTCCGAATACGGATGTTTGTCAAGAGGAACGACTTAGTATAGTCTTTCAATATTTGTTCGTAGCTGTCTTTCAAAATACATAATTTTATCATTTTGATATGGCGAAACAAAATACTACATAAACATAAAATTACACTTCGTTCAAATAATATCACCCGAAATGTAAAATAATATAGGGGTGAGATGAAAATGTACCAAGATGAACGAAAACTTGATTTTCACGCGCTGGGCCGGGAAATCAAGCGCAAAAGAGAAGCCAAAGGCTGGACACAGGAATACCTCGCACAGCTTGTAGACCGCACCCCGCGCTCTATCATGTATTTTGAAAACAGAGGACAACACCCCAGCCTCAATACTTTTTATCAGCTCGTCACCCTGTTGGATATTTCCGTAGATGATTTTTTCTATCCAGACAAGCAGAACGGCCAAAGTGATTGCCGAAAGCATATAGATCACTTGCTTAACGAAATGGACGAAAAAGAGCTAACCATTATTGAAGCCACAGCGGAGGGACTGAAAAGGGCCCGGAGAACGGAGGATGCGTAAGAAAAGCGTGTACCTCCGTTTTTTCATGCCATGTTGCGGGGATGCACGTTTCGGCAAGCAGGGCAGGTGTGCCCACACCTGCTATTTTTGCGTGGCCGGGGGCCCGCAAAAATGCTTGTTGGGGAGCTCCCCAAACCCGCTGCACCTCTGGACAAAGTGTCCAGAGGTGCTTGTTATCTGCGGCCCCGGCGCTACCGCTCCTGGGCCTTGTTCCGCTCGTCCGTGTGGCCGAGCAGACAGTCGATGTTCCCCTTGACCGCCACAGCCTCCCGCATATCCGCCTGGGCCTTGCGGTACTCCGCATAGAGGGCTTTTTTCTTTTCCGCCAGCTCCCGCCGCTGCTTTTTCAGCGCGTCCATCTTTGGGAGCTTCGCCCCATCCAACAGCTCATTGATCGCCGCCTTTGCCGCCCGGTAGTCAGCCAGCTCCGCCCCATGCTGGGCCAGATATTTTTTGCTGTACCGGGCCGCCTTGTAACCGTCGAATATGGGCCGCGTCTTTGCGTACTGCACCACCGCCCCCATAAGCTGGGAAGTATGGGAGAGAGCGGCCTCCGTGTCCCGCAGCTCCCCGGCAAGGGCGTGAAAGCGATCCACCGCCGCCTCGGTGCTGGCGGCCAGCGCGTCATAGTCGGTCAGACCATGCTCCCGGAGATACAGGAGCGCGGCGGCCATCTGCTTTAGGTTGTAGACCTTGGCCCACCGCTCGTAGGCCGGGCCTTTCCCCTGGGCCAGACGGTTCTGAATATCAATAATGAGATCAACGCGCCTGGGCGGGGGCGGGCCCTCCTGGGGCAGCTCCGGGATCGGGCGTTCCCCGGCAATCGCCGCCCGGATGTCATCGGGATCAAAACCGGGGCCCAGGGTGGATGCCCGCAGACGGGTGTACTTATCCTGCCCAGGGGCCAGGAACGAGATCGCGCCACCCCGCCCATGCTTCACTTGAAAGCCGGACTCCTCCATGAGCCGCAGAAACGCCGGGAAGTCGGTGGGCTTTTGCTCCAGAGCCGCTACGATCCCCAGCCGCACCCGCTGCTGGGCCGAGGGCGGCTTTTCTCCGATCCATTGTCCATAGTGAAGAAAGCGGCCCTTGCTGTGCTGCTTTGGATTTTGAATGACAGACAGCTCGTGCTCAATGCACACCCGGTCAGAGAGCCGCCGCACCGCAAAGCTGGAGCCGATGAAGTTATGGAATTTCCGGGAACAGTCCTGGGCGGTGGAGTTGTAATAAATGTGATTGTGAATGTGGCCCTTGTCAATGTGGGTACAGACAAAGAACTGATACTTGCCCTTTGTCCAGCGCATGGCCGTTTCATAGCCGATTTTGTTTGCCTCCTCCGGCGTGACCTCGCCGGGCGGGAACGCCTGCCGGATCTGAAAGAACAGGGCCCCGCGCTCCACGGCCCGGCCCGTTTCCGCCTGGTACTGGCTTTTCAGCAGTAGGAACTCAGCGGGGGCGGATGCAGGATCACAGAGATAGGCAGACACAGCCCCCAGCTTTTTCGGATTGAGCCCATAGGCAAACCGCTCCTCCATTGTCTGGATGGCCGTTTTCCCAGCCGCTACCTTGTAGGGCCGGATGTAGGTTGTAGCGATAGCCGCACCTCCTTTCCCAGCAGAAAAAACGGGCGGCGGTCTGTTCCACCCGCCGCCCGGAACTTCTGGACAAAGTGTCCAGAAGTATCAGCTTGCCATAAAATCCATCGCCGCATACTTCACACCATACAGGCGCTCCACCAGCCAGCCGCCCAGGGCCGGGAGCCCAAAGGGAGAAACCAGGAACGCCAGCACCAGCATGGCGATGCACCCGGTTTTCAATCCGGCAAACAGCCCGCAGACCGCCAGCAGGACAAAGGCGGTACACGCCAGCCAGCAGAACGCGCCCGCGATGCAGGAGAGGAACGAGAGCACCGCCACGGCGAGGATCAGCGCCAAAACAAAGGGGGCCGCGATGATTTTCAAAATTGTACGCATGGTTCATACCTCCTACAAAAGTTTGATATTTGCCTCTATATGTATATTATAACTCCGTAAGAGGGGGCAAACAAGGATGGCTCCGGCTGCCCCCACCTCTGGACAAAGCGTCCAGAAGCCGGGGCAGCCGGGGAGCGCAACGCTCCCCGGCAAGGGTCAAAGCTCTACCACCGCCGACAGCTTTTTGAGCAGGTCGGACAACGGTTCCCACAGGGTTTCATAGTCCCGCTGGAGGGCCTTGATCTCCTCCGGGTAAATGCCGCCGTAGGTATTGGCCTGGATCGCCACCTGGTTTAGATTATTGGAGCACCGACGCTGGAGCGATACCAGTTCCCGGACGGGCGAAAGGTCAACATGGAGCACATAGCCATTGAGGGCCATTTTCCGCACATAGGCCCCCAAGTTGCGGACGCCCGCCTCGGCCATGCGCTCCCGGATCAGCGCCAGCTCCTCCTCGGACACCATCACATGAAGATGGACAGGACGGCGGCGCTTTTTCTGGCTCACCGCTCCTCACGCTCCCGGCTCCGATAGGGGCGGGGCGGTTCCTTTACCTTGTCCAGCGGCTTTTCCTCCTCCGGGGGCTGGGGAGAGCCGAACACGCCGCACAGCCGCTTCACTTCCAGGTCAGCCCGATCCTGTTCCCTCTGTTTTTCCATACGCGCACCTCCTAACGCTCGCCCCTGTCGGGGGCTTTCTTTTTTGGGGCCTCCGGCCCCTGGTGCTCCTGGGCCTCCCGCTGGGCGGCCTTGAGCTGTTCGGCAATCGGTTGTTTGCCCTTTTCCTGCTTGTGGGCCTTAGCCGCTGCTTGACGCTCCACCCCACGGGCGCGAATAGACAACTGCTCCGGGGTGACATACTCTTTTACCACATAGCTGCCGAAGTCGGGATAAAACCATGTCAGCCGTTTTTGCTCCGGGGCGTGGTGGGCATCCTCCCATTTGCCCACGACCTGGGCCTGGGCATCCATCTGCCGCCGAATATCCAGATTTTCACGGGAGGGCCGCAGCTCATAATCCCGCATTTCCTGCTCAGTCAACGGCTGGGCATAGGTGATGGCCCCCCACGCCTGGAACGCCTCACCCTGCACCTGCTGGCGGTTAAAATAGATGTCCATGTGGACAGGCCGGTTGAAATAGCTTTTGGGATAGGTGCCCATGTCGATAGGCCGCTGGGTAGAGTAGTATTTGTATGTTTCCTTGTCCGGGGCCTGTTCCACCTCAAACACATGATAGCGCCGCTGATAGTCCTCAGCCCGGTTGTGCAAGTCGCGCTCCGCCATGTCCGGCTCGTTATGGTAGTGGCCCCAAAAATAGTCGCGGTGTCCGTCCTGCTCGTTAAATTGCCATGTCACATAGGGGTTCGGGGCCTTGGGGTCTTCCCCCAATACAAAGCCGCATTTATTATCAAACAGGATCGTGCGGCGGATCACATAGCCTTGATTTTCTTCCAGAATAACACCTCCTCTTAAATGTGCCATCACCTCTGGACAAAGTGTCCAGAAGCAGCGGGGATAGATGTGGAAAGCATTTTGACAAAGCGGGGGCGGGACATAGAAACATACGGCCCGCCCCAAAACCGGCCCCGGAAAGCCTTGTGATCAGCGGGTTTTCCGGGGCCTAATTTTCCACACATCACCTCCGTCTTTTCCGCATATACTCCCGCTTTTGCCGCCGCAGGGCGATCCGGGCGCAGGACTCGGAGCAGTAGGCCATGCGCCCATCCACGGGGACGGCCCCGCCGCAGATGGGGCAGGGCTTAAACTCCGGCCTGGGCCCCTCAGTCAGCAGGGCGGCCTCTAGCGCCGGGTCAAGGGGCAGGACGGCCTCCCGGAAGTAGCGGCAATAGGCCCCCGTCCAGCATTTGCCGAACATATAACATTCGCACTCCAGCGGCAGGCACCCATATTCCTTGTCATAGTTGGCGCACCACTTCACCACCAGGGCGCGGATAGCGGATTTTTCCTTGCGGGTCAGTTCGCGGGCCACCCCATCACCTCCCGGCAGGGGCTTTCAAAAGTTCCCGGTAGCAGGACACACAGCCGATCCCCCGCCAGTAGGGGCACCCGGAGCACCGGGAGCCCCTGGGCGCTTTGGGGACGGAGGGGGCCAGGGGCCGGGGCCTCTGCTTCATCATTTTTTCGTAGGGACTATTGGTAAAATTCATCTTTCCTCCTCCTCGCTGTTTTCCTCGTCCTCGTCCCAGGGCGGGCCGTCGTCCTCATAGTCCTCGCCGTAGTCCTCCTCCGGCTCGGCGGCCTGCTGCTGTTTGGGCCGGATCACCTTGAAATAGAACGCGGCCCCGCCGCCGATCCCGGCCACCGCCAGGATGAGCAGGAGCGTCCCCATGCTGCCGCCTGTTTCCGGCTCTTCCGCAGGTTCCTCGGTTTCCGCAGGCTCCGGCTCCACCCCGGCGCAGTCGGCCATACTGATGGAGCAAACCGGGCAGGCCGTGTCAATGGCGCCCACAGCGCACTTTTCCCCGCAGGTGCAGGCCGGAAGCTCCACCCCCGCAGCTTTCACAGCGGCCAGCAGGTCGGCCTCGTCCACCAGGTTCAGGAAGTAGGTTTCATATTGTTCGCCCTCCTCGTCCACGGGCTTGTCGTAGTCAATGACGAGATAGAAGGTGGCCCCGCCGCTGGTCTGGACGGTGATAAACTGCTTATTGGTGTTCTCGTCATAGAGCAGGTCGCGGGTCACAAAGCCGCCCTCCTCCGAAAAGCCCTGGCCCGGCTCTATGGTAGGCTCCGGGGCCGGGGTTTCCATTGTGGGATCGCCGTGATTGGAGCCCGCCCCGCCGTCCGCGTAGGCATAGGCCGGGACAGCGGTAAATCCGCATAAAAGAACAGCGGCGCAGAGCGCCGCCGTCAAAGACTTCCATCGTTTCATATTCAGTTTTCCTCCTTTTCCGCAGGCCCCGACTTCTGGACACTTTGTCCAGAGGTGCCCTCCCGGAGCTGCTGAAGCACCAGGGGCAGCTCCTCCAAAGAAATGCTCAGGCCCCGCACGATGTCCACGATCTCGCTGTTTTCGGCCTCCAGCTTATTTTTCTCCAGCTCCTTGAGCCGGGCCTGCTGCTCGTTGATTTTGGCCTTGACCTTTTCGATCTCAGCCTGGATTTTTTGGCTTTTGCTTGCCGCCATAGATACCTCCAATCATGGTAAACGCCCGTAGGCGTAGAAATGGGACTGCCAGTAATTTGTGTTCAAATTCGCGTAGCTGATGGGATCGCCACAATGGATCATCATCCCGTCCCCCACATAGATGCCACAATGGGAAACGCCGGTTGTATCATAGGTGCCCTCGAAAAAGACCAGATCGCCGGGGCGGGGTGCGCCGGTGGGGGTGCAGATGTTGTAAAGCCCCTGGGCCCCCAGGCGGCCCACATCCCAGCCGGAGTGATTGATCACCCAGGACACGAAGCCGGAGCAGTCAAAGGAAGTGGCCGGGGAACTGCCGCCCCACACATAGGGATATGGGCCCTGTGTCTGTCCCGTCTGCCTCGTACACCTCACAAGCCTCGTTCAGCCCAGGCCGCCTGCGGCGGTTGATGAGCTTATCAAGGGAAAAGGCGTTTTTCACTTGATCGGCCTCAGCCGTATATTTGTAGTTCGGGTGCTGCTTCAAATCGTACTTTGGGGAATAGAACGGGGGCAGGCCCCGGAGCTGCAAAATGCACCTGTCGCCGGGCATGGTAGCAAGCTCGGCGGGGGTCATCAGCTCCCGGCCAAGTCGCTGGGTGTTGAGGTTGTAGCTTTCCGACTGGCCTTTGGAGCGCCCGTCCGTCTGCATATAGATCGTGGACTTCCCCAGCCAGTTTTCCGAAATCTCCTTAATGGTGGAACTTTCCCTGCCGCCCAGGAAAACAACGCTGTCCATATTTCCCATGATCGTTTCCGCGTGTTTGTCATAAATGGCCTTGCACTGTGCCATCTGTTGGTAAAAGAGCGTCAGCGATATTTCACGGGAGCGGATAACGGCCACCAGCTTTTCCAGATTGGGCACCTGCCCTGTATTGGCCGCCTCGTCCCACAGCACCCGCACATGATGGGGCAGGCGGCCCCCGTGAACATTGTCCGCCCTCTCGCACAGCAGATTGAACATCTGCGAAAAGGCCAGAGCTACAAGAAAGTTGTAGGTTGGCGTGGTATCGGAAATGGTGAAGAAAACCGCCGTTTTCCGATCCCCGATGCGGTCAAGGGCCAGCTCGTCATAGCTCATGATCTCCCGGAGCTGGGGGATGTCAAAGGGGGCCAGCCGGGAGCCGCAGGAGATCAAAATGCTTTTGGCCGTCTTGCCGCTGGCTAATTTGTATTTTTTGTACTGCTTCACCGCAAAGCAATCCGGTTTGCGCTTTTCCAGCCCCTTGAACATATAATCCACCGCGTTCATAAAGTTTTCGTTGTCCTCTTTGACCTCCATGCCGGAGATCATATCCACCAGGGTATTCATATTCCGATCCTCGGCGGGGCCCTCGAAAATGATATAGGCGATGAGGGCGCAATACAAAAGCGTTTCCGCCTTCGTCCAAAATGGGTCGCCCTCTTTGCCCTCGCCTTTGGTATTGGCTATGAGGGTATCGACAAACTTTAGGATGTCGGCCTCGCTGCGGATATACGACAGAGGGTTATAGTGCATACTTTGGGAAAAATCAATGGAATTGAACACCTTGATCCGATAGCCCCGCCGTTGCAGGAAAGCCCCCACCTGGGAGAGCACCCCGCCTTTTGGATCGACCACCACAAAGCTGCACCCGCCCTTTTTCTTTGCGCTGGCCTGGAGAAGCTGCGGGGTGAGCCAAAACCGTGTTTTGCCGGAGCCGGACGAACCGATCACACAGGCGTTAAGATTGCGGGCGTTGGCCGGGTTTTGGGGGCGAGTGTTCATGGTGAGAAGCTCCGTCCCGGTGAGAATGACATTGTTTTCAAAGACAGGATCGACGAAAGGGGCTATATCTTTCGGACAGCCCCAGCGGGCTGATCCGTACTCCTCATCCCGCCGAAATTTTTTGGCGTTCTTGCTTTTTACATAGATCAGCAGCCGGAAGCCCACCGCGCCCACAATGCCGATGAGCCAGTCAAAGGGATCAAGCCCCGGCGCGAGATCGGCAAAGGCCGGGCCTACCGTCTGCCCCAGGCCCATGAGCTTATGGGGTAAATCCGCGCCGGCGGCCAGCCGGTAGGCCGTCCCCAGCTTCAAGCAGGCCCACAGCACAAACAAATAGGGGATGTTTGGTATCACATATTTTTTTACGCTATCTGTCCTCATGCACCGCCTCCTTTGTGCGTTCCAGCTTTTGGGCGGGCTGGCGGGCCGCTTCTGCGGCGGCCTCCTTGATCTGCTCCCGGATGGGGGCCTTTGCGGATTTGGTGCGCTTTAGCAGCCGTTTGGAATATTCGGAGAAACAGGCTGTGATCGCGTCGGCCTGCCCCGCCTTGAAGAACAGTAAGTGTTTATCCGGCGCGACTTGATAAAAGGCATAGTCCACATTCCATTTCCGGGCCACCCGGTCAAAGAGGGCCGGGGCCTCCACCTCGATACTGTTGGTGGCGGCCCCGTGGCCCATGAGCTGCCCCACCGTCTGCCTGCCGTGGGGCGTCTGTTTTGCCCGGTGGTGTTTGGCGATCTTCCGGGCAATCGCTCCCAGCACACAGGCAAGCCCCCGCGCCGTGAGCTTGCTTGCCTTGATAGATACCGCTATGGTTCGCCTGGAAATATCTTCATCTACCAGCCAAATCCCTCCTTCCCATGAAAAAAGCACCTCTGGACAAAGTGTCCAGGAGTGCCGCTATCGGTCTGAATGGCCTTGCTCCGGGTTGGGGCGCTCCGCCGCCTGGGGGAAACGGCCAATGACTTCTTTGTAAGCCGCCATCTGCTCCCGGATGGAGAGCCGCGGGTAAGCAAAAACCTTGTGTTCGGCGGGAATGTCCTCCCGCCCGTGGTAGTATTCAATAAACTGGCTGCCATTGGGGAGGAAAAAACCACCTTTGACAAAGCTGCCATCCTCATTGATCCGCATATCCCGGCCATACGCCTCATAATCGAAATAATCCCGCAGGTTTTCGGGAATGTCGATCATCTCCATGTCCTCCGCGTAAATACGGCCCAGGGTTTCATCATCGGACACGCCGATATAGAAATCGTAGCAATCCAGGTTTTCCGCAAGGTTGATAAGGTCGCCCGCGCCGGAGGTGTGCTCGCCGCTGGCGACAGCCGCCTCAAACTTCTCCAAATCGCTTTTGTCCAGCTCGGAGAGCAGGCAGGCCAGATGGTTGAGCTCGTCAATGCTTTCGTATTCCCCAGGCAGGCATTGAGTTCCGGCAGGTCGCCGCCATAGTCGGCAATAAAAATCTCCTCATAGCGGATATTGTCAATGCCGATTTGTTTTAGGACTTCCTGTACCTCCTCCCTGGTGGTGGGGAATTTCAGAAGTGAGCTTGCCAGTTCGCCCTCGTTGTATTTCCCAAGATTGGTGACATACGCCTCGATCACCGCCATATCAGCGTCGCCTCTGGCCCTTGACAGTGAGGATGCCGTCCAGGGTGGTGGCGGTGATCCCAAGCCGCTGGGCCACCGCGATGTCATTTTTCACCGCTTCATCGACATGGCTCCCGCATACTACCAGCACACGGGAGCGCCGGAGCAGGTCGCGCCCCATGTCAATACCGCTTTTATGCTCCTCCGGCACCGCGTCATTGAGGAACAGCGGCAGATAGAGCATCGGGCAGATGGGGGAATACCCCGCATCGTAGACAATACGGCAATATTTAGCCGCCTGCTCCATAACCTCGCACTCGCCGCCGCGCCATGCGGCGGTCACATACGCAAGGGGTCGTTTCATAATCCAAACCTCCGTTTCTTTTCCTTATATATAGGTAGGGTCAACCCTATCCCCCGCCCTTTCCCTATCCAGGGAAAGGGGGCGGCTCTGGAGGATATACCCCCGCCGCTCGCCGGGAATAGCACAGCCGGGGCAGACCGTAAAGGGCAAGCCGCCGCAAAAGCGGCGGGCGTTCCGCCCCTTGACGGCCCACTCCCGGCTGTGCGGCGTCAAACCCGGCGACGGGGGATATATCACCGCAGAGCCCATCCCAAGCGCGGAGCGCATACCTCTGGACAAAGTGTCCAGAAGCAGGGGGCCGGTCACTTGTCGAGCTCGTTCTTCTTCTCCGGCTTTGCCAGTTCGGGCGGCTGCTTCTCTTTCCACTCGTCCAGCAGGGCCATGATCTGTTCTTTCATTTTGGCAGGAGTGATTTCCTTGCCGAAATACTTGTTGAGTTCGTCGGTACTGATGATCACGTTGTCAACCTCCCTTTTTTCTTCGCTTAAAATGCCGTCGATCACATCTCCGTTGAGCAGGCCCTCCTGGTCGAGCTCCCGGAGCCGCTTTGCCTGTTTGACCGAGGGGGAGGACTGCTCCCCATCAATAGACACGGCGATGAGCCGCTGGTTTTCCGGCTTGATATACGACAGCTCCACGGCGGGCATAAAGCCCATATTTTTTGTGTCTACCTTTTCCAGAAGCTCCGGCACAAGATGGTTGAGCCGGACATAACGGAGCACCTTTTTATAGTTCATATCATGCTCCTTGCCCACGATCTCCACCGAGAGCTTACCCAGGGCCTCCGCCTCCTGGTCATTTTTGGGCCGGGCCCCCTGGCGCTTGATGGCCTCCAGCTCCAAATCCAGGAGTTTTGCCAATTCGCTGGGGAGAGGGTCGCCCCGCTGCTTGTTGCTGTTCTTCATTTCCCGGACAGCCTCAAGGTCGGTCATCTCACGGACAATACAGGGGATCTCGTCCAGGCCAGCCCGCTCACCGCCATGACAGCGGCGATGTCCCGCGATGATCTCATAGCCCTTGCCGTCCTTTTCCGGGCGGACGGTGGCCGGGGTCATAATGCCGTGTTCCCTGATCGTCCCCACCAGATCGTCCATCGCCTTTTCGTCCTGCACCTTGAATGGGTGATCCCGTAAAGTATGGAATGGGTGAAGCTCCGACAGCTTCAAATAGACGATTTTGCCCTGTTCCACCGGGCGGGGAGGCACCTCCGGCGTGGGCGGCAGCTTGATCTCCGGGGTAGGGGCCTCTGCCTCCTTGACCGGGGCGGGCTTGCCCTTTGGGACTTTCACACCGGGCCCAACACCCCCGGAACCTGTTTCCTTGTCCTTTTTTCCACCTCTGGACACTTTGTCCAGAACACCGGGGGCCGGGGACTTGCCAAGGGCCGCCTTGTCAGCCTTGGCCGGGCGGCCCTTGCGGGGCTCCGGCCCCTTTTCCGCTTTGCCGCCCTGGGGGTGATCCTGTTCCTTTGGGGGACGGCCCCGGCGCTTTGCCGTTTTTTCCTCCGGCTCCACTTTTTTATCCTGGTTGAGGGATTTCCCCGTCTTTTCAGCCTCGACCTGCGGCGCAGGCTGGGCTGGAGCGTCCTTGCCCATACCGGGGATCACAGACTGCTCCGGCTGGGGTGCCGGGCCGGTGCCAGCAGCGGGCCCCTCTACCTCTTCCGGGACAGGGGGCTTTGTTACAGCCTGGGCGTCCCCAGCATGGCCCCCGCCAGGGTGATCCAGGACAGGGGACTCCGGGCCTGTTTTCAGTTTGTCATCTGCCATTCGCTAACCTCCTTATTTTGAAATGAAAAAAGCCAGACCTCCCGGCCTGGCTAACTAAAAAACTTTCCCTCCTTTCTCTGTCCGGCCCATAAAAAAACGTCGCTTTTCACAAAGAAATAGCGACGTTTTAGTGTAGGTTGGCTCGGTTTTGTTGTGTTTTATGATTATACCCTTGTATAAAAACCTAAGGCTTGTGCAGTTATAAAACGCGTAATTCCCAATGGAGGTAACGCTGGCCGGGATTTTGATAGAAGTAAGGCTTTTGCAGCCCGAAAACGCGGCATCCCCGATGGAGGTGACGCCCTCCTCGATGATTACCGCATTAATTTCATTTTTCCGGTTGTCCCATGGCCACTCACTGGCACTATAGTCCGCTGGCATGGGACCTGTGCCCGAGATGGTGAGGGTGCCGTTATCATCCAGCGACCAGGATACGTTTGAATCTCCAATTGTTCCGCTCTCCTCCGCCCCCGCCAGGACGGGCAGCAGGAACAGGCACAGGAACAGGGCCAGAAGCACGCCCCCAAATTGACTGATTGTTTTCATGGGTACCTCCCCTTCCTGCGGTTAGGCAAGGTTTTTTCCTTTGCCAGCCACTTGGTGTCCACTATTATTGTAGCAGAGTCCTTTCCACCGGGGGTATAGCCAGTTAGGAAGAAAACCTGTCGAGTTAGGAAGAGACGGCGGTCTGGGCATTGCCTTTGGCGGCAGTATCTGGTAAAGTAAAGACAGTGAAAAAGAGGTGTTGCCTGTGAAACGGCTGAGCAAAGCGCTGTATGCCCTGGCTTTTCTGGGGGTGTGCGCCGGAGCGATGGTTTTTCTGCATCTGTTCACCCAGGCGGAAAGCGGTTTTTCCTACCCCGCCTGGGAGGCCGGGGCGGTGGTGTCCCCCGACGGGGCAGAGACAGCCTTTGACCCCGCCGCCCTCCCGCCGGAACTGGAGCCGGGGGAGGCTTACCGCTATGCCCTGACCCTGCCGGAGGGCCGGAGGAACGGGGAGTTTCTCATTTTTGAGACTGCCGGGCTTGCCATTTCCGCCTATCTCGACGGCCAAGAGCTGTGGCGCTCCGCCGCGGTCCAGCCACCAGACACCGCGAACCAGAGCCAGGCGCAAATCGCCCTGCCCGCCGGAGGCGGCGAGACGCTGGCCATGGAGCTGTCCCCGCTGTCAGACACGGCGCTGGTGCCGCCCATACTGCGGCTCTCCTATGATCCCACCGACCAGGCCGGCACCATCGCCTACGCCAACTATTACGGGCTGGCCGCCGGAGCCTCCGCCCTGGCAGCGGTGCTGCTGTGGGGGCTGTTCCTGCTGGGGCTGGCCCACGGCAAGCGGAACTGGACGCTGCTTCTTCCCACTCTGGCGGCGGTTTTGCTGACGGTTCACCGGCTGGCGGTGGGATACGGGGCCTACTTTCTGCCCCAGGCGCTCCAAGGGCCGCTCTCCAGCCCGTGGCTGGAAGGGCTCACCGCCCTGGCTCTGCTGGCGTATCTGCTCTTCCACCGGGAGCGGATCTTCTGGAAAACCCTGGGGCTCCTTGCCGCCTGGAGCGCCGGGGCGCTGGCGGTGGCGGCGCTGGTCTCCCATCTGCGGGATGGGTATCTGGCCCAATACCTCTCATTCCTGGCAGCCCAGCTTCAAGGGGGGTTCCTGACCGGCACCCTCTACTGGCTGATCTGGTGGCTGGTGCTGGTGTGCGCCGCTCTCTCCGCCTGGGATCTGGCCCGGTCCATCGTCCGCGCCCAGGGGACAGCCCAGGCGCTGGCGCTGAAAAACCAGCTGGTCATGGAGAACTACCGCTCTATGGAGGACAAGCTGCGTGAGAGCGCAAGCCTGCGCCATGGTTTTTCCGCCCAGGTGGCCGTGCTGGACGCCGCCGTGCGGGAGCGGAACTGGGAGAGCGTGGAGCGCTGCGTGGCCGCCTGGAAGCGGGACACCAGCCAGGAGACGACGCGCTTCACAGAGCACACCGCCGTCAACGCCATTCTGCAGGACGCCGCAGGCCGCGCCAGGGAAGCGGGCGTCAGATTCGAGGCAACGACGATCATCCCGAAATCCATCCCCATCCCGGACGAGGACATCTGCGCCCTGCTGATCAACATACTGGACAACGCCTTGGACGGGGCGTCCCGCACCCCGGAGGGCCGGGAGAAAATCATCCGTTTCCGGATGCGTGTGGAGGGAAAGTTCCTGCCCATCCTGTGTGAAAACACCTTTGACGGCCAGGTCGCCACGGATGCGGGCGGAGGGCTGAAGACCACGAAACCGGACCCAGCCTCACACGGCTTCGGTCTGGCGCAGATGCGGGCCGTGGCGGAGAAGTACGACAGTGTCCTGAGCGTTAGCTGGACGGACGAGTGGTTCACCGTCCAGACAGCCCTCCAATTCCCGGAAAAATAAAGAGAGGAGGCGCAAGCCCCCTCTTTTTTTACGTATTCAGCCTGCGCACGATGGCGTTTTGAAAGTCGGAATAGAAAGTGCGGCTCATGGGTAACCGGCTGCTGTCTTTCAGCAGCACCCCTGCGTGGGTGGCCCGCTCCACCCAAGTCAGATTGACCAGGTAACTCTTGTGGCAGCGCTGAAAGGCGCCGGCCGGCAATAACCGTTCGGCCTCCGCCAGCGGCATGGCAAAGCTCTGCTCACCGTCTCTGAGGTGGACAATGACGCCGTGGTTCCGGCTCTCCAGATAGCGGATTTCCCCCATCGGGAGGGGGACGGCTTTTCCGCCCCGCTGGAACAGGATGGCCTGGGCCCCGTGCCTCTCCAGCGCACGGCCCAGGGCGGCCTCCAGACGTTCCCGGCTCACCGGCTTGAGCAGGTAGTGAAGGGGGTGGGCTTCGTACCCGGCCAGGGCGTATTCCGGGTTGCCGGTGATGAAGATGACCCGGTCCCGGACGCCTTGGCCGTAAAGCCACTGGGCCAGCTCTAAGCCAGTGGTGCCCTCCATTTGGATGTCCAGAAGATACAGGTCAAAGGCAGCCCGCTTTTCCTCTGCCGCCTGCCGCAGCGCGTCCGCCGAGGAAAAGGACACGATCTCCGCCTCCACACCCTGGGCGGCAAAAATGTCCCGACACAGAGCGGCAATCTGACGGCGCTCCACGGCCTCGTCCTCGCAGAGCGCCACACGGTAAACCGGCACAGCAATCATCTCCTATCAAATCTCGCTCTATTGTAGCAGATGACGGCGCAAGTTGCAAATGGCCTAATCCCGCGAATTTTAAGGGCCTGGGTCAAATTTTTTCGCCCGTTTTCCTGTTTTTGCCTTCGAAAATTCTCTCACAGCACCAAATCAGCACCGCTCTTTTGAGACTTGGCTGGGAGAATTGGGCAACATCGGCCCTCCCCTGCTCGCTGTGGTCTGTTCCCACATCCACTCCAAAACCGCGTGCCGAGGGTTCAAGTCCTTCTGCCCCTGCCAAAAAGTCAGGTATCGCTTCTGCGATACCTGACTTTTTCGTTAGTGTGCGGTAGGATTTGGCAGCGAGGTGCGCCCGCAGGCCCGCCTGCGGTGCGTGTCGTGGGGGCCTGCAGCCCGGTGGGCTGCGTCCAGGCCCGACCGAGGCGGCAGCCGAGACAAGTCCGTCCCACGAATTCCTCCTAGCTTTCCGGTCTTTTCTATCCGTTCGCACCTGTTCGCAACCGTTCTCATCCCCTCCAGCACCCGAAACGCACCCGGTTTCGCCCTTTTTGGCCTTTTCCGGGTGCGTTTTTCTCTTTTTCGTTGTTTTTCGGCTGCAAAATTTTTGTCCTGGTTTTTGTGCATTTTGTCGCATAGCGTTCACAGATTGAATCCATCCGTGATACCATGTAGACGAGAGGTGTCCTTTTTGACGTAGTACAACTCAGTAATTTGTGAAGTGCTGTGGCCTAGCAAGTCCGCTACCTGGCGAGGCGTGAGAGACTTTATGGAGCCGTCCGCCTGCTTTATCCCATTCACCAAGCTGGATGCGAACGTATGACGGAGTGAGTGCAGGCCCTTCTTTTCTATGCCAGCTGCTGCTAAAATGCGGTAATAGCGTTTGCGGAAATTCACGGGCCTTGTGTAGTTGCCGTACTCGTCAGGTACCAGGGGTGTGTCCTCTCCAAAGTAGGCTTCCTTTCGCAAGTCTTGTATCATGGAGATAGCGGCGTTGTTCAGCGGGACGGTTCGCTTGCTGGTGGCCGATTTCAGCTTGCCGACTTTCACGTCGCGCCCCGGTTCGGCTTGCAAGCCATCCCTGCGCCACACTTCTTTCACGCCACGCTCCAGGTGGAGGATTCGGTGTTCCAAGTCAATATCGCTGTTGAGCAGGCCTAGCAATTCTCCCGTCCGCAGGCCGGTGTTCAGCATGAGGATGTAGGCCGCCGCCTGTTGGTATTTGCGTTTCCCATTGGCGAAAGTGGCGAAGGCCTCCCGCTTAAACTTGGCAATCTCCACGGGTGTAAACACCGTGACAGCCTCCTGATCCGGCACACACTCTCTGTCTTGGGCCGCCAGGAAGTTGGCACGCTTCATCATGGGAACGCTCTGCATGGGATTCTTCTGGAGGAAGCCTTCCTCGGTTAAGTAGCGGAAATACCCGTTCAAGAGGATATGCACTTTCTTCACCGTGGTGTAAGCATAGCCCTGCTCCATCCAGTGGTTGAGAACAGATTTCAGATCGGCTGCGGTGATGTCCCCCACAACTTTGCCCCCAATGAGAGGGAACACCTGGTGCTGGGCCGTGCATTCCAGGCGGTCGTATGTTGTCCGCTCCACCGAGGGATATTTGAAAACTTGCAGCCAATGGGTTAGGCTTTCTTTAATGGTCTTTTGAGATTCGTCCGAGTTACGCACCTCTTCGTTGAACTGGGCGATGTAATTGGTGATCTTCTGTTGGGCTTCGGTCTTTGTCTTGCTGGAGAATACTTTCCGTTTCTTCTCTCCATGCTCGTCAAAGTACCAGATGACACTTTGCCATCTTCCGTCTGTCCGCTTGAAAACATTGCCGTTCGTTGTGAGACGTTTCTTTGGCATGGTTGGCGGTTCCTCCTTCCGAGTGCTTTGTTCAACCACCAACACTACTCTAGAGGGTTGCCCTATGTCCAGATCAATGTTTCAACTCAGATAGAGAAAAAACTCCCTGCCTTTTGGTGGTTTTACACCTACCTTGAGCGGGGAGTTTTACGAAGTCCTTTTCTTTGTTTATGCGGCGCAAATTTTGAGGTGGGGCGCCCTTTTTTATACAGAGGAAAAGAAGAGTTTTTGAGGGGGGCGGGGCTTAGCCCCGCATTTTGCGCCAGGCTGGACAGCCAAGCGCTCTGCTTGCCCTGCCTAAAGGCAGGTATTTTCTGCTTTTTACACTACCGCTACTGACCTCTATATGTCCAGCTTTTTATTCTTACATTTTTGTGACGATGCTCTTGGGGTACTAGGTCTTTATTTTTCAGCTTTCATCCTTTCAAGAGTTTCCTCCGGTGGCTTTTTACCAGGGCTGGCTCTCGCTCAACTTGATTCGTTGGGTTTTTAATGCAGAGAAGCCCGATGCTTTTCCGCAGGAAAAGACGGATACTTCGTATCCGAGGGCTTCTCTTGGCAGTTGCCCGTGGCAACTGCTGCTCACACGGCCTCAACAGAGCTGGTCTGCAGCTTCGGTGGTGTCGTTCCCCTACCCTGCCTCCAAAACTGCACACAAGGCCGCACAGGGCCGGGTTTGATTTCTCCCCAGAACGAACTTACCCCTCCCCCTAAAGGGGGAGGGGCTGGGTATCATCTTGGTTGGGTTCGCCCTGCTCGCTCACAACCGGGCTACGCTGGCCCAACAGGGCCGGTCTGGGGCTTCGCTGGTGTCGTTCCCCTACCCGGCCTCCAAAACCGCACACAGGGCCACACAGGGGCGTGTTTGGTTTCACCGTCTTTTCCTGGTGCGCTTCTTTTGCGGCAGTCCTGCCAACTGGCGTTCCAGGTGGTAGTTGACAGCTTCTTGAATGGGAAGAATCGTGTAAAGCAGCGTCCCGTTTCTCGCAGTGCCGTCCAATGTCCACACCGTTGTCGGCAGGGTTTCGATGAGGCGTTTGTCCTCCAGCTGGGTTATGTACTTCCTCACCGTGTTAGGGCTCATGCCGGTTCGTTCCCCAATTTTTCGGAAGCTAGGGTAGCAAACGTGTGTCTCCCTGTCCTCACAAAAAATCAAGTATGCGTACACAGCGATCTCCCCGGCGCTCAATCCCAGAGTAAAGATCTCGTTTGGCAGAAGAAAAAATCCTCCCTGCCGTGGTTTTCTCTTGCAAGTCCTTTTCATATTTTTTCAGCTGGCCTCCTTCCCGCTTTTCAAATTTCGTTTTGCGAAGTCCTTTTCTTTGTTTTATGCGGCTCAACTTTTGCGTGGGGGGTGACCCTCTTTTCCTGATATGCAAAAGGCCGGGATTGCTCCCAGCCTTTGCATAAACATTCAGTTTTTCACCAGGTTCTGGTCGAACCGCATCAAGATGCTGGCGGCTTGTGCTCTGGTTCCAATGCCTGCGGCATCGATGGTGCCATCGTCGTGGCCGTTGATGAGCTGGTTCCCGTTGGCCCAGGACATGGCTGCTTCCGCCCAATCTGCCACGCTGCCGCTGTCCGGGAACGTGGATAGGTCACCCGCTGCCGTTAAGTCATAGCCCTTGTGCTTGGCGTAGTTATAAAGCATCTGGGCGAACTCTTGCCGGGTGATGCTGGCACTGGGGTGGAAAGTCCCGTCCCCATACCCAGTGGCCACGCCGGTGAGCCTGGCCCAGTACACCGCATCGCCGTACCATTCCTCGGCGTTTACGTCCTCGTAGGGATAGCCCAGGTTCTCATCCGAGATGTCCGGCTGGCCCTCCAGGTTATAGAAGATCTGCACGGCCATGGCCCGGCTCAAGGTGCCGTTGGGCTGGAAAGTGGTGGCGCTCATCCCCTCCATAATGTCGTGGAGGTAGGCGTAGCGCACGGCACCTTCGTACCATGTGCCGCTGGTCACGTCCGTGAAGGGCAGCTGGTGGCTCTTTTCGTCAATCACGATGGCGTACTGGCTGGCGTGGGTCATTTTTAGGCTGGCGGTGCCGTCCTCCTGAATCTCCCCGGAAGTCTCATAGGACAGGCTTTCCGCGTCCTCATTGTAGTGGTAGAGGTTGGCCCAGCGGCCCGCGTTCTCACGGCCCAAGGGTGCGGTGAGGGTGAGGGCGAAGCCAAACTCCCCGTCGTGGGCCAGGGTGATTTGCACGCTGCTCACTTCGCCGGTGATGGCGTTGATCACATCCACGTCAATGCCCGTGGTGTTCCGATCCACGCCGAAGTCCATATCCGCAAAGTGGGTGGCGGTGGGAACGTCATTGCCCTCCACCGTCCAGGAGACATTGCCGCCCATATCCAGAATGACGGTCACGTCCCGGCCCGCGATGGTCTCCCACACCTCGCCGGGAACTTCCGTCTCGCCGTTCATTTTCACGGTCACCGTGTCTCCCGGCTGGGCGTTTGCCAGCTTCCGGGCCACACTGGTCCAGTTGGGCTTGCTGGGCGGGATGTAGGGCGAGTCGTACTGCCAGTTCGCCGTAATGGTGGTATCGGCTGCGGGCATGGTAAAGGTGGTGCTTGCGCTGGAAGCGCTGGCAAAACTGCCGCCATTTGAGGAAGTCCAACCAGCAAAGCGGTAATTGCTGCGGCTGCCTGCGTCGATCGGGACAGCTGTGCCCTCGGTATATTCACCGTCGGCTGTGCTGCCGCTGCCGCCGTTCAAGTTGACGGTGAGGGTATAAATGGCGGGTATTGTGATTTTCAGCGAACTGCTCACATTCCCCACCGCGTCCTTTGCCACGATGTAAATATCTTTTGCGCCCGCACCCGAAAGGCTTGTAAGGGAAATGGTATTCTCGCCGCTGGCGCAGGAAGTTCCCGTCCCGGCGGTGTTGATGGTCGGGGCGGTCGTGCCGCTTTCCACGACTTCATAGAAATATTCGCCCGCCTCGTCGCTGATAAACTTCACGGTGGCGGTGGTTTCGCCGGTGCGGGTAGCCGAGCCGTTGGAAAGCGTCGGTGCGGTGGTGTCAAATTCCCAAAGCAGGCTGGCATAATCGGTCATTTTATCGCCGTTGTACTGCTCGTTGAATACATACAGCTTTGTGTTCTCGTCCAAGGTCACACCTTCAGGCAGCGCAAGGCTTGCCCTTCCGTTTGCGCCATTGGTCGTATCGTCCAGCTTCAAAATGCGCCCGTAATGGGTGATTTCGCCCTTATCCTCGATTACAACGGAAATATATTCATTCGTCCCGGTCTGTGCGTTATTGTAGGAAAACGATACGGTATTGTTTTCCTTTTTCGCGTCAGAAATACTAAAGTTTTTGTGGTTGTCGTCCAAAAGGGTCAATTTCCACTCGTTGGTATCCGTATCGTTAATTTCAAAAATCGCGTCGGCGCCTACGCCGCCTTGATTACCGCCGCTTGCAGCGGCGGTAGATTTGCCGCCTTCGGCGGCAGATGTGAAGAGGACAGAGTTCAGATTTAAGTTAAAAGCGGGGCGCGCAGCCCAGTCGTAGGGCACATTGCGGAAGTACACGTCGCCGATATCGATGACGAGGCCCGCATAGGACGTAAGGTAGGCGTAGGGAGAGCGGAGCCACCAATAGCCCGCGATCTGCTCGGTGTCTGTTGCACTTAGTCCCGGTGCGCCATCATAATCTCCTACATAATCGGTCAGTTCCCGGGCAGACAGGAAAAACATCTTATCCTGTTCCGTCAAGCTGCTTGCGCCCCAAGGAACGGAATATAGAGTTTCGCTGCTGTCCTCCTTTGCAATGCCCTGCATGGCGCTTTGCTCCGCTGTGGAAAAGTTGGACGAATTGGACGCAAAGTCTGTACACCATTTCTGTGCGTCGCTGCCCTGCCATACATTTGAACTGTCATCAAATTGAGTGTCTCCTAACAGATACTCCGACAGCAGGAACATTCCGCTTGTCGTGCCATTATTTGCCTTGTCCGCGTCCAGCACCCGCCACTTAATTGGCTCTGACTCGTTCACGCCAAAATAGATATAGCTGTTTGGGGTGTAGTATGTATTTCCCTCTGCTGTTGGGTCTTTGATCCCGCTTGTCCCCAGCATGATGGTATTGTCGCCGTCCAACGCAAACGCGGTGGTGGGCAGCAGGGCCACCAGCAGGGCCAGGCACAAGAGGAACGCGCTGATACGCTGGGGGAATGTGTGGGTAAATCGCCGCATGAATTGCCTCCTTTGGGTACCCCGGTGGGGGTGTAGGTGTGTGTTCGTTCTCAATCGGCTAAAATTCTGTTGGTAACTACCAACAGAAAAGGCCATGGCCTTTTCGCTTCAACTGTTTGGGGTGGGCAATGCCTTTCCCCTACATTGTACCACAGCCCACACTGTTTGGAAACAGCTGCGGGGAATTTTTATTTCTGGTCCGGCTGCCGGTTGACAGTGGCTTGCCTGCTGAGTATAATAAAGACAGAAAGGGCGCTGTTGCAGTTTGCGGTTAGCCCCTGGTCAGACAAAGATTTTTGGATCTATGTTGACCGTTCGGATGCCAGCCGAGCGGTCAACACGCTTTTGGGGCAAACACTATGGCCAGCGCCAAGGCGATGACCAAGCATATTGCAAAGCGCAGAGCTTTCGCCCCGCGGTTGTTTCCCATAAGCATCACCCCCTCTCTGCGTTGAGTAGAAGGGAGTGGCTAACCGCCTGCCTGCAACAGACGCCCGCCGGGTTTCCCCGGCATTTTTTATTATACGGACGTTGTCGATTTAAGTCAATGTGTTTCCTGCTTTTGCGGGGATTTTCCGCTCTTTTTCGCCTGTTTTGGCTCGGATAATTTCCTCCCAGCACCAAACCAGCACCGCTGTTTCGGGACTTGTCTGGGAGAACCGGGCAACACTGCCCTTCCCCCGCTCTCTGGTGTGCTTCCCCACATCCACTCCAAAACCGCGTGCCGAGGGTTCAAGTCCTTCTGCCCCTGCCAAAAAAGTCAGGTATCGCTTGTGCGGTACCTGACTTTTTCGTTAGTGTGCGGTAGGATTTGGCAACGAGGTGCGCCCGCAGGCCCGCCTGCGGTGCGTGTCGTGGGGCGCTGGTCGCCTGTGGCGAGACAAGTCCGTCCCACGATTTCCTCCTAGCTTTCCGGTCTTTTCTATCCGTTCGCACCTGTTCGCAACCGTTCCCATCCCCTCCAGCACCCAAAACGCACCCGGTTTCGCCTTTTTCTGGCTGAATCGGGTGCGTTTTTCTCTTTTTCGCTGTTTTCTTGCCGCAAAATTTTTGTCCTGGTTTTTGTGCAACCTGCCGCATAGTGCTCACAAGTTAAAGCCGTCCGTGATACCATGTAAACGAGAGGTGTCCTTTTTAACGTAGTACAACTCTGTGATTTGGCTGGTGCTATGGCCCAGCAGATCTGCTACTTGTCTGGGGGTCAAGGATTTTATTGTGCCGTCCTCTTGCTTGATGCCGTTCACCAAGCTGGAGGCAAACGTGTGCCGTAAACTGTGCAGGCCCTTTTTTTCTATGCCAGCCGCTGTTAAAATGCGGTAGTAACGCTTTCTGAAATTCACGGGTCGGGTGTAATTGCCGTGCTCATCCGGCACCAGCGGTGTGTCCTCGCCGAAGTAGGCTTCCTGCCGTAAATCTTTTATCATGGCGATGGCTGTGTCGTTCAGTGGTACCGAACGTTTGCTGGTGGCTGATTTCAGCTTGCCAACTTTCACATCCCGGCCTGGCTCGGCTTGTAGGCCATCCCTGCGCCAGACCTCTTTCACTCCACGCTCCAGATGGAGGACTCGGTGCTCTAAGTCGATGTCACTGTTGAGGAGGCCCAGCAGTTCCCCCGTCCGCAAGCCCGTGTTGAGCATGAGGATGTAGGCCGCTGCCTGTTGGTATTTGCGTTTGCCGTTGGAGAATGTAGCAAATGCTTCCCGCTTGAATTTGGCAATCTCGGTTGAGGTGAACACTGTCACGGCCTCCTGCTCTGGCACAAACTCCTTGTCCTGGGCGGCTAAGAAGTTTGCTTTCTTCATCATAGGGACGCTCTGCATGGGGTTCTTTTGGATGAAACTCTCTTCTGTAAGGTAGCGGAAATACTCGTTCAAGAGGATATGCACTTTCTTCACGGTGGTGTAGGCGTAGCCCTGCTCCATCCAATGGTTCAGCACGGATTTTAGGTCGGCGGCGGTGATGTCCCCCACCATCTTGTCCCCAATCAGCGGGAACACCTGGTGCTGGGCGGTACATTCCAGCCTGTCGTATGTGGTGCGCTCCACCGAGGGGAATTTGAAAACCTGCAGCCAATGGGTCAGGCTGTCCTTGAGCGTTTTCTGTGACTCGTCCGAGTTACGCACTTCCTCATTGAACTGGGCAATGTAGTTGGTGATTTTCTGTTGTGCTTCTGTCTTGGTTTTGCTGGAGAACACTTTTCGTTTCTTCTCTCCGTGTTCATCGAAGTACCAGATGACGCTTTGCCATCTTCCGTCTGTTCGACGGAATACGTTACCGTTAGTGGTCAATCTCTTTTTCGGCATCTTGCTGCCCCCTTTCTTTAACCACCAACACTACTCTAAAGGGCTGACCTATGTCCAGCTCAATGTTCCAAACCGGGCGGAGAAAAAACTCTCCGCCTTTTGGTGGTTTTACATCCTCTTTGGGCGGGGAGATTTCTTTGGGCCTATTCTTTGTTTACTCTACCGCAATTTTTGAGGTGGCCACAGTTTTTGGACAGAAGAAAAAATAGGCAACCTGGTTGGATTATTAAGCTGCATTTTTACTCAGCAATTTGGTTGCTAAATAAGGGGGCCACGGGGCTTAACCCCGCTTAAATGTGCCTGGCGGACAGCCAGGCGCTCTGCTTGCCCTGCTGAAGGCAGGAAACTGTCACAACCCCTATCTTGACACCGTAGAGAATGGCTCTACACTGGGAAAATCTGGCATTCACGACACCCAGTTTGACGCCAAGGCCCCAAAACCGACCCCTAAAAATCGGAAAATTGACGCCTTGCAAAAATCCCGGAGTGGTCGGCTCTGCCGGCCACTGTGAGCCCGGGTAGGCGCCGTTCTTAGGCGCCTACCCTTTCACCTGCTCCTTTTTCACACCCTCTTTTCACTGCCTAATATTTCAACAATGTACGTTGCCCACAGCCCTCTCCAAACCCATTTTTTAGTTGGGGAGGATTCTGCATCCATCGAAGTTATCCCGTGCTCCAATGCGCTGCCTTTGCGGGCCTTGCTGGGTCTGATTTTCTTTTTCTGCCTGCTCTCTGCCCCTTTTGTTTGAATTTTCACCAGAGAGAAGCCCTGTGCTTTTCCGTAGGAAAAGACGGATACTTCGTATCCGAGGGCTTCTCTAGGCAGTTGCCTTTGGCAACTGCTGCTCACAACTGGCTCACACGGCTTCAACAGGGCCGGTCTGGGGCTTCGGTGGTGTCGTTCCCCTACCTGGCCTCCAAAACCGCACACAGGGCCACACAGGACCGAGTTTGGGTTCACCGCCGTTTCTTAGTACGCTTCGGGTCTGGCAAAGCTGCCAAGTCCTTCTCCAGCTTGTAATTTACCGCCTCTTGGATGGGACGGATGGTAAATCGCAGTATCCCGTTCCTCACCTCGCCGGTTTTAGTGCGCACCTTGGTTGGTTCTACATCGATAAGGCATTTTTCCTCCAGCTGTCGAACGTACTTTGCAACCGTGTTGGCGCTCATTCCGGTGTGCTGGCTTATGCGTCCGATGCTGGGCCAGCACTGGTGCGTTTTCCTGTCCTCACAGAAAATCAGGTAGGCATAGACCGTCATCTCACCTGAGTAATGGCCCAGTGTGAAAATGGCATTGGGCAAAAGAAAAAATCTTCCCCTCCGGTGTTTTTGTTTGCAAGTCTTTCCATATTATTTCAGTCTCTCTTTCCCGTTTTAGAAGTTTGCTTGCCAAAGTCCTTTTCCTTGTTTACCTCCTGCAAATTTGGAGGTAAGATATTCTAGCTGAATGGATTGCCAACAAAACATCCGCACGGGCTATATAGTTAGGTCAAAGAGTTTGTTAACAAGAACTTGACACTGCTTTTCTTCTCCAATATAATTGTCATAAGCAAGGAAACACCCGACAATTTTTGTAAATCATATAATAATTCAAGACTTGTCTACGGAAACTTTTGTTACATATACCAAATTTTGTTGTAATTTAGATACTTGAAATACAGCTTTCTTCAATTAGGCAGTTCTTGCTTTGCATTATCAAGTTTTCCAACTTCATCTTCGTTTTTTCAAGGGAGTTTAGACAAAATAAAGTAAAATTAGTAGATATTGCTAATTTTAAAAGGAAGGAATCATCTATTATGACGTATGTAACACCTGAGGACAGCATTTCCGTCCTCTCCTTGCCCGCTCGAATTTACAATTGTCTTCGTCGTAACGGAATAGAAACCGTTGGACAGGCTCTTGATGTTTCTCCTGATGAATGGAAAAATTTCCCAAGCCTTGGCAACAAATCTATTCATGAACTAGTTAGCACATTGGAACATTTGCGCAACGGCTTGGGAGATTTCGTTCTAGTAGATTCAGACCAACGTCCAATTCTCCCAAAAGAAAACAATCTCTCTTCAGCTCCAGCAGCAGGAGATTATCTTGAAGAGTTTTCAAAGCGCACAAAGAATAGATTTCATCAACCATTGGACGGAACCCTTTCAGATGCTTACTCAAAACTAAATACAATCTATGTAGAACGAATGGGACTTAATGTACGTGCAGTAAACGCACTGATTAAAGGGGAAATTTATACTGGAGCGCAGTTAGTAAGCACTACTCCAGAAGAACTTATGCGGCTACGTAATGTAGGAGCAAAAACAATTAAAGTTATTCTTGAAAAGCGTCAAGAACTATTGCAAAAATTTGACTTTGAAACTAGGGAAGATGATTCGCTGGACGGAACCCTTTCAGATGCTTCCTCAAAACTAAATACAATCTATGTAGAACGAATGGGACTTAATGTACGTGCAGTAAACGCGCTGATTAAAGGGGGAATTAATACTGGAGCGCAGTTAGTAAGCACCACTCCAGAGGAACTTATGCGGCTACGTAATGTAGGCGCAAAAACAATCGAAGTTATTCTTGAAAAGCGTCAAGAACTATTGCAAAAATTAGACTTTGAAACTAGGGAAGATCATCCGCTGGATGGTTTTGTTTCTGAACTTTCCCGCTTTACTGCTATAAGTAACGCCATAATTCTGAAAGAAATGGTTATCTGTCAAAGGGAGCATCCAGAACTATCTGAAAAAGAATTGATCCCCTATCTTTGGGAATGTCCAGAAATTCATCAGGGAAGTATCCAGGCTATTCTTCGACTTTTAGATGTACATGAATCCGGAACCAATATCTCCACGCTTTTATCAGTTATGCCCTCTAAAACCCCCAGAGAAGTTCTGGATAGTCTACTGTCGGAATTAGAGAGTCAGAAAAAAATTTTACTGCAAGGGGAATATATACAGTTGCGCTTTCCCACGATAGTAGAATACGCACAAAGCTTTTCGGACAACCAGAAACGCGCAACATTACTGGCAAGGCTTCACGGAGAAACTCTGGAGCAAATTGGAGAGCTCCTTCAAATCAGCAAAGAACGTGTAAGACAAATAATAAATACTATGCTGTCTAGACGGCCGAAACTTCGCGAAGATTGCTATCTTCCATTATTCGAGCGATATGAGTTCTCCTATGAAGAATTTCATTTAGCCTTTGATGAGCCTCCAGAGGTTTATAACTATCTGATAATAGTGCGATCGAGTAAAAACAACCAGCGAATGCCTCTCGATGCTATTTTAACTGACACTAGTATTCCTGAATCTTTTCGTCGAAAGGCAGAGCGCGCAATCTACCGACAATACGTCACAATAAATGGAGTGCGCATCAAAAAAGAGACTTTCTCGTTAGTACAATATGTTGTGCAAACATATTGCCAAGAATTGACCACAATGGAAGAGTTTTTACAGTGGTATTATTTGCTTTTAGAAACCATTGGTGCAGCAGATGAACCCAAGCTTGCAATTGACAAACGAACTTATGAAAACAAGCTCAGTCAAAATGATTATGTTCTTTGGAGCCGAGGTCACCGTTTCCGCTACTACCCTATTATCCAATATGACTACAGAAATTTAATAGAAACCTTAGCTTTAGATCAGTATGAAAACATTGAGTTTTCCTCACTTAAGTTGTTTCGAGACAATCCAGAGTTGATGGAAGAATACGATATTCACGATGAATATGAGCTACATAATCTCTTGAAGAAAATCTTATCTACCGCTTCTGAGTCAAAAATCCACTTTAAGAGGATGCCCACAATTGTGATTGGCACACCCAACAGAGATCAACAAGTGATCGACCTTTTAATGCAATGCGCTCCCATTGCAAATACCGAGTTGGCAAAAAAGTACGAAGAACTTTACGGAGTCCGTTGGGACACTGCTTTAGCAAATTACTTTACCTGTATCACTTGTTTCTTCTACAATGGCATCTACCGAATTGACCTGCCGGCCTTACCAGAAAACCAGCATCAGCGGATTGCACAGCTCCTTACAGAGGATATCTATACACTGTCAGAAGTCAAGCAAATTTATCTCCGGGAATATCCAGACGGAAATTTAGCCTTTATCAATTCTTTCACCTTAAAAAATCTCGGGTTTCATGTCTATATAGACTACATTGTATCAAATCGTTTTTCCAATGCCTCTGACTTTTTTTATCATTTACTAGCTGCAAATGATTTAATTGATATAAGGCCAGTTATTGAAAAAGGCGGCAAATCTTTTTATAACAATATTCACAATACTATTTACGAGTTAGAAGCAAAGCGAGAACTCATTGAATATCTTCCCCAGCAGTACATTCATATTCGGCGACTTAACCGTAACGGTATTTCCGCCTTGGATTTAGAGGACTATTCTGCTTCTGTTGCAAAGAAAATCCCCAGTGGAGACTATTTTACCATAACCTCTCTCCAGCAGGATGGTTTCTCACATTTTCTGGAGGAAACTGGATTTGATGAATGGTTTTTCTCATCTATTCTAGCGAAAGACAAAGAACATTTTTCACACTATAAAATTGGTAAAACGAGATTATTTCGTCGTGGAAAAAAAGCATTTTTATTTATTGATTTTTTGCAGTGGTTGTTAGAACCAACTGGAAAAATGGATATCTTTGACCTTTGCGAGTTACTTGAAGAGCATTACAATATTCATATAGATATTTATAATCTTATATCAATTGTCCGTTCCTCCACTCTTTACTATGATGAGATAATGGAAGCAGCCTATATTGACTATGACACATATTTTGAGGAGGTATAAACATGCACCTTTTAAAAGATGGGCTCGAAAAACATATCATATTTGAAACAAACTTAACGCGCAAACTGACCATTGACGGTATCACCCAAACCTATCCGGTCTACAAAATTAAGCTGGATCAACTTTATTTCAATGACCAAAACGACCGCATCGCCACTTGGATAAGCCAATATCGATCTCAACATAATGGCTGCGCACCTGATCCAACAGACCGCGAAAATTACAACAATATCATTGAACAATTTATTGTAGAGAGCAATCCCGATGCGATTCGCAAAACAAAAAATAACATTAAAATGACTGATCAACGGGAACCTGGCGTAGTACTTTCTGACGGCAGAATTATTGATGGAAACCGTCGTTTTACTTGTCTACGGCAGCTTGCTGCTACTGAGGAACGCTTTGGCTACTTCGAAGCTGTTATTCTCGATAGAAGCATCGAAAACAATTCCAAACAAATAAAAATCTTAGAATTAAGCATTCAACATGGTGAGGAAAGCAAAGTAGACTACGACCCAATTGAAAGATTAGTCGGTATCTATACTGATATACTTAGCACTAATTTGCTTTCCGTCAGCGAGTATGCCAGAAGTACAAACGAAACGGAAAACGAGGTTAAAAAACGTGTAGAACTAGCGCAATTGATGGTAGAATTTCTCGAGTTTATCAACGCTCCCGAACAATTTTATATTGCTCGGGAATTGACAATTTACTCCACACTGGAGGAACTTCAAAAACTATTACACAAGTGCCGCACAGAGGATGAAAAAGAAGAACTCAAAAACAGTGTTTTCACCAATATTCTTGTTCGGCCCGCCGGCGACATGGCTCGTTTCATCCGCGGATTTAAAAATATTATTGGAAGTGATTATCAATCTGATTTTCTAAATGAACAACATGAAATCGCCGCCCAAGTTATCGATACATTGCCTTCAGCACAGAAGATGAACACTGATGTCATTCGTGATACTATCCGGACAAATGAAGAGTTTACCGATAGTCTGGAACGCTCTATGGACAAGTATCTTGCCCGCTCTAAGAAAACCGAAACTCGGAATCGTCCCATTCAACTTGTAGAAAAAGCGACAAATTTTCTTGAGAGCATTGACACCAATATTCTCTTAAAACTTAATGATAGTGAACTAAAACGGATGCACCATCAACTCGACTTATTGGAACAAACTCTTGCTGAAGTCAAGGAGAATCTCCCATGATCAACTGGTTTTTAGACTACACAGACCGACTTCGGCTAGTCCTGCCAGCAGGAGAAGCGCAAAAACTGTATACTAGCAGTTTTTTTAAATTATCTTTGCGCCGTTATTTCTCTGGTCAAGAAGATGATGTCTTCGTGGCCAAGCTTTCACTTACCTATCTCGATTTTAAACGTATCATTGCACTCTGCAAAAAAGAATGTGAGAAGCGCCAAGTATCGCTTCAAATTTCCTCATCTCTGGAGCAGTACATAAATCATAGGGAAAATTTCTTGACCCAGCGAGCTAAGCTAGGTATTGAGATTCAAAACCATTCATCTAAATTAGAAGTAACTTTCCAAGCCTATAAAGATATAGTGAACTCCTCCATGATTCGCCCACTGCGGGAACAGCAAATGTGGGACTCCTTTTTTATGTGCTCTATGCGTCGCTCAGCCAATTTTTCAGTGCCTGGATCTGGCAAAACCGCTTCTGTACTCGGAGTGTATGCACATCTGAAACACAGTGGCCTGGTTCAACGAATCATGGTAGTTTGCCCCAAAAACGCTTTTGGTTCTTGGATAGATGAATTTACTGCCACCTTCGGAAACCGTGACCCTCTTAAAGTTCTAAATCTGCAGGATTCCTGTTATCCCAATGCAACGGCTCGTCAAACAGCTTTGCGCTATGATGCCGGAAATAGGAATCTGATTTTGGTCAACTACGAACTAGCTGGCAGTGTGCTAGCAGACCTTTGTGAGCTAGTACAAAGAGACACTCTCCTTGTCTTTGACGAAGTTCATAAGGTAAAAAAAGTGGGGGGCGAATACGCTCGTGCAGCACTTGAGCTATCCAAGTCCGCTTCCACTTTGGTCGCTATGACTGGTACCCCGATTCCAAATGGGTATATAGATATTTACAACCTGCTCCACATTCTTTTTCCAGATGAATATGAGGAAATGTTTGGGTTTCCTACTTCCGTACTGAAAGCACCTTCTTCGGCCGAAGTGGATGTTATAAATAACAATCTTCGTCCTTTCTTTTGCCGCACAACAAAATTCCAACTGGATGTACCACCTGCCAATCCGGACAAGTTAGTAGTATGTCCTGCAAGTAAAGAAGCAGAACGTCTTTTATCTCTTTTACAGATGAAATATCGTAATAATGCATTGGCGCTTTTCCTTCGTATTCTCCAGCTAGAAAGTAATCCCAAATTGCTATTGAGCCAATTAGACTTGCGTGATTTTGAATATCTGCTGGACGATACCAAGCCTGTGCATGAGATCGACTTCTTCGATTATAGCGCCGAAGTTCAAGAACTTATTACACAGTGCCCCCCTTCCGCAAAATTTCTCAAATGTATAGAAACAGCCCTCTCTCTAGTAAAAGCAGGGAAACCAGTAATTATCTGGTGTATCTTTATTGATTCAATCGAACAACTTTCTACTACGCTAGAACAAGAAGGCGTCAACACTCGCTGTATCTACGGTGCAATTCCCTTGGAGGAAAGACAACAGATTTTAAGTGACTTCCGTTCAGGACGTATTCAAGTTCTGCTTACCAATCCCCACACCTTAGCTGAATCTGTTTCCTTGCACTCTGTATGTCACGATGCAATTTATTACGAATACAGTTATAATCTGGTTCACTTGCTTCAATCGAAAGATCGTATTCACCGTCTTGGATTACCAAAGGGGCAATACACACAGTATACCTTTCTACAAATGGAATACCAGATAGAAGACGGACCTTGGTCCCTAGATAGAGCAGTTTATTCTCGTCTTAATGAAAAAGAAGAAACTATGTTAAAAGCAATCGATCATAAGATTCTAGAAGCTATGCCCACTAGCAAAGATGACCTTGAAGCTATTTTTAAGCAGATGCGAATGATGGCTGCCAGTACCTAAGATAGTCTTGTGAACATACGCTTTTCTATGTTTATCATGGTTTATCATGTTGTAGCCCCAATCATCTCAATACGTGAAACAAGGAGGTCCATATGGACACGCGAATGATAAAACCGGTTTCTAGCGCCAAGGACAAACAAAGAACGTATTCAGAACAAATGACCCGTTACAACAAAGCGATTCGTGGAGAATTTTATTTGGAGGCACTTCTTATCGATTATGCTATGCTGGAAGACCGTTTATATGCTATACTATATCATATGGCTTTTATAGCAAACCGTAAAACTTTAAAAATCTGGAAGAAAACGAAACCATACTTTTCGTCTATTGTTGAAAAATACAAAGATCCTGAAGAAGCGCTCACAATAAGTGCCGCTAAAATGAATAGTAAACTCAAAGTAGTTCGTTGTATTCTCCGATGGGCAAGTACCACAGAGCGCAGTCGCTTTGAAACTCCCTATCTATGCGCGCTTAAACACCAATGTGAACGTCTAGATATTGCTGTCTTTTTAAGCATTTTAGATAAAATTGAGCAGTGGTGCAGCTACCGAAATGAAGTGATACATGCGCTTCTAAACAAAAATACAGACAGTCTATATTCTGAGCTGAAAACACAGGCTACCTGCGGCATGGAATATGCTCGGTTTCTAGATTCACAAGAGAAGCTTATAAAAAGAGGAAACAAAATTCGCAAAAGTGTGAATGCACCAAACACATAAAGCGAAAGACTTTAAAGCTAAGATAAAAGTCTGCAAAAATTCATCATTCCGCACACTGCTGTTCCATATTTTGCAAGGCAATATTCCGCCCCCTCACTTGGAAGCACAAGAAAAATGAAGGTAACTATAAACACACAGATGGCATTCTCAGATTAAAAACAGATAAGTAGGTCTCTTAATAACATAAGTTCCTATATACTCTTACACTTTTCTAAAACGGTATAGTAAATCATTATATAAACACACAATAGAATGTTCTCATTGATGATGCAATGCACAGCAAATCTTCTCTTTCCTTATTTACGTAATCACGGTCTACTTGTCATCAAAGCTATTTCCTCGCAGCACCAAATCAGCATCGCTTGTTTTCCAGCTTGCGAGAAAAAGTGGGCAACATTGCCTCTTCTCCGCTCTCTGGTGCGCTCCTCCCACATCCACTCCAAAACCGCGTGCCGAGGGTTCAAGTCCTTCTGCCCCTGCCAGGTTTACTTGCCAAAAATGATGCAAGTACGAAAAAAGCCCGGAATTCCGGGCTTTTTTCGCGTTTTCAGGGCCGAAAAAGGCCCGTCACAGCGTGACGTTTTTGAATGATGTGGAAAACCTTCGAAGGGATTCGAACCCACGTAAAACCATCACCTAACAGAATATGTGCCGGGCCAAGGCCGGAATCGAAAGAAAACTTTCGACTCCGGCCTTTTTCTTTTTCCCACAACAAAATATTTTTTCCAGGGCGATCTGAAGAAAATCAGGTCGCCCTTTTTCTATTTCCGATGAAAGGAGAAAGCCCATGCCCCTCTTCACCACCAAACCCACAGACCAGTTCTTCGAGCGCTTCATGAAGCACCAGCCAAATTTCAAGCCGGACGCTCCAGAGGCCGACCGCATCCAGGTCGAACTGGACGCAGAAAAAGAAAGGAAGGAAACACACGCCATGATTTACCGAGATGAACGCCACCAGCACACCTTTGAGAAAGAGGCCGCCATGCGGCCCGAAAGCATCAGCCGGCCCCTGCTTGCCGCCCTGTACCTGTTCACGGCGGACGGCAACCTGTGGAACCAGGTGCGGGACCAGGTCAGCCTCCGGCGGGTGTATGTGGACGAGATGCGGCCCAAGAATCTCACGGGGACCAGCTACGTCTACTTTGCCGCTGCTAAGGACATTATGAGCGGCACTCGAAACATCCAGCTCATGGAAATCACGGACCCGGCGCTGCTTTCCATGAAATCCTACATGATTCTCTGCACCGCCTTGGCCATGCGGGCCTTTGGTGTGGAGCGGGCCAGCCGGATTCAATTTGAAGCAAGATGGGAGTGATATATTTGTTGTACCACAGAGATTTTGTAGAGCGCATGAGAAAGCAATACCCGCCCGGCACCCGGGTGGAAGTTGTCTCCCTTTGCAATGAGGAAGAACACTTGAAGCCCGGCATGAAAGGCACGGTGGTGGGTGTGGACGACCAGCCCGCACTCCTGGTGAACTGGGACAACGGCAGCAGCCTTTCCCTCTTAATCGGAAAAGACCACTTCCGGGTGGTGCCCCAGCAGGAGGAATCCCCGGGCATGACGATGAACTAACCCTACTTAGCAATCAACTGACAAAGGTGGTGATGAACTATTCAATCCATTATTCCCTGGGTGGGCGGCAAGCAAGCCCTTTACCCAACTATCCTTCAAAGATTTCCCCCTGGATTCCGAAATATGATTTACGTGGAAGTGTTCGGGGGCGGCGGGTCCGTTCTTCTCAACAAGGAGCGCTCCGTCCGTGAGGTACTCAACGACGCCAACGGCAACCTGATTAACCTCTATCGCGTTGTTCGGGAGCACCCAGACGAACTGAAAGACCGGCTCCTGTACGTCATGCACAGCCGGGAGGATTTCAAAATTGCCCAGCGGCGGCTGGCCCAATTCTCCTATAAAGATGATATCCTGCGGGCGGCGGATTTCTACCAAGTCGTCCGCCAAAGCTACGCCGGCAATGGAAAACAGTTCAGCCCTGTGGCCCGGAGTATGTGGGCGGGCTTCCCAGCCATTGACCGGGTCGCTGGCAGGCTCCAGGGCGTCACCTTGGAAAAAGAAGATTTCGGTGTCATCTTCCAAAGGTACGATTCGCCCAATACCTATTTCTACCTTGACCCGCCCTACGTTTTTACAGAGGATTACTACCCAGGCAATATCTTTCTTCGGAAAGACCACGCCCGGCTGGCGGCCATCCTGCTGGGCGCCCAGGGGCTGTGGCTGCTGTCCTACAACCTGTGCCCGGAGGTGTTGGAGCTGTACCAGCAGCCCGGCATCTTCATTGAGCAGGTGGACCGGATCAACAACATGGCCCAGCGGTACGAGGGCGGCGCCGTTTACCAGGAAGTGCTCATCTCCAACTACGACACAAGGCAATCTGCCCAGGCCCAGCTCTACCTTTTTGAGCCTGCGGCGGAGGAAAGGAAAATACTATGGAACGGACTGTATTGAGAATTTTGGGAAAGAGAGGGCGCACCACCATCCCCTGGCCCATCCGGAAGGAGCTGGACTTCGGCGCCGGGGACGTGCTGCTGTTTGAGGCCGACCCGCCTGACCGGGTGGTCATCACCCGGATGGAGGTGTACGAACCGGAGGAAGCGGAGGAACCTGACCTCACCGGTGACATCTTCACCGAGGCGTTCCGCCGTCTACCTCTGAGCCAGCAGTACCGGCTTTTGGCGGCCCTGCTGGCCGACTTCCACTTACAGTGAGAAAGGAGACACTATGGCAACCAGAAAAGAGAATATCGACATCGAGTACGATGAACCCCAGCGGGAGGCCACGCTGGGCACAGCGGAGTCAAACGGCCCCTACGAATCGCAAGACCCCGCGGACTGGGTGCCGCCCATGACCGTGCGGATCTATCCCATCTCCAAGCCCAGGACCAAGCTGCTGGCCACCGCCAACGTCAATATTGCCAAGAGCTTCGCTGTCCAGGGGTTCCGGATCTATGACTCCAAGAATGGCCTGTTCGTCAAGGAGCCTCAGCGCAGCTACATCAAAAACGGCACGGAGATGACCTCCTCCGTATTCTTCCCCGTCACCAAGGAAGCCCGGGACGCGCTGTACAGCCAAATTCTCAACTCCTACGAGATGGTAATGGAGCAGCAGGAGCGCCAGCATCCCAACCAGAAGGATGAGCTGGAAGAATTGCTGGACGGCGACCTCCCTTTTGAGGAATCCTATGACGCGCCGCCTCCCCCTATGGACGAGGACGCCCCCGTTATGAGTATGTGAGCCGCTCTCTTACGAGCAGAAAGGAAATACCATGACACACACCAAAAAGACAATACTCGCAATGCTATTGGCAGTGGTGCTGATGTTCAGTTCCCTGCCTTTTTCTGTTTCCGCCGATGAGGTATCCAGTGAACTTCCTACGGAAAGCACCGTGGAAAGCCAGCCGAAGGAATCACAGGCAGAGAAAGAAGAATCTTCTCAAACAGAAAACTCTATTATCATCTCGGACAGCTCCGGGGACGTTCCCGTGCTTTACGCGCAGGACCCCTTCAACACGGTGAAATCCGAAGTGGAGGGCGGCACCAACTACATGACTTCCGTGGGCGTCACCCGGGAAAGCATCGTCCGGGAGCTGGAAGCTCATGAGGACGACAACTACTACCTGGGGACCCCCTACGAGGGCGGCGACGCTCAGTCCCCCAACGGGGACACCAGTTACAACGGCCACGCTGGGCTAAACTGTGCCGGGTTTGTGTCCTATGTCCTTCGCAAAGCTGGCTTGGATGCCGAAACCACCATGGAGATCATGCACCAAACACCCGTGAGTCAGTTCGGCTCCGGCCTGCCTTACGACTGGCTGGCAGGGGCGTCCAACTACAAAAACCTCATTGAAAACGGCAATATCAGCGCTTACGCCTTCCGCACCAAGCAGGAGCTGCTTTCCAGTGGCTTGGCCGAGAAAGGTGACATCATCTTGATGTGGTGGAGCAACTCCCCTGGCGCGGACGGGGCCGACAATCACATCGGTTTCTTCTGGGGCGAGGCCAGTGACGATGACGTCATGTGGCACAGCGGGACAGAACCCAGCTCCGGCAACCAGATTTCCGAAATCACCCCCAAGACGCCGGGCAGCTTCTATATCCTCATCAAGATCGAGCCTTTGCAGCCCAAAGACTACCAAGTGACCTTGACCAAGACCTCCGCTGACGTATCCATCACCCAGGGCAACAGCGCTTACTCCCTGGCAGGGGCCACCTACAACGTTTACAAAGGTACCAGCGGTACTGGCAGCGTGGTGGCCACGTTCACCACGGACGAGGCAGGCCACGCCACTCTGTCCACTCCTTTGGAGGATGGGACTTACTCCGTCAAGGAAGTGACTCCGCCCAAGGGCTACAAGCTGGACACCAAGGTGTACACATTCACTATCAATGGGGCGGATACCAGCTTGTCGGTGGAAGACGAGCCTGGGACTTTGACCCTCAAGCTGAAGAAAAAGGACTCCCAGACCGGCAGCACTCCCCAGGGCAACGCGACCTTGGCTGGAGCCGTGTACCAGGTGAGTTATCAAAAAGGCGGCCAGACCGTGACGGAAGAACTGACCTCCGATGCCTCCGGCAATTTGGGAACTCTGGAGGGCATCCCCTTTGGTACCGTTACTGTAAAGGAGCTTACCGCCCCAGAGGGGTACCGCCTGGACACCGAGGTGCATACCTACACGGTGGACGGTTCCCAACTGGTGGGTGACACCTACACATTTGAGGTAGACGATCTTACCGAGGATGTAATGCGGGGTGGGCTGAGCATCCAGAAGCTGGATTCTCAGACAGGGACGACACCCCAGGGCGATGCCAGCCTGGAGGGAATCGTTTTTGAGATTGTCAACAACTCCCAGAACGCCGTGGTGGTGAACGGCAATACTGCCGCCCCCGGCCAGGTTGCCATGACCATCACCACCAACGCGGCGGGCGTGGCAACCACTGGGGAGAACGCTTTGCCCTATGGTGAGTACACCGTTCGAGAGGTTTCCACCAACGATTCTATGCTCCAGACCTTTACGGAAGAAATTTCCGTCACCATTGACTCTGATGGAGAGATGCTAGAGTACGAGGCGGAGAATGAGGTAGTCCGGGGCGGCATCGACCTGGAAAAGCAGGACAGCGAGATGGGGGCAACGCCCCAGGGTAACTCTTCTTTTGCGGGCATTGATTTTGAAATCATCAACCGCAGCACCAACCCCGTGGTGGTGGGCGGCCAGACTTACGCTGTGGGCGAGGTGGTAATAACCATCACGACCGACGAATCCGGTACTGCAAGCACTGGCAACGATGCCCTTCCCTACGGCACCTACGAGGTTCGGGAGTCCCAGACTAATGAATCCATGTTGCCTACCTGGACCGGGGAAACGGTCACTGTGCGGCAGAATGGACATTCTGTGGCGGTCACCGCCGTGGATGAGGTGGAACGGGGCGGCCTCAGCGTGGAGAAGCAGGATAGCATCACCGGCTCCACACCCCAGGGCGATGCCAACTTCGAGGGGATCAATTTCCAAATCATCAACAATTCCAGGAATCCCGTCATGGTAGAGGGACAGAAGTACCAACCCGGCGAGGTGGTCAAGATTTTGGTGACGGACAGCGAGGGCAAGGCTTCTACTGCCGATGATTTACTGCCCTACGGTGAATATATTCTCCATGAAAGCTCCACCAACGAGTCCACGCTGCTGACGGCTCCCGACCAGACCGTAAACGTCACCGATGACGGCGTCATGTACGAGTTCACTATGGCCAATGAGGTTGTCAGGGGCGGCGTCTTGATTGAAAAGCGCGACCTGGAATCCGGGCTGCTCACTCCCTTGGGCGGGGCCAGCTTGGACGGCACCCTGTTCGAGATTACGAATAAGAGCGTGAATTCCGTGTATGTGGACGGCGCTCTCTACGCCCCCGGCGAGGTATGCGCCACCATCGAGGTGGTGGATGGAATTGCTCAGACCGATGCCCGGGCCTTGCCTTATGGCACCTACCAAATGGTGGAGAGCAAGCCTGGGGAGGGTTACCTCCATACCGATCAGACCGTGCGCTCTTTCCAAATCCGCAAGGATGGAGAAGTCATCGAGTTCCGGGATGGCGATGCAGCCTATAACCAGGTCATCCGTGGCGACTTGCAGTTTGTCAAGGTGGGCGAGGGCGGAGAATCCAATATGCACCGGTTTGCCAACGTGGCCTTTAAGCTCACTAGCCAGACCACTGGGGAAAGCCACATTCTCATTACTGACGAGAATGGCGAAGTGCGGACGGAATCTAGCTGGAATCCGCATTCGCAGAACACTAACGGTAACGACGAAATCACCGATGAAACTTTGTGGGATGACCACAACGGCACCTGGTTCGGATTGACCACCGAGGGCTGGACGGTAGATGTCCAGGACGAGCTGTGCGCTCTGCCTTTCGATACCTACACCTTAGAGGAACTGCCCTGCGAGGGAAATCAGGGGTACGAGCTGGTGAAGGTTCCCAACATTACCATCTCCCGGAATAACACCACCATCTACCTGGGCACCATCGACGACCAGTTTGAGGGCATCCCCGAGATTGGCACCACGGCTACGGTGGATGGAGAACACGTTGCTGAGCCTGCCGGGGAAGTTACCCTCATCGACACTATTTCCTATAAGAATTTGAAGGTTGGAGAAACCTATAAAATCTCTGGTGTACTGATGGACAAGTCTACCGGTGAGCCCTTGCTGGTCAACGAGCAACCGGTTACCACTGAGTTGGAGTTCACCCCCACCAGTTCGGAAGGGTCGGTGGAACTGACCTATACTTTCGATGCCTCCGCCCTGGCGGGCAGGTCCGTGGTGGTGTTCGAGGACTTGTACCAGGACGAAAATGCGGTGGCATCTCATGCCGATATCAATGATGAGGGCCAGACTGTCACCTTCGGCCAGCCTGAGATTCGCACAACAGCAACTATTGATGGAGAAAAGACCGCCAAACCTGCCGAGCAGATTACCATTACCGACACTGTGGAGTACAGCGGGCTGACGGCAGGCCAGGAGTACAAGCTGGTTGGCGTTCTGATGGACAAGGAAACCGGCGAACCCCTGCTGGTTGGTGAGGAACAAGTGACGTCCGAGGCCACGTTCATCCCTGCCGAGCCGAACGGCACCATCGATGTGCTGTTCACCTTTGACGCCACCGGCCTGGAGGGCAAATCGGTAGTAGTTTTTGAAACTCTCTTCCAGGGAGAAACGGAAATCGCCAGCCATGAGGACATCGAGGACAAGGGACAAACCATCATTTTCACCGAGCAACCCAGCATTGGCACCACGGCTACCGTGGATGGCCAGCACACCGCTAAACCCAACGGCAAAATCACCATCGTGGACGTGGTGGAGTACACCGGCCTGACCCCTGGTGAAACGTACACCGTTTCCGGCGTCCTTATGGATAAAGCTACTGGAAACACCCTCTTGGTGGATGGCGCGGAAGTCACCGCTGAGGTGGAGTTCACCCCCGAATCCGCCGATGGCACCGTGGAGCTTACCTACACCTTGGATGCCAGCTCTTTGGCTGGCACTTCCATTGTGGTCTTTGAAACACTCTACTCTGACGGTGTGGAAATCGCCGCCCATACGGATATTAACGATGAAAACCAGACTGTGGAAATCACGGAACCGGAGAAACCCACCCTGGGCACTACCGCCACCGTGGACGGCCAGCATACTGCCGACCCCGTAGGTGAAATCACTATTGTGGACGTGGTTGCTTACTCCTCCCTGACCCCCGGCAAAACCTACACCGTTTCGGGTGTCCTTATGGACAAGGCCACCGGCGAGCCTCTCCTGGTGGACGGGGCGGAAGTCACTGCCGAGGTGGAGTTCACCCCCGAATCCGCAGATGGCACTGTGGAGCTGACCTATACCCTGGACGCCAGCACCCTGGCGGGAACCACCATTGTGGTGTTTGAAACACTATATTCTGATGGGGTGGAAATTGCCGCACACGCGGATATTAACGATGAAGCACAGACCGTGGAGATCACCGAGCCGGAAAAACCCACCTTGGGTACTACCGCCACAGTAGACGGCCAACACACCGCTAATCCCACCGGAGAAATCACCATTGTGGATGTAGTGGAGTTCACCGGTCTAATTCCTGGTGAAACGTACACCATTTCCGGTATCCTTATGGATAAAGCCACTGGGGAACCTCTCCTGGTGGATGGTGCGGAAGTTACCGCTGAGGTGGAGTTCACCCCCGAAGAACCTAGCGGAACCGTGGAGTTGACCTATACCCTGGACGCTAGCACCCTGGCGGGAACCACCATTGTGGTGTTCGAAACCCTCTATTCCGATGGGGTGGAGATTGCCGCCCATGCCGATATCAACGATGAGGCTCAGACCATCACCATCAACCCCAAGGGCGGGCTCTTGATTAAGAAATCGTCCGAAGATGGCGTGCTGGAAGGGTTCACTTTCCTGGTGGAGGGTGAGAATTACAGCCAGACCTATACTACCGATGGCGCGGGGAAAATCTACATCGAGGACCTGGCCCCTGGCGAGTACACCATCACCGAGCAGGAGTCTGAGTTGACCGCCCGGTACGAAATTCCCGCAGGCCAGACCGTCACGGTGACGGCGGATGATGCTACCACCGTGGAGTTCTACAATCGGCTACTGCGGGGGAAGATCACTGGCCACAAGACCGGAGCAGAGCAGGCTCCCTTGGAGGGCGTCACCTTTGGACTGTTCTCTGCTGACACAACCGAATTTTCAGAGGAGAATGCTATTGCCACAACGGAGACGGACGAAAACGGAGAGTTTTTCTTTGAAGCTCCCTACGGCGGCTATCAGATAAAGGAGCTGGAAACCGCACCTGGCTACGTCACTATGAAAGAGTCCATCGCTGTGGAATTGGACAAGACCGACGTGGACCTGGAGGACATCGCAAACTCCCAGACCGTGGTGCATTTCTCCAAAGTGGACAAGGATACCGGCGAGGAACTGCCCGGCGCTGTGCTGGAGCTGTACGCCCCGGACGGTTCCCTCCTGGACACCTGGGAAACCACCGACATTCCCCATGTCATCCCCGGACTGCCTGTGGGCGAGGGGTATATTCTGCGAGAGGTAACCGCTCCGGAGGGATTCGAAGTTGCCGAGAATGTGACCTTCAACGTGGAGGACACCACCGAAATCCAGACCATCACCATGGAGGATGAGAAAACGCCCGACCAGCCGGAGGAGCCAGAAGAACCTGAAACCCCCGATGAGCCAGACGAACCTACACCCTCTGTTCCGCAGACCGGCGGCAGTAGAGCCGTGATATGGGTATCCGGCCTGCTGATTCTCGCTCTGCTGGGATTGTGTATCACCATTCCCCTGCTGCGGCACATCAATAAACAATAAATTGTGGAGGGCCGTGGAAACGCGGCCCTCCAACATTTTGATTGGAGGAAATGCTTTGAACAGAAAAAGAAAAATTCTCGCGAGCGCGCTCACCGCCGCCCTGCTGCTTACCTTGAGCATCCCAGCTTTCGCTACCTCCGGGGATGTGGCGGGCGCCGTGGAGCAAACCTGGACCAGCGCACAAGGCCAAATTAAGACGGTGGTAAATAACGTAGTTTTTCCAGTTTTGGACGTGATTCTGGCCGTGCTTTTCTTCGTTAAAGTAGGCTCAAGCTACTTTGAATATCGGAAGCATGCCCAGGTCGAATTCGCCGGCCCAGCCATCTTGTTCGCCTGTTTGCTGTTCACTTTGACCGCTCCCCTGTATATCTGGGGCGTGGTGGGAATGTGAGGAAACCGCAGGTTTCATCACAAGCGAGTTTTGTTTGGAGGTTTGAAAAACCTCCATTTCGCTCCGCGAAACCACAAAACATCGCGAGACACTTAGAAAGGTTGGTGAACGATGAACCCAAGAAACAATAAGGCGGAGTGGTTCCGCTATGCAAAAATGTATGCTAGGGCAGCCAGCTTTCTCATGGAGAAAACTCCGCCTGTGCATAACACCGTCTGCTACTTGAGTTTTCTGTCAGCGGAATGCTCCATGAAAGGCTTTTTGCTTCAAAACCATCTGCGTCCCGTCCCGGACACTCACGACCTGAGAGAGCTTTGCCAACTGTGCGCTAGCTTTCAAGCCGGTTACCTGGAACTGGAGGATGACTGTGATTTTCTCACCCAGTTTGCCACGCCCTCCGGTTTTCCCTCCTTTGAGCGGGCCACGCAGGAGGACGCAGAGCAGGCACTAGACACCCTCCAGGGAATCCTGGAATTGTCGCAATCTCAGAAACATTCCCAGGGGCCTACCATGACTATGTAAAAAAACTAAAAAAGGAAAGGGGTGAACCCCTATGTTCAGCTGGCTGGAGGGCTTAGTCAGCAGTATCGCCTCCTCCATAGGCGGGGTGTTCGAGGGCATCGGCGACACCATCGTCAACGCCATTTGGGACAACCTGGTGAAGTGGCTCTTCAACGCCTTCTATGATTCCATCGCCGATGTGTTCTCCCAGATGGGCGACATGGGCGCGGAGATTTTCGATTTAAGCTGGATCGAGTCCGCCGTCCACCTTTTTTTCCTCTTCGGCTGGGTGTTGTTTGGCGTGGGCGTCATTGTGGCCGCCTTTGACCTGGCGGTGGAGTACCAGAATGGCCGGGCAAATATCAAGTCCACCATGCTCAATGTGCTGAAAGGATTTTTCGCCGCTAACCTGGTGACGGTGGTGCCGGTAAACCTTTATACCTTCTGCATCAGCCTGCAAAACGTGTTTCTCAAAGATTTGGCAGCGGACTATGTAGGCGCGCAAAGTTTCAACCTGGGGGAAGTAGCTCTCAAGGTGCTGGCGGCAAAGTTCGGCCCGCCCACCGTGGGGCCAGCCCTGGGGCTGCTGAATTTACTGACCCTCATCGCTCTTGCCTACTGCGTTCTAAAAGTGTTCTTCGCCAATATCAAGAGGGGCGGGATTTTGCTCATCCAGATGGCGGTGGGGTCGCTCTATTTGTTTAGCGTCCCCCGGGGCTACACAGACGGCTTTTCCCAGTGGTGCAAGCAGATCTTCGCTCTATGCCTGACGGCCTTCCTCCAAACGGCACTGCTGTTTCTAGGGCTGCTCACGTTCCAAGACAATCTCTTGCTGGGACTGGGCATCATGCTGGCGGCTGGGGAGGTGCCCAGAATCGCCCAGCAGTTTGGCTTGGACAGTTCTGTCAAGGTCAACATGATGAGCGTAGTCCACGCCACATCCACTGCCGTCAACATGACAAAGAATATCGCAAAATCTCTTTGAGGTGTTTGACTATGAAACTCTACATTTACCCCCAAAACCTGAAAGCCACCGCCAACCTGTGGCTGTGGAGCCTGCGGGATTTTGCCCTCATCTGCGTAGGGCTGCTCCTTTCCCTGGTGGCCCTGACCCAGATGGGCCTGCTGTTACCCCTGGCGCTCACGGGTGCCTTTGCTTTCCTCTCCATCCGCATGGAGGATCTGACGGTCTTAGACTATATCCGTTTCGCGGCAAAATTTACCATCTCCACCCAGCAGGAGTACCGCTGGGCGGAGCACTGAAAGGAGGCAATCTTGAACAAGCAGAAACGAAAAAAGCGTGGGAAGAAATCGGTGCAGAACCTGCTGGGGCTCCAGGGCTTCACCACTTATGGCCTCAAGACCACCGGCGGGGAGCTGGTGTATTTCTCCATCCAGCCCACCAATATTTCCGTGCTGTCCCACGTCAACATTGAAATCAAAATCCAGCACCTGCTCATGGTGCTCACAGCCCTGCCCCACCTGGAGGTGGCCTGTCTGGACTCCGCCCAGCGCTTCGACGACAACCAGCAATTCATGGAGAGCCGCATCCGCCAGGAGGATAACCCCAAGGTGCGCTATGCCTTAGCGCAGGACCGGGAGTTTCTGGACTCCATCCAGCTGGAGATGTCCACCGCCCGGCAGTTTGTGCTGGCCCTGCGCTTTAAGAATGAAAAAGACAGCCAAATATTCTCCAGAATCAACGACGCGCGAAAAGCCTTGCATGACGAGGGCTTCGAGGCGCGGCGCATGGGCCCATCGGAGGTCAAACGGATGCTGGCCCTGTACTTCGAAGCCTCTATGACCGGCGACCAGATCCCCGATGTGGAGGGCGCAGAAAACTTCGACCTCACAAAACTGAGGTGCTACCTTATGAAGAAAACCGTGTTAGTTTTAATCACTTTTACCCTGGTCATCGCCGTGGCAGGCAGCGGCTTCTGGCTGGTGCATTACTTCATCGACAGCCGGGAGCAGCGCCAGACGTATGAAACTCTAGCGGAGGAATTTGTGCTGGAAAGCGCCCCAAGTGTTCGGCCCGACAGCAGTTCCTCCCTGGTTTCCTCTGTTGACACCGGAGAGAGCGATGTGGGTTCCCCTGTGGCCGACCTGGACGCCCCGCCCCGGCACGACCTGGCTGCCCTAGCAGCAGAAAACCCCGATTGCGTGGGTTGGCTCACCATCCCAGACACAGGAATCGACTACCCTGTCATGCACACGCCGGATACCCCGGAGCATTATCTGCGCCGGGATTTCTACGGTGAATCCGCCAGCGGAGGGACACCCTTCCTGGATGGTCGCAACGCTGCCCAGGCAGAGGGCCAGAATTTGATTTTGTATGGCCACAACATGATGGACGGCAGTATGTTTAAGCCGCTCATTAGCTACCTGGAGCCTAACTTCCGGGAGACGCATAAGGACATCTTCCTGGAGCTGAACGGCAAACAGTACCGCTACAAGGTGTTGGCCGTGGTGGAAACTTCCGTGGATTCTTCCATCTACCGCTATACGGGGTTGGGCGATCCGGAGAAGGAATCCGCCTTCCGCTCCGCCTTGTTTGGCGCCGCCGACCTGGAAGTTATCCACCACACTGAGGGTTATCTCACCCTCTCCACCTGCAACAATGGAGGCGGGAGCAGCCGGGTGCTGGTCATCGCGGCCCTTGCCGGGGAGGTGTCTCAGTGAGCAGAAAGAAAAAGAAAGAAGAAAAACGAGAGCAGATGGCTATCAAGGACTTTTTCGACCGCATCCTGCCCGGCGTCCTCAAGTTCTATTCTGACCACTACATCTGCGGGGATTCTTACCGCTGTGTGTGGGCCATCAAGGAGTACCCGCCCTCAACCGAGGAACAGGCAATTCTCAGACAGCTGGCAGACCGCACCCATGTCACCCTACGGATCTACAACCGGCTGGTGGACCATGCGGAACAGCACCGGATCATTCAAAACGCCAACCGGCGCAACCGGCTTCGCTTCGGCGGGGATGACATCCAAGAGATGGTGGACGCAGAGCATAATTTAAAGGACGTGAAGCAGCTGTTGACCAATCTGCGGACCAACGGTGAGACTCTCCTGCACACTGCCGTGTTCATCGAGCTAAAAGCCGCGGACATGGATAAACTGCGGGAGCTGCAATCCGACGTCATGATGGAGCTGACCCGGTGCAAAATCAGCGTGGACAGGCTGACCCTCCGCCAGCTGGATGGGTTCCTCTCGGTGCTGCCCTTCGGTTACAACCACTTTGGCTCCCAATACGAGAGGGTGCTCCCCGCCAGCTCGGTGGCCAACCTCTATCCTTTCAACTATTCCGGCAAGACCGACCCCCATGGGTTCTACCTGGGGAGGGATAAGTTTGGCACCAACATTCTCACGGACTTTGACCGCCGCTCCGATGACAAAACCAACGCCAACGTGCTGATTCTGGGCAACTCCGGCCAGGGCAAGTCCCATCTGCTCAAAGGCATCCTCGCCAATTTGCGCGAGTCCGGGAAATCCCTCATCGTCCTGGACCCGGAGCAGGAGTACCAAGAGCTTTGCGAAAATCTGGGCGGGTGCTACTTGGATTACCTGTCCGGGGAGTACGTTATCAATCCGCTTCAACCCCAGAATTGGGACGAAGACCCGGTCAACGAGGACGATGAGCGCACCCCCGAGCAGCGTGACGCTGCACCCATATCGCGTTTCCCAATAAGCGAATCGGGGAAGCTCGCCCCCGCGCCGGAAACTTCCGTTGTACCCGTCCCCGGCCCTTTTCAAAAAACCACCATGCTCTCCCGCCACATCTCTTACTTAAAAGACTTTTTCCGCTCCTATAAGGACTTCACCACTGCCCAGCTGGACACCATTGAGCTGATGCTCCAAAAGCTGTACCGGCGCTTCGACATGGACGACTACACGGACTTCTCCCAGGTGGCCCCTGAGAAGTTTCCCACCATGTCCGACTTCTATGACCTGCTGGAAGAAGAATACGATTTGTACGATGCGAAGAAGAAAAACCTCTTTTCCGAGGAAACTATCCAGGAGGTGTGCCTGGGGCTCCACTCTATGTGCAAGGGGGCGGAGAGCAAGTATTTCAACGGGCATACCAATATAAGGGACGATAAGTTCTTAGTGTTTGGCGTGAAAGGTATCATGGAGCTCAACCGCAGCCTGCGGGATGCTCTGCTCTTCTCCATTCTCTCCTACATGACCAACGCCCTGCTGGGCGCCGGCAACTATGTGGGCGCGCTGGACGAGTTGTACCTATTCCTCACCAATCTGACAGCCATAGAATATATAAGAAATCTCATGAAGCGTGACCGGAAGAAAGACTCCCTGTTGGTACTGGCCAGCCAGAATCTGGAGGATTTTCTGCAGCCCGGCGTGCGGGAGCTGACCAAGCCCCTTTTCAGTATTCCTACCCACCAATTTCTGTTCAACCCGGGCCAGTTGGAGCCAAAAGCGTTCTGCGACACCCTCCAGCTGGAACAGGCCGAGTTCGAGCTCATCCGCTACCCGGAACGGGGCACTTGCCTTTATAGGTGCGGCAATGAGCGGTATCTGCTGCAGGTCCACTTCCCCGAATTCAAAGAAAAAATGTTTGGAAAGGCAGGTGGACGGTGATGGAACACCAAAACCGCTATGAAGCGATCTTTCGCTTGGCGCTGGCTTACGCCAAGACGGTGGCAGAGGTCTCCGAGGGTGGCGACGCCACTGGGATGCGGGCTGCCCTCTCCTATGTGGGAATGGTGGCGGCGCAATACAGCCAGGTGACCGGCAAGGAATTCGATGTGCGCTACTCTGTTTCTTACGGAGAGCATGGCGCCCGTCTTCACCTTCATGAAACCTCTCTCGTCCAGAGGACGGCGGAGCCTGGAGAAGAACTTCCCCAAAAAGGTTCCTGCCGCCAGCTTTATGAAAACAGCCCTTTGTTTGAAGTGTTCCATCAGAGCCAAACAGAGGATGAAACACAGGAGGATGGCCCATGTCTGCGACTCTAGGCGCGGCCCTGAAAAAGATTGCCGTGGCCCTCCTCACCGACCGGCGCAACTGGGAGAAGCTCGCTGTGGCGCTGTTCGCGGTGCTTCTTCTCTTTCTGCTGCCTATCCTCTCCGTGGAGGCCATCTTCCAGGCGGACATAGACTGGGACAGCCCGGAACTGGTGTCTGCTGTGCTGGAGGAATTGGATGTGGGCAGCCTGGGCTTCTTGGAGAGCTCCAACGACATTCTCACCCAGCTGCAAACCGCGTTGAAAGAGGCGGGCTTTGGTTTCGACGAATTCCGCAAAGCCCAGGCGCTATACTGGTTGGCGCTGTCGCCTTACGCAGAGGAAGCAGGTTTCATCGAGAAGCTGGTGGGCTGCTTCGCCACAGACCAGACCAATGAAGAACTGGTTGCCAATGTCAACGCCGCCTTTGGCACGGACATTGACCCGGAGGAATTCGAGAAAATCCTGGCCACCACCGCCAGCGACATGGTAGCTGTGGCACAGAGCCAAATCGGGCAGACTGGAGGGCAACCCTATTGGAGCTGGTATGGATTCTCCAGCCGAGTTGAATGGTGCGCCATTTTTGTATCTTGGTGCGCAAACCAGTGCGGTTACATCGACGCGGGAATCGTCCCCAAGTTCGCCGGCTGCGGCGTGGGCGTGCAATGGTTTCAAAACCGGGGCCAGTGGCTCCCCGGCAGCGCTACCCCCGAGCCGGGAATGGTCATTTTCTTCCAGTGGTACGGCAGCGATTCTCTCATCGCCGACCATGTGGGAATTGTGGAACGGGTGGAAAATGGCCGGGTCTACACCATAGAGGGCAATTCCAATGACCAAGTGTGGCAAAACAGCTACCCCATCGGCTACGGGGAGATCAAAGGGTACGGGGTACCCATTACAGATTAGAGAGGATGATGACTATAAAACTGCGGGACTATTTGCGGCTCCACCCCAACCAGGGCGTGGAGCTGCTCACGGAATTTGGCTATTACACACTGACAAAACAGGAAATCAAAACCCAGCTTCGCAAGCACGGGGCCGTGCGTTCAGTGACGGGCAGACCTCTGTCCTTTGACACCCTGCTGGAGCAGGAGGTGCTGGATGAGCAGCCCGGCGACCAGCCCCTGCTGCGGACAGGCAGAAAAGAAAGAAGGGACGAGCCATGCTGACCTTTCAAAAATACGTGTATTTCATGCGGACGCAGTTCCCACCTGGGAGCCGCGTTCTTTTATTATCCAACGACCAACCCAAACCTGTGCCGGACGGCACCATGGGAACACTGACGGAAATCGATTCGGCAGGCCGGTTCCTGGTGAACTGGGACACCGGCAAGCGCACAGCCCTCAACCTGGAGGACGACCACTTCCGTATTTTCCAATCCGACCCAATGGAGCTGAAGCTGTACTTCCCCCTCCACGGGGAACTTTACACCCGCAATGAGTGGGGCGACCTGGCAGACGACCCAGAAGAATTGGCGGGCAGCGAGCTTGCCCCTTACCTTGGGGACATTCGGGAGGCCCTCCAGGAGAACCAGCTCCCAGAGGAGCAGGAGCGCGGGCTGATGCACTGGTACAGAGAATCCGATACCCTGTCCTGGAAAGTGAAGTCCGCCTTCTTCGATGTAGAGATACAGGATGGACAGCTTTGGGGCGTGGCGGATTGCCAGCTCTTGGAATCCCTGGAGGGGGATGAACTTAACCGCCTCACCACCTATCTGGCGGGACAAGCCAGTGATGGCTGGGGCGAGGGCTTCGAGCAGCAGGAGATCCCCGTGGGCCAGGGCCTGCTCTATGTCCACCTGTGGGACGGGCAGGATTGGGAAATGACTACCACGGAGCCGGAGCAGAGAGAGAAAGGAGAGATGAGGTTTGGACAAAGTCTTTAAAGTGGAGATAACCAACGGTGAGCCGAACGGATACCTTTCTGCCACCTTTCTGGACCTACCGGCCAGCGAAAATGAGTACATCCAGGCCCAAATCCAAGCCAAGGTCGCTAACTCTGAAAAAATGGAAACTGAGGTGCTGCAGGTCTACCAAGGACCGGTTACCACTGACATGGTGGACGGCACTCCCTTTTCCGAACTCAACACCCTGGCTGCTGTCCTCTCCCAACTGGATAACACCCAGGAGTTCGCCCTGGAGGGGATGCTGAAGATCCGCCAGGAAGCAACAGGCGTCCAGGAGATCCCCGTTTCGGATATCCTCCACATGGCGGACAACACCGACCGGTGCATGGTGGCTACCCACATTTGGGACCACCTGGCCCTGGGACATCTTCTCTATGAAACAGAACTCATGCCCGAGAGCGCCGCCCGGCTGCTGGATGTGACCAAGGCAGGTTCCGAGTATCAGAACGAGCTTCTCACCGTCTGCGCGCACCAGTGGCAGCGGGAGACAAAAGGCGTGTTCGTGTCCCAGGGGTATGTGGAGCCTGACCCGGAGTTCCTCCCCTTTCTGCTGGGGCAGAAGCAGAGCCAGGACGAATCGCCACAGATGGGGATGTCCCCATGACCAGAAAAGAAAACCCACTGGAAGAACTGGAAAAAGCCTACGCCCAGTGGGAGAGCTTATACAAGCAGGGCGGCAGCGACCCTTTCTATCCGGACGGTGTCAACCTCAACCTGGTGCGGAACCACATCCTTTACTTCAAACGGCAAATCGAGGAAACCCAGCCCCTGTACAAGAATAGTGAAGTGTACCAGCGGGAGCTGCCTCCCCAGGTAGAGGACAGCTACATGGCCCGAGCAGAGGAAATCCGCGCCCATGCCAAAGACGCTCTCGCATCCTACAAGGCCGATCCTTACTACCAGTACCTGCTCCACCACCGGGAAAAACTGGATGACGCCGGCCTCAAGAAAACCTTCATCCGTCCTGTGCTGAACTACGCACAGGCCCTGGAAACAGCCATCCAGGAGGACGACCTGGTTACCATGCGCCGCCATGAACGGGCAGACCGTTACCTGGATTCTTTCCGTTCCTGCGCTGTGAAAGTACGGGATGTGCTGGAAAGCCAGGAGCTGAATCTGTTCGCCCTGGCCGCTCAGGACGTTTTCCCTTTCCCGGAAGAAGAACCCATCCAAGGGATGACAATGTAGGGTGGTGATAGCACGGACCTGCGCCAGCTGCGCTTCGGCATCGAGGTGGAGATGACCGGGATCACCCGGGAAAGAGCCTCCCAAGTGGCGGCGGATTTTCTGGGCGGGGAGAGCCGGTACCTTGGTACCTACTACAAAACCTACGCCGCCACAGATGCCCAAGGCCGGGAGTGGAAATTCACCTTTGACGGGAGCATTGACCCGCAGAAGCGAGAGCACGGCGAGAAAGTAGACGCCGACGCGACCTACAAAACCGAAATGGTCAGCCCTATCTGCACTTACGAGGACATCCCCACCATTCAGGAATTGGTGCGGCAGCTCCGTCACAAGGGGGCCTTTTCTAACAACAGCTGCGGCATCCATATCCATGTGGAGGCGGCGGCTTTCAATGCCAGGACCCTGCGCAACTTGGTAAACATCTTTTACAGCAAGGAAGATCTGCTGTTCTCCGCCCTGCAGGTGCGGGAGTCACGCTGGGGTTACTGCAAGCTCATGGACGAGCGCTTCCTCCAAGAGCTCAACCGCAAACGGCCCCAGACTATGCGGGCTTTCCAGAAGATCTGGTACGGCGGCGAGGACGGCAGTAATACCCACTATCACGATTCCAGGTACCACGCTCTAAACCTCCACAGCGTGTTCTCTCACGGCACCGTGGAGTTTCGCCTTTTCAACTCCACCGTGGAGCACGCTGGGAAGATCAAGGCGGACATCCAGCTGTGCCTTGCCATCTGCGCCCAGGCCTTAAATCAGCGAGCAGCCAGCCACACCAAGACCCAGACCACCAACCCGGCTTACACCTTTCGCACCTGGCTGCTGCGCTTGGGTATGATCGGGGATGAGTTCGCCACTGCCCGGAAGCACCTCCTGGAAAACTTGGAGGGCAACCTGGCCTGGCGTGACCCGGCCCAGGCAGAGCGCCAAAGAGAGAGGATGCGCCAAGCTGCCCTGGAGCGCCTGCCCCAGCCTGATAGTTATCCACACGATGAACATGACCAATTCGAGGATCAACCGAGCGATGAGCCAGAGAATGTTCAAGAAAATGACCAGGACGAAGATCAAGGTTTTACCATGCAAATGTAAAGTGAAACGGAGGAATGAATTTGAAAACAAAACTCTACTTAGCCTACGGCAGCAACTTGAACCTGGGCCAGATGGCCCACCGCTGCCCGGACTCCAAGGTGGCTGGCAAGGCAGAGTTGCCTGGCTACCGCCTGCTGTTCCGGGGCGGACAGCACAACGCCCACGCCACCATTGAGAAAAGCGAGGGGCACACTGTTCCCGCCCTGTTGTGGAAGGTGAGTGTTCGGGACGAAGCACTGTTGGATCGGTACGAGGGGTACCCGTACTACTACGACAAGGTGCAAATTCCGGTGGAGCTGGACGGCAAGACCGTCTCCGCCATGGCCTACGTCATGCAGCCGGGATTTGCGTGCAACAACCCTTCTTCGGTCTACCTGCACACTGTTCGAGATGGGTACCAGGCCGCCGGGTTTGACCAGGCCATTCTGGACCAGGCGCTGGTGGAAACCAGGCAAGAGATGGAACAGAAAGCAGAGATGAAGGGGCAAACTATGTGGTGATTCCTCTTGCCATCCGTTCGCCCGCATGGTATATTTTTAGAAAGGAACCGAGGTGACACCCATGGATTTTGACCGTCTTCTTCAGAAAAGAGAACAGCTTGCGAAAATGTGGGATACCATCCCCCAAGTGGCCAAGGAGAAGCTGGAGCGCAGTTTCGATATTGAATATGCCCACAACTCAACCGCCATCGAGGGGAACACCCTGACTCTCATTCAGACCAAGGCCATCCTGGAGGACGGTCTTTCGGTAGGCGGCAAGACCCTGCGGGAGATCTATGAGGTGGCAAACCACAACAAGGCGTTCGACTATGTGAAGCAGTGTATCGCGGAAGGCCGCCCCCTGGACGAACCCACGGTCAAGGACATCCACGCGCTGCTCATGGAAAACATCCTCACCGGCGGTGTGTACCGCAATGTGGAGGTGCGGATCACCGGCGCGGGCTTCAAACCTCCCATCCCCAGGGAGATGTATGTTCAGGTAAAGAACTTCTTTGCGGACCTGCCCTGCAAGACGGACTTGAATCCCATAGAGCTGGCTGCCTGGACCCACGCCGAGTTTGTTCGTATCCATCCCTTTGAGGACGGCAACGGCAGAACCTCCCGGATGATCATGAACTACCAACTGCTGCTCTCCGGTTTTCAGGCGGTGGACATCAAGAAAGAGGAACGTCTCTCCTACTATGAAAACCTGGAGGCTTACGCTGTGCAGGGCGACCTTCACCCCTTCGCTGAGATGATTGCCGACCTGGAGGAACAGCGCTTGGACGAGTGGATCACTCTAGCGCAGGAACAAACACAGGCCCCACAGATGAATATGTAAGGAAAGCCCTTGCCCACTCTCACGGCAGGGGCTTTCCTATTTTTGGAAAGGAGTCCCCCATGAACAAGACCATCACCCTGGAGTTTCCGGAGAAGAAGCTGGAAGCCCTCTCTCACTTTCTCAAGAAGAAAGACACCACCACCGAGACCGAGCTGGGCTACGCCCTGGCCCGGCTTTACGAAAAGACCGTGCCGCCCACCGTCCGGGAATTCCTGGAGGACACAGGAACGGACGGCGATTCACCTCAGAATTTCTAAAACCACACACAAGGATGTGCAACGCTATGGACGGGAAAAATTGAGAACTAACCCCCGAGGAAGAAACTGCCGAGCTGGCAAAACCCGGCAGCCACCCCGAGTGGGAAACCAACTTGCCGGCCGCCATCCAAAAGGACATAGACGCCTACCTGGAGGGCATCCGCAGCCAAGTGACCTACTTGGACTGCCTGTGGGATGAGCTGTATGGTTCCATCAATGCCAGCCAGTGGGGCTGGGAGATTTCCAAAGAGCAGGCGGACTATCTGCGGGCCAAGTATCTCTTCGAGCCGGAGGATGAGGAGGAAGCAGAAGATTTTCGGCAGACCGAATCATGAAACACAGCGCTGCTGTCCCACAAAACCGGACAGCGGCTTTTTTGTACCCAGCAGCAGGGACCGGGAGAGCCGCTGTTGGCCCCCGTGTGGCCCGGTGAGGCGGTTTTCTCCCCAGGGTGGGGAAGCGACCCGCACCAAGCCCCAAAAAGCCGAATTCGGCCCCACAAAGGCAAGGTTGAAAAATCCCCGGATAAGAGCACCGGGAGGGGTGTGAAAAAGAAGCAGGACAAAGGGACGGTGCCGTGGAACGGCCCGTCCCCTTTTCACAGCGTCCGGCAGAGCCGGGCGCTTCGGGCTTTTTGAGAGATTTCCTCTCAAAATCGGAACGGTGCCGGTTTTGGGGCCTGGGCGCCTGGTTACGGTGCTGTAGATTCAATTTCGCCTAGAAAACACCAAGGTTTTCACGGTGCTGTTCCAGGCGCCATGAACGAAAGGAGCATTTTTACATGGAAGTACCAGAAAAAGAGAATCAAGAGGTCAAACGCCGCTTCCAACTTTGGGTCATGCCCTCCACATTGGAGTTGGCTGACCAATATTACCGCAGCGACAACTGCGCCAGCAGAAGTGAATTCATCGAGAAGGCAATCCAGTTTTACGCAGGCTACGTCTCCAGCCAACAGAACCAGGATTATCTCGCCCGTGTCATCCCCGCCACGGTGAAGGGTATTGTGGACGAGAGCTCCAACCGCATGGGACGGCTGCTGTTCAAGATGGCAGTGGAGCTGGCGGTGATCGAGAACATCCTTGCCGCTGTGTGCGAGGTGGACCGGCAGGAGCTGAAACGATTGCGGGGGCAGTGCGTAGAGGAAATCAAAAGGACCAACGGCATGATCTCCTTTGAGCAGGCCTTACAGTGGCAGAAAGAGTAAACAAGCATGGCCCTGCTTATCACGAAATTCGGCTACCTCAAAGACAACAAAACCCGCTCCCGTGGCGGCTACGCCAAGTACATCGCCACACGGGAGGGGGCGGAATGCCCTGGAGTAGAGGGCTACATGGCGTACATGGCCACCCGCCCTAGGGTGGAAAAACAGGGGAACCATGGCCTGTTCACCAGCGCCGGGGAGCCGGTCATCCTCTCCCAGGTGGCCAAGGAGTTGGACACTCACGGGGGGCCGGTGTGGACGCTCATCCTCTCTCTGCGCCGGGAGGACGCCCAGCGATTGGGCTTCGACACCGCCGCCCGTTGGCGGGATTTGCTCCGTGCCCAGGCAGGGAAGCTGGCCGAAGGACTGAAGATAGCTCCCAGCCATCTGAAATGGTACGCAGCATTCCACAACGAGGGGCACCACCCTCACGTCCACTTGATCTCCTACTCCACCAAGCCCGGCGAGGGTTTCCTCACCAAACAGGGCATGGACATCATCCGCTCGGCGCTGGCCCAAGAGGTTTTCCGTCAGGACTTGGTCAGCGTGTACCAGCGGCAGACCGCCCACCGGGATGAGCTGCGGCGGGCCAGCCGGGAGAAAGTTGCCGGCCTGGTGGAGCAGATCAACCGGGGCGGCTGTGAGAATTCCCAGGTGGAGCAGCTCCTGCGGGAGCTTGCCAAGAGGCTTTCCCACGTCAGGGGCAAGAAGGTGTACGGCTACCTGCGGCCAGGGCTCAAGGACCTGGTGAACAAAATCGTAGACGAGCTGGCCAGGGATGAGCGCATCACTGCCCTGTATGATCTGTGGTATCAAGACAAGCAGGCCGCCCGGAATGTCTACGATGAGAGGCCCCTACAGCGGGTTCCCCTCTCGGAAAACCCGGACTTCAAGCCCATCCGCAACGCAGTGGTACGGGCGGCGGTGGAGCTGGACGTGGAGCAGCGACAGACGCAAAACCAGAACGACACCCCGCCCCTCCTGCCCATGGCTACCCGGCTCTTGCGGCAGGTGGGGCAGATTTTTAGACAGCAATTCCAGATCGACCCGCCCGTGGCCCGGCTGGTGGACAAAAAGCTGCGGCAGAAGATCGCCGAGAAAAAGCAGGCCCACGGGCAGAAATTAGAGATGTGATTGGAGGGATACCTATCACCAAAAAGCAACGCTATCTGGCAGGCCGCACCGATTTGGTAGCCCTGCTCCGCTCCCGTGGGGAAACACTCAAGCGTTTGGGCAGCGAGTGGGAATGGAAATTCCACGAGGAACGGGTCACCATCCGGGGCCATCTATGGTTCGACCAGTACACCCAGAAAGGTGGGGACGCTGTGGGCTTCTTCCACTACTTCTACGGGGAATCGGAAGAACAGGCGGCAGCCATGCTGCTGAACTGCTCCCTCTCGGACCTGGAGAAGCTGCCCGCCCGCTCTCCGCCCAGTTTGTCTCGTTCCAAGCAAGAAGAACCGAAACACTTAGAGATTCCACCCGCCCATAAAGATATGCGGCGGTTGTTCGCTTACCTGTGCCAGACCAGGGGCATCGCCCCGGAGGTGGTGTCCGCCTTCGCCCGGAAAGGGCATATTTTTGAAGATGCCAACCATCACAACGCCATGTTTGTGGGCCGGGATGAACAGGGCAAGGTGCGCCATCTACACGCCAGAGGAACCCTCACCGGCTCCCATTTTCGGCAGACGCTCCCCGGCAGCGAGAAGGAGTACAGCTTCCACTGGCCAGGTACCAGCGGAAAGCTCTACGCCTTTGAGGCCCCGGTAGATATGCTGTCCTACATCTCCCTGCACCCGGAAGGGTGGCTAAACCACACCTATGTGGCCCTGTGCGGGGTGAGCGCAGCCCCCATCCACCGACTGCTGGAAACGCAACCCCAGCTGCAGGACGTCACCCTGTGCCTGGACAATGACAAAGCTGGACACAACGCTGCCCGCAGGATCGCCGGCGAATTGCTGCAGGAGTGGAACGTCACTGTGTCCGCTGAATTCTCCACGCTCAAGGACTGGAACGATGAGCTCCTCTCCTTTCGTCAGGAGGAAAGCCAAGGGCTGACTATGTCCATGTGAAATTCAAAACATGACTCACAAGGGGGAAGTACGCCTGTTCCGTGACACCGGCCCCCTGTCATGGTGACAGGGGAAGGGGAACTATACCAGGTGAAGGATAAGCAGAAAAGAAAAAATCACAGAGAGTTACCGGAAGATTACCGGTAAGCCAGAAAACAAGTTGGAGAGAAGAAATCAGGCTTCGGGTTTTCCACAGGGCGGAAGATTCGCACCCTTTTTTCTTTTCTGCTTGGAGAATCGCTGAGAACCAGAAGGGAGTTGATTGTTTGCAGCCAATCGTGAAGTTGGTGATCGCTGGGGCGGCCATGTTCGCCACCCTGGGGCTGATCGCCGGATTGTCCGGAATGTACAGCCTCAACATTAGGGCCAAGACCGTAGGCCACGGGCAGCATGGAACCGCCCGGTGGGCTACCAAGAGGGAAATCAAAAAGACGTACACCCATGTGCGGTTCGAGCCAGAGCTGTGGCGAAAAGGGGAGCACCTACCTACCGCACAGGGCATCGTGGTGGGATGCTTGACAAGACGCCACCGTCTGGGCAATGGCTTTCGCACTGTGTGGAACGTCCTGGTGGTGAAGCTGCTGCGTCGTTCCCATCCCATCCCCAAGACCGCTGACGAAACCACGGCCCTGGTGGACACCGGGGATGTCCACGCTGTTATGATCGGCGCCGCCGGTGTGGGCAAGACGGCTTACTGGCTGTACCCCTGTTTAGAGTACGCCCTGGCCAGCGGGATGTCTTTCCTCTCCACGGACACCAAGGGCGACGTGGTGCGGAATTACGGCAGGATCGCCCAGGAGTGCTACGGCTACCGTGTAGGGGTCATCGACCTGCGCAACCCCACAAAGTCGGATGGCTTCAACCTGTTGCACCTGGTGAACAAGTACATGGACGCTTACCGGGAGCACCCGGACACTTTGCTCTACAAGGCCAAGGCCGAGCGGTACGCCAAAATCATCTCCAAGACCATCATCACGGCAGGGATGGACGGCCAGAACTTCGGGCAGAACCAGTTTTTCTACGACGCCGCCGAGGGACTGCTCACCGCCACCATCCTGCTGGTGGCGGAATTCTGCCCTCCCCCGGAGCGGCACATCGTGTCCGTGTTTAAGATCATCCAGGAGCTCATGGCCCCCAGCCAGACCAAGGGCCAGACCCAGTTCCAGGTGCTGCTCTCTATGCTGCCGGAGACCCACAAGGCAAAATGGTTCGCCGGGGCGGCCACCTCCACCGCCGACCAGGCCATGGCCTCGGTGATGTCCACCACCCTGGCCCGGCTCAACGCCTTTCTGGACAGCGAGATGGAGCAGCTGCTGTGCTTCGACACCGCTGTAGACGCGGAGACTTTCTGCAAGAAGAAGTCCGCACTGTTCCTGGTGATGCCGGAGGAAGATCCCAATAAATTCTTCATGGTGAGCCTCATCATCCAGCAACTGTACCGGGAGATTCTCTCTGTGGCGGATGAGAACGGCGGGAAGCTGCCCAACCGGGCGGTGTTCTACGCTGACGAGTATGGGACGCTGCCGAAAATTGAGTCCGCCGAGATGATGTTCTCCGCCAGCCGCTCCCGGCGGCTCTCCATTGTGCCCATCATCCAGAGCCTGGGGCAGCTGGAGAAGAATTACGGCAAGGAGGGGGCGGAGATCATCGTGGATAATGTGCAGCTCACCATCTTCGGCGGGTTCGCCCCCAACAGCGAGACCGCTCAGGCGATGAGCAAATCTCTGGGCAGCCGGACTGTGCAGACGGGTTACATCAGCAAGGGGAAAGACAACGGGTCCCAGTCCCTGCAGATGATGGAGCGGCCCCTCATGACCGCCGATGAACTGAAGTCCATGCCCAAGGGCCAGTTTATCGTGATGAAAACAGGGACCCACCCCATGAAGGTGAAGCTGAAGCTGTTCTTCCAGTGGGGCATTTCCTTTGGGGCGCCGTACACGGTTCCGGATAAGGGCAACCGCCCTGTGGCCTATGCCGGAAAGGAAGCCCTGGTGCAGGCCATCCAGGAAAAGTACCCGCCCCAGGAAGAACCCCAGCAGCCAAAGGCGAAGGAGCAGCCACCCCAGCCGGGGCCGGAGGACAAGAAACTCCACGCCAGCTCACCTGGCAGAAGACAGACAAAACCGGGAAAGGAAAGAGAAGATGACAGACCTTAAGCGGATTTATCAAAGCGACCTGCCCAGCCGGGCCATTGCCGTGTACCTCTACCTGCGGGGCAGGGCCAACCGGGAGGGCGTGTGCTGGCCGGCCATTCCCACCATGGCCAGGGAGCTGAAGATGTCGGAGAGTACCGTACGCCGGGGTGTGCGGGATTTGGAAAAGGCTGGATTCCTCTCTGTGGAGGAAAGGTTTCGGTGGAATAAGGCGGATTCGTCAAACTTGTATGTGCTCGTGGGGCAATCATCCGAAAAACAGCTTCTCAGCAAGTAAAATCTAAGCCCTCCCGGAACGAACCGGGAGGGCCTTTCCATTGGGAGTGTGGTAGGATAGCTTCACATTTCAAAAGGGGTCGAGACTATCGAAAGCGCAAAATACGGGTACATCCGGGTATCCAGTAAAGACCAAAACGAGGAACGGCAGCGAATCACCATGGCGGCCAACCCTCTTCATAACAAACAGTGGTATCTGCTATTACTATCAGCAGTCACGGATAACTAGAGTTATGTGTATAACAAAAACTGGCCAGAAACCTACGATAGCAGAAAGAACCAGCTTCAGATTGTTTCAATAATCGCAAATCTGTCGCTTTAATCACCTCAACGAATTCAGATAATATAGGCCTATATAGATCGTTGTGATTCAAGAAAAATATATGCGGTATATATGGCAGGAGGGATAATTGCAGAAATACCATAGTTGCATTGGAAAGCTCTATTCATCATCTGTAATATCGCTAATTACTTTTCCATCGGCAAGAGTAATTTGTCTATGGCAAAATGAGGCAATATCTCTATCGTGGGTTACGACGATAATTGTAATACCCTCTTTATTTAGGTTGGACAACATATCCATAATTTCAATCCCCGTTTTACTGTCTAGCGCACCTGTCGGTTCGTCGGCCAAGATTAACATGGGACGTTTTACGATTGCTCTAGCAATTGATACCCGCTGTTTCTGTCCCCCTGACAGCTGGTTAACTTTCTTGTTTTTGAGATTGAATATTCCTGTTTCCTGTAATGCAATTTCTGCTAACCTTTTCATATCTTTAAAAGGAGTATGATCAAAAAACATGGGAAGCATAACATTAAAAATGACCGTTTTATCTCCAAGTAAAGCGAAGTCCTGCATAACAAGACCGATTGAATCGTTCCGAATCTTTGCAAGTTCTTTGTCAGAACACTGGTTCATATCCTGACCATCTAGAAAATAATCTCCCTCATCATACCTGTCCAAAGCACCTAGTATGTGTAATAAGGTGGATTTTCCAGATCCGGATTTTCCCAATATTGCAACGAAATCCCCTTCGTCGATATGTAAATTTATATCATCCAGAGCGATGACGCAATTTTGGCCACTTCCATAAACTTTTTTAATTTTATTCAAAGTAATCATTTTTGCTCTCTCCTGTATTCTTCTAAGGGTGACCATCGACGAGTTTGAACCCATATCACCAAAATAGGAGCAAAGATTGCCAATGTCACAATTCCCATAACAGCGGGTATTAAATCTGTGTTGATAATAGATGCCTCAGGGAGCACAACTCCATATTTCAGCAAAGTTGGATACATGATGACATAACAGGTCGTAATAATCCCACCCATGATGCCAATTAACCCTACCCCCGAAAATAATATTCTGAGACTACTGCCACGACTACATCCACACAACCTGTAGATACTGTGAGCAGGCAACATTTTTTGAACCATAATTACAGAAACAGAAACTAACGACACAAGAGAAACACTAAGCAGGAAAAGGGGCAACGGAAGATTTCGCTTTATTTCATTAAGAATTTCTTTTTCGGTATTCTCAAGTATCGTGTTAAAGTACAAAAAACTCCCTTTAGATAAAAGAAACTCTTCCACCTCTTGGCGTTCTGCTGCAATTATATCCTCTCTCAGCTTAATCATACAATTTTCATGATAAAGATTTGAGTCTTCAAGGAAGGCATCGATCTCTTTTGATTCCTGAACTAGAATAGTGTTGTGTCCCTGTGAAAACAAATCCATTGCAGTGACATTATTACTTTGCATGCCAAACGAGGGAAGATATGATGGTTCATTTTTTTTGCCTACTATAGTAAAAGTAAAGGGCAGAGGAGTGTCCCAGCCAAAATCGACTGTAATTTGAGAACCGAGGGAGTAATCTTCAAAGAGATATCCACATGCTACTATGTCATCCTGCTTTATTCCGGGAGTTGTAAACCAATCTCCTTGATCAATGGGAGCGAACGTCGAGATAAAACTATCATCGCATAGTAATACATTAATATATTTGCCCGTCATTTTGACTGTAGCTGTTTTGGGTCAGATTAACGACTCAATACCAGGAATATTGCCGTATTTGATTTCCTCAAATGCAATTCCAGAACGAGGATCTCCTTCAAATATCATTGGCATAAAGTAAATAGTATTATTAAAGTTTAAATTTGAACCAACCAAAAAATCCCTTGTGTATGTCATATATTTTACTCGTCCTAGAAACGAAACAGACTGGAGCAGAGCAAAAATAAGAACCACTAGTAAAATGGCCACAGAAATGATGTTCTTTTTATAGCACTCTAAAATTAGACATATCTTTTTCAAATAAATCCCTCCTGTTATCGAAAACGTCGTTCCATCTCGACCAAGGAATGGGTTGAAGAATAACATACGAATGGAAGTACTGCAGCAAAGGAAATTAGTATTTCCAGAACGAAGCAGACTAAATAGTCATAGATAGAGTACCGAATACTACCATATATATTAATTTTAACGAAAAGGAGATCATAACAAGTAACATGAACAATACAGGCAATAAAAGCTGCTGCGCTGCTTAGAATGATTATTTCAAATAACGTAATTATAATTACCGATTTATTGTCAGCTCCAACTATTGAATATACTGCATTCTCATAACTGTTTTCTGAAACTAGATATTGAAATAAGCTTAGAAATGATAAGATTGATATTAGAAATACTCCGCTCGAAAGCACAATACCCTCAAGATTTTTAGACTGATCAGCTTGTATCAATTCAAACGGGTCTGATATTACAGCATCCGGGAGTAACTCGGAAATTTGACGAAGAAGTTTGTTGTTTGTATGACGAGAAGGAACTGAATCTAAAATTACCTCTATACTACTTTGGTTAAATCCATTAGTTAGGAAAGCGTGGAGCGGAATGAAGACAATATTAAGATCAAAATTTGTAGTTCTTCCAACTACAGTAAATTTATTTCCCTCGAGTAAGATGGAAGAAACCTCACCGTAGTCCATAGGAATAATGGCAACATTCTGATGTAGTTCTTCTTTTGTGAAACTATTTTTACCCTGATATGAGTAGATAGCATTGTTGTTCTTGACCAAAGAGATAATATTAAGTGGTTGCGGAGTCATGGCTTCATGGACGTGCGAAATAAATGGATTTTCTATTTCACATTTTACCCTTACATCCAAAACAGAAGTTGAGAGATTACTTAGTTTTTTTAGAATTTCTTGATTCAACTGGTTTGTAGAATGAATAATAAATGTTCTGTATTGCAGTGCATTTCTGGCTTCATTTTGTTTATCCACCATAGAATTCCCGTAAAAGAAAATAAATGCAATAGCTGAAATGGTAATTCCAAACATAAACATTGCAAATATTAGGGCATTATGGAAAGCATAATGTTTAATTCGTGATGATGCTAAAGAAATATATTTTCTAAACATAGTATTCTCCATGGATATAGGTGGGTGCCTCTCAAATGAGAGACACCCACCCCAACATTTTATCCGGCCGTATAGTAGTGGCTAGTACTCCCTGTGCTTCCCGAATGGGTTGCCGAAGTGGCATAATCAGTACTTTCAACAGTCGCCCATAACGAATCCAGCCAACCAGAGCTGTCTGCGTTATAATCGCTCTTACTTGCTCTACCACCGTTTTCCCCCACAAGGCTTACCTTGGCGTATCCAGAAGAGCTCTCCAGTTTAACCCTTTATTTACGGTGGCCACCGTTCGTACCTTTATCTTGCCTATATCTTACCACAGCTTTTTCCAAAAATCAGGAGTTTTGCACGAACTGTCGTTTTTGTTGATTATTTTGTTGGTGCTATCTTCTGTGAGCGATTTGGCTCTTTCCTTGTGAAACATCCCAGCTGGCCTCCGCGTATTCTCCGGAATAGAAATTGCGCTCTGAAGAACGGGTCCAAACTCAACTGCCTTCTAGCAAGAGCGGCAGACCGTCACTATTCCACCACCTGTTATATCCCCTCGAAGCTCTCTTTTACCGGCATATTCTCTTTGCCTCATTTCTACTTTCCCTGTATGCGGTAGCTCGATTTGGTACTTGCGCAAACTGAATTATTGGGTATATCCCTACCTTTTCCTTTCCAGTCTTCTCACAACTGGGAGCTATTTCAAATTAAGTCGTACCTTGTAGAAACTGGCTATACCCAATACCGTTGAAAGCCAATCCTAACAGAAGCAGTAGTTGCAAAAACAGAAAGTCTCGATATTTTAAATTTATCTTACTGCTACATATGGCTGTAAAAACGGCAGGCATTGTATCCGCGATGTACCTGTTCCCATAATGGTATCCTCCCATCGTTTTGTGGCTCACCAACATAAGGATATGTAATATTACGCAACACAGCACCAATAGATCTATGACAGTAGGGGACTTTGAAGTCACAACCACATACAGCCACCAAACGAGAATCGGGAAACAGATAATAATATTCATTCCGTTAAATTGCGGTATACTCATCTTAGTTTCAGGGCTAAAATCAGGCAATCGAATAAGATTGTAGAGATTTTGAATCATATAGCTGGGATGGAATTGTCCGTTCTCCGAGTTCGTGAATTCTGGCAAATAATTATGCCCAAACTCCATGGGATTCCCGAACCGCAAATAATTCAGAAGGAGGTAGGATGCAGCTAATAGCACTGTAGGAGTGAAGACCACCATTTTTTTCAGCAAGTAGGTCTTTAGCCTGATTACCGTGGATTGAGAGTGGTGAGTGTAGATATAGATGATCAATGGCATATATACCACTTGGAATGGCCTGCAGCCTGACGCACAGCATAAAAGAAACAGTGAAAGCCCCTTTCGTCCTTTCTTTGCATAGTAAATACTCATTAGGGTAAGTGTAAAAGACATATTTTGCGCCACGAACCACACGCCTATAGAGAGGGGAAGTGGAAGTACGGCCCCTCCTACATATAAGAAAATAGGAAGCAAGACTGCATACCATTCATTCCATTTATACTCCAACACTGTCAGTGAACTGTATGCTACGCCGATTAATGCCACCAGAAGGTTAATCAAGCTCTCAGGAGTATTCTCTCCTAAAAAGTAGGCAAATGGCAAAAGTACATACGAAGGAAAGGGCGGGAAACTAACATAGTATTTCCCATTATATATGGCTAATTCAAGCCAGGAGTAATTCTGTCCTAAATCCAATCTGCCATTCAGCCATGCGATACATTGCTTCGTATATGAATTATATGGGCTGTGGGTAAATATTTCCCCGCAGTATAAATACAAGATTATGTAAACCCCAAGCACCACAAATACTGGGTATACAAGGAATTTAATCTGCCTCCATTTCACTGTATCATTAGCCATATCGTCACCCTGCGGAACACAACTCCCTATTCCGCATATCCTTTCCATTTGTTTATAGACGATCATGTAAAAACACGGGTAACGCATATTAAGTCTAGCCTTAATATGCGTTACCTCATTATGGACTACTCAGTATTCATCAGGACTCCAGGAGCCAGAAATTGCAGTTGAATATGCCGACTCCGCAGCGTTCCTTCTCACCCAGAGGATATAGGGGCTGCCTTTAACCCCATGACCGCTGAGATAAGAAGGTGTTGCTCTTCCTCCCGCATCGATCCATGCCCAATCCGTCGCACGGGTATACTGGTTCGCATTGATGGTGGTTCTTACGCTGTAATTACCACTGTTTGTGTCAACACGAATAGCAGCATCCCGATACGAGGTTGCTTTTACCAGATACCCGTTAGCCCAGTCAAAGCAACCAGTTTGATCGGTCTCGTTGGTTTCGTAGAGCGTGAAGTAGTAATAAACCACTTCCCTAGCGCTGGCCGGAATCGCAATTGCAGTGAGCATAACGATTGTAGCCAGGAACGCTGCCAGCTTTCACTTCATAATCATACCTCCTGTTTTATTATTCTCAAACCAATTGGCTAGACAATTGGTTTTTGAGCTTATCCGTCTATAATTTTCCCATCCTTCATGTAATATGTTTTATCACACAACGTAGAGATATCCTCTTGGTTGTGGCTGGAAAGGATAATCGTTTTTCCTTGAGATTTCCACTGCAAAATAAGTTTTCGAACATCTTCCACACTCGAAGAATCCAGGGAATTCATTGGTTCATCGAGTATGATCATGCTAGGATCTTCCATGACTGCTTGGGCAATGCCTAGTTTTTGCTTCATCCCCAACGAATATTTAGCCACTCTCTTTTTAGATTTTGGGTCGAGTCCTACGAGCTCCATTGCATCGTAAATTTCTTTTTTACCGATTCTATGGCGGATCATCGCCAACAGCTTCAAATTTTCATACCCACTGAAATGGCCTAAGAAGCCCGGTGCCTCAATGATAATCCCCAAGTCTTCAGGGAAGTCCATATCCCTACCAACTATTTTTCCCCCCACGGAAACCGAACCGCTATCCGGCTTAAAGAAACCACAGATGCATTTCATTAGTACTGTTTTCCCTGATCCGTTTCTACCCACTAGCCCAGTAACGGTGCCTTCGGCAAATTCTGCGCTCACATGATCCAGTACGATGGTATTGTTTAACGTAAGCGTGAGGTCCTTAACTGAAATCATCCGATTCACCTCAATCATTCATTCGATAAAGAACTTTTTTTGCTCCAATGATTCCCACAAAATAAGCAATACCGGCAAGTAGCAAAAGGATAGTTACAGCAATCCAGCCATCCACGCCATAACAATTGTCACTTATACGCAACCGATTTGCCATCGAATATGTCCCTACTAAGAAAGGAGTCATCGCTGGAAAAAACTTACCCAAGACATAACTCGTCATAACAATCGCCAGTATTACCACCATAGACCATTTAAGGTTTCTGAGCCACAGGCCAAGACTCACCAGCACTACTGAGAGCGTGCAATTATAGATAGCATTTACGCAGAACACCTGGAAAAGCATCCCCACTTCTGATCCCAGCCCGGTGCCTTCCCCTAAAATGACTCCAGTTAAAAAGGCTGCAAGAAACACAGCTAAAGAGAAACTCCCCGCAAGTAGCAGCGAAAAACGAACCCATGAGTTCCACCATCGCCGTATTGACTTCAAGCGGATAACGGTGATGTACAGCCTACCTGACAATTCCTCCGAAATTTGCATTCCCAAGAAAACTAGCAGCGGTAAAAAGGAGAGCAGCCATTGCATGAGTTTCATCAAATTGTCGGAAAGGATACCGGCGCGAATTCCACCGAATATCCCGCAATAAAACTCGAAGACTGTCTTTCCTTCCCATTGGTTCCCAGCAAGCAAAAAGCATAATACAATATAGCTGATAAGAGTAGGGAAAAAAAGTCCCTTATATCCACTGATCTTCATTCCTTTTCTCCAATGAAGAAGTTGAAATTCTTTGCTAGTTTACAAGTCCACGCGAAAGAGCAAAGAGATATGGACAGGAGCAACAGAATGGATTGACCAATTTTAGGGTCTGACCCCGTACCAGTCAACTGATGCTGTGCCAAATTAACATGACAAGCGATTGACAGCCAGCCACTCCATTCTTTCAGGATAAGATCTGCTGAAAACAGATATCCCATAAATATCAAGCTAGCTACTACACACAAACCAACAAACTTCCCTTTCCATAGGTTCAGGGAGAACAATATTGTATTTAATGCCAGTGTCCCAAAGAAAAACAATGCCATTATACAGGCTACCGAGACATAGGGATTTAAGTTTTCAATCAAAGTTATCTCAATCGGAGCACTCTCGTTCAGGGCCCCACCATAGGCGGTGAACCATGCTGTGTCGCTCCAAATATTCTGAAAGTAGCCTACGGAAAAACCCGATAGAACGCAAACCAATAATGCAAAAATAAGAATCAGTAAAGTGGAAAAACAAATGTACAGGATTTGGCCCATTGCCCATGAAAACCGGGTCTTCCGTATCAGAAGGTATGGCGTACAATCGTCAATAAAAGGGACATCTTGATACAGCAGAAGGAGAATCAGCATGATAAACAGGAGTGAATATCGCTGCGTAAACATAAGGATAAACGGCTCAAATACCTGTATGGATAGCCCGATCTCCTTGCTATAATCTACATACTCGCTAGTCATGGTCAGGCATAACAACAGCAACACAAGAAATGCGCAAATCACTCTGGGATTACGCTTCCATTTTTTTATTTGCATCCACGCAAATACGAAGCTCGCCACCGCCTACCCTCCTTTTCACGCCCAAGTAGAACAGCACGTAACACACTAGGAACACAGTTGCGTGATATGCCAACATATAGAGAATACCCGCTGTGTCCGAGGAGAAATGCAGCACATCATATACAGGATCGAAACTGTAATACAGGTTCAAAAATCCCAAATGTAATTTACTAAAGAGAAAGTTCCCACCATACGCCAAGATTACAGGAAAACACCAGGTAAAAAAGGGGTTAGGCAAGTAAGCTGACGCAGCCAACGCAATGACTGAGCAAGAAGCACTGAAGCAGGAAAAAAAGAATATTTGGCTAAAGATCACCGCTTTCCCGTCGAACACCGTTCCTAGTATCTCCCATGCTGTGTCTTGGAGCTGGTTACCGTTCTCCAAAACATACAGTTCCGTATAAGGGGCCGCAAAAGCAACGCAGATAATTCCAAAAACCATTAGAGGTATGGATATTACCAAAAAGCCACTGGTCCACACGGCGAAGTATTTTGTTCTCGTATATGCTTTAAGGTAAACGTTTCTGTGCAAGGCAAACTGAAGGTATCCCGAGTTTGTATCCTCGCAAAACACAGCTGCATATGGGATAGAGGCTAGAAAAGGAGTGAGAAGCATGAGCGGGGAAAAGTAAACGGTCATGTTAAAGAATTCTACACAGTGATTTTTAGCCTCTCCAGAAATAATCTCAACCAAACCAATGCCGAACGCCTCTTGAGCTATCAGGAATGTGGCCATAAGGGGAGAAACATACAGTCCCACATTCCGGCTCAACCTATACATATCCGATTTCATACGTTACGCCCTTACACTATTTTGCCTGTGATGGCATTTACAGCAAACGTGACACTGCTTATATTTCCTTCTTGATCTACTCTCTCCAGCCCAAACATCCAGATAGGGGTCAATACGAACCCGCCGTCCTGGGGGAGGTGGGCATACGCCAGATTTATCATTTGCACAGTGAGGGACTGAGCGTCAGACAAAGCTCTGCTGAGAACAGCCATGCCTTCCTGGCGTAAAATATTCAACGCATCCTCTAAAGAAATAACTTTCACTTCTTGTCTGCTTTCCTCTTCTATTTGTGAAGAACGAAAATTGAGAAGAAGCAATTGTCCATCTTCTCCTATGCAGGCACGGACTTCTTCATAGGGGGGAACCTCCTCTATGGAAGTGGGTTGGGCACCTGAATTCACTATGGGCAGTCCCTCTATGATTGGCTGACAAGCTATCTCATAGAAAAAGCCGGTGTTGCCACTCCCGTATTTCGCACAAAAGGCTGGGGCAAAATGATGAACCCCAATGCTATCCAGAATGTCATTCATTTTGTCAACATACTGGTTATTAAGATCTTCGTCAGATACAAGATTGTTCAAAGTTGTGTCTAGCTCTACCGTCTCAAGAGTCCTATAGCTGGTGAAGTCAATATCCGGATTAAAACTCAACACTCCACTATCACCGATATAATTACTTCCCCCGTTTGCATTAGGCTCAATATCATAGGATACACCAAGCAATTCGTCAGCCATTTGTTTCTGGAAACTCTCATCCCCAATATTGAAATTTTCGGATTTCCACGTGTATACCTGCTCCTGCTTTACTGGAACAACTTGTGCATCAAGCACTAACGATAACTTTCCCTGGCTGTAAACATCTTCGACCCTCTCTGGCATTACGGATAGATGGCTATTGTCTATCGCTTCGGGGGATATAGTCGCTTCTGTAAGTGCACCGGAAGACAATGAAGAACCATCAGATACCAATGAACTATCCCCGTTATCCCTGACCGGAGGTGTGCCGCAAGATACAAGCATAAGCGACAATATTCCAACTAAAACTAGCTGGATTAGATTTTTGCCTCGGTTCATATTTTCCTCCTCCTCCTTCTTCTCAAAACAAATTTCGCGCAAAATGGTATGCCTTTTCATCGGTCCTGAGGGTCACTAAAACATGGCTATATTTTAGCATCTTCTTTTTTGAAAATCAGGAGTTTTGCACGAACTGTCGTTTTTGTTGATTAATCTGTTGTTGACAGCAGACAGAAAAAGGGTCCGCTTCCCAGAGGAAGCAGGCCTTCTGCAATTCAATACATAAAAAACGACAATTTGCGCGATTTTAGCAAAAAAGAAAATACACTGTGTTATTCTGATTTTGGGTGGGTCAGAGCAACCAAATCCTGCGCTACCCGAAGAATATGCAGCTGAAACGGTTGATCCAGCTTCTCCAGTGTATCAAGAATTTCCGCAAGCAACACATTCCTGGGAACGGGCAGCTCTGAGTCAACATAGAACTCATCCACTTTTACTCTCAGAGCATTTGCCAACAGCTTTTGGTTCTCCTGATTGGGGCGCAAAGAACCCGCCTCCCACCGGGCTATGGTGGAGGTGGAAACTCCACAATCTTCGGCAACCCTCTCTTGGGTTTTCCCTCTCATTTTTCGGATTTCCCTAATCCGATTACCAAAATCATTTTCCACAGAATCACCCCAGGAAATTGTATCAGCAAATAGAGTTCCAAACCATTGCGCAAAACGCTATATATGTTTACATATACGGTTTGGCGGGTTATAATAGACCCAAAAAGAAAGGATTTTGGCTATGGAACCCTGTTTGCACCTTAACATCCCTGTGGAAAGCATGGTACGAAAACTGATTCTTACGTGCAACCAAGAATGCCAGCCTATTTTAAGGAATCAGGCGTTTTCCCTCTTCCGGTTGCTCTGCGAGATGGGGTTTGACTTTTACCAGGTCTTGCAGCTCTACGCCAAACTGGAGCGGTTTTCTGAGGAAGAGATCCACGTGATCCTTCAGATGTCGCCTCCGCCGAAAGCTGCCCTGCGCCCGACTTCGAAGGACATCCGCATGGCCATGCCCCGGTGGACGCCCACAAAATACCACACCGGCCCCATCGATGAAGTGGTGAAGGAGATCCAGATCACCATGGCGGAGAAAGAGCAGGGGATTCACGCCTATAACAGCAACCTCAATCCCAAAAACCGCCGCAGCCTCAACGATCTTTACCTGATGGTTATTGATGGGGACGACATCTGGTGGTATGATATCAATCGAAGGAGCACCTACCAATTCATCATCGAGTAGGAGGAGATACTCTTGATCAAAATCGCCCTGTGCGATGACGACAGCCAGTTCGTCAGCAAAATCACCGGACTGATTCAGTCATTGCTTCAAGACGGCACTGATTCCCCGGTCATTACCACTTACATCAACCCAACGACACTTACGGACGCCATCTCGGATGGAGAGCGATACGATGTCTACATCCTTGACGTAGAGATGCCAGAACAAAACGGCCTGGAGGTTGCGAAGCGTATCCGGGAATTCCAGCCAAACGCTCCCTTGCTCTTTTTATCCTCCCACCTCAGCTATGCCACAGAGGGCTATAAGGTACAAGCTCTGCGGTACGTCCCCAAGCTGGACTTAGAGAACGCTCTGCCAGAGGCTCTGGAGCAGGCCCTTGCGACCCTGGAAAAAACGGATACCCGTTCTATTATGGTGCAGCACTATCAGAACTATACCCGTATTCTCTACAAGGACATCCTCTATGTCCAGAAAATGCAGCGCAGCATCCAGATCGTCACGGACCGGCAGGGGAACTTTAAGGACAACCGTGGGATCAAAGAGCTGTTTTCCGAAATCAATGATCCCCGCTTTATCTTTACGGACCGGGCCTATTTTGTAAACCTCGACTACGTCCAGGAGCTGGATGGTTCCTGGCTGGTGTTGACCAACGAGGATCGGGTTCCCATCAGCCGCCCTATGATGCCCAGTGTAAAGAAGGCCATGATTGCCTTGTGGGGAGGGAAACGGAAAAAATGATCTATCAAATGGTGGATTGGGCTGCAACATACATTGAAAGTCTAGTGATGTTGTTTGCGATTATCCTTATCAGCGGGAACAAGAAGGAAAGCCACGGATATATGGCTCTCATATACCTGACAGCTTTGTGTGGTGCCCTTTTGGTGGCTTTTCTCAACTCTATCCAAACTTTCTCTTTTGTCACCCCAGTGATCTCCATTGTATTTTTGCTCTGTGTTTCATTTTTCCTTTCTACGGGAAAACTAATTTTGCGGGCTGCTTCATGCATTATGGTATCGTTCATTATCTTGGCGATTGGCTACATTTGGATGATTTTCGTCTGTATTCTCCATGGCGGCAGATTTGAAGACGCATTTTTGGATTTCATGACGCCGGGACCATTGCGCTGCCTTTATTTGGCTTTGGACAAATCCACTGATATTGCTATCTATCTCATCTTCCGAAAGCGCCTTCATCGATTGTCCGCATTGAAGAACAGATGGCTTGTTTCTCTCCTCATTGGCAGTGCATTTGCCTACGGGGTTACTCAATATTTGATGAACGCCATCCTTTCTCATGATATCCATACCATGCGTCAGGCGTCTATTGTATCGTTTCTGGTTCTGTTGCTGTTCTTCCTGGTATTTTCCCTCTTGCTGTTGACGATCTCAGCCAGGGATCAGGAGCGGGCGCAGCGCCTGGTGCTGCAGCAAACAGACCGCCTTATGGAGAAGAATTATCAGACGCTCCACCAGGATCTGCAGGAAAACGCCAAGCGCATCCACGATTTTCACCACCACCTCCAAGCGATATTGGGGCTTGCCGAACAGGCCGGGGATCAGAAAACTGAGGAATATGTCCAGTCCCTTCTGGATGTTTCCTATCGAGACGTCCGAATGTGCAGCTGCGGAAACGACATCATTGACGCTGTCATCAACTGCTCCGCAGCGGAGGCGACCCGCTCCAAGATCGACTTCCAATACAATGTGGAGCTTTCTTCCAACCTTTCGCAGATCGCCCCCATAGATCTGTGCGCAGTTCTGGGAAACCAAGTGGAAAACGCCTTGGACGCCTGCAAGAAGATCCCCGACTCTCAGCGCCGGTTTATTCAGGTGTCCATCCACCAGAATAAGGGTTTTGTTGTGATCCAGGTGACAAACTCCGCCTATCGAAACCCCTTTACGGCAGATGGCCGGCTCGTTACCAATAAAGAAGATCCCGAGTTCCACGGGCTGGGGCTGAAGAGCATCCAAGATACGGTAGACAAGTACAATGGCTACCTGACCAACTCCTATGAAGACCATACGTTCCATTCGGAAGCTCTTCTCTGCTTTTCTACAATTTAATACATAAAAATCAGCAGTTCGCGCAAAATTGCTGATTTTTTTATCCATGTTTGCTAGAATATCATCATACAAAAGAGAGGTGATTCAATGTTAGAAAATATCGCATCTCGTCTAACTGACCAGCTTTACCTACATTGTCCCCTTGACCAGCGAAAAAAGGTGATATACACCTACGGCATCCAGCTAAGCCTGTCCACTTTGGCGTCCATGTGTTCCATTGTACTTTTAGGGATATTGTTGGGGGATGCCCCCTCCGCTTTCCTGTTCCTGGGTGTATTCTTCTTCCTTCGCCTCTTTGGCGGCGGATACCACGCCCCTACCTATGCCCGTTGTTTCCTGCTCACAAACTCCGTTTACCTCGCCGTGGTGGGAGCAAGCTACTGGATCGTGCGCTTTCAGCTGTATCATCTGCTCCCTGTAATCGTTGTGGCGTCATGTGTAGTCGTGATGGTTCTTTCTCCGATTCGAAACAAACGCCATCCGTTGTTCGAGAAAACCTACCGGAAGAACCGAAAGATCGCTGTTGTTCTGGTTTCCATAGAGAGTTCGCTTTTTCTGCTTCTTTTCTTTTGGCGGATCTTTCCGCCTTATGTGATCGTCTCCACCATGTCGTTAGCAGCGGTTGCTGTTATGATGCTAGTCACCTTAAATGGAAGGAGAGTAAAACAATGACATCTTTGTTCGCATTCCTGGCATCTATCATTGAGATGATTGCTTCCGCCGGTGCTGGGGTAGCTTCTATTGGCTTTGGCTATGAACCCGAACTGCCCGAAGAGCTGCGCAAGTAAACCACGATCCCCCAAGGAAAAGGGCCTGCCCTCCTGCCTGTAATTTGCAGACAGGGGGATAGGTCCTTTTTCTGTGTAACGATTTACGACGGGTGTGGCTTGTGCTTCTGAAGCCGCTGCCCCCGCCGCACGATACTGTCCTTATGCCGCAGTCCGCTGGGCTGCGGTTTTTTTATATAGGAGTAAAACCTCATATAGAAAACACTTTTCTTTTTCCCGTTGCCGCTCCCCACCATTCTGATTTCGGTCACCCAAAAACCTGAAATCAGAATGGAGGCACCCATCATGGGAAAAAGCTATACAGAGCTCAAAAAAGAATTCGAACAAGAGTGGGCCAAAAACCTCAAGCTGTACATAGAGGCCGGCATGAGCCCGGAGTTCATCGCCGCCATGCGGGAGTTCGATGAGGAAGTTTTCCGCAAGGAGCGCACTTTCCAGGACAAAACTCCTTCCCGGATCGAATACTGGGACGATCCCCGCCTGGACAACCCCGTGGAATACTTTTCCCAGCCCAAGAAAGACCTGGACACCCAGTTGGAGAACATCTTACCAGGCCTGTCCCAAAGGGCGTCCATGCGGGATAAGGAGATCCTCCTGCTGGCAGTCGCCGGCTATACACAGTCCGAAATCGCCGTGAAATTGCACATTTCACAAGTTGCAGTTTTGAAGCATCTGCACAAATTTCAAAAACTTTTAAAAAGGGGGTTATAAAATCGCCCTTCTCGCTGCCTAGAGGGTGAAAGGACAAATCATCCGCCCTTTTCCTTGCGCCGAATAACAGGCAGAAAAAAGAACGGGCGGAGTCCTTTCACTTATCATCCGCACCTTGAAAACCGAACAAGTCAGTGTACGCATACGGCACCCTCTGACCAGGAGCCACCGGGAGAATTCCCAGCAGGCGGGCGGCACCCGCCTGGGCTGCGAGCGGCAGAGGGCATCGGGCACTTCCGTCCAGCCACAGAATCACGCAATGGGGGCGGCCCGGCGAGAACCGCTGGGGGTTAAGATTACCATGAGGGCAGGCAAGCCGCTGCCCGTGTTGTACACTCCCAGCCAGGGGAAGCGAGGCAAATACTGGTATAAGACTGAAATCAGAGTTCAAGATAGAACAAACGGGCACAGCGTGTTCGGCTGCGCCCGTCCTTGTGTCTTGAAGCAAAGAAAAGGAGTAATCAAATGATTGCATTTGCAAACACATTGTGGTATAATAGTAGTACCAAAAAAGAAGGAGGAATTGCTATGGCCAACACTTTAGTGCAATTTCGAGCGGATGAAACCTCCCGCATCAAAGCAGTGGGGATCTGCGAGAAGCTGGGCATCGACCTTGCAACCTATCTGCGGATGTGCATCTCGCGGCTCGTTCAGGAAAATGGCATCCCCTTCAGTATGAAAGTGGATGATATCTCCGAGAACCGAGGCATGGCGGCGATGAAAGAAGCCAGCCGGATCGCCGCTGCGGAAGGCATCGCAGACATGACGCTGGATGAGATCAACGAGGAAATCGCAGAGACGAGGAAGCTGTCGTGAAATACTACGCTGTCATTGATACCAACGTCCTGGTGTCCGCCATGCTGAAGTGGGACTCGGTACCTGGGAATGTCCTGGAGCTTGCCTTCAGCGGGGTAATCGTCCCCTTACTGAATGAGGCTATCATGGGTGAATACCAAGCTGTATTGAGCCGGCCAAAATTTCATCTGCCCGAAAGCGTGATCCACGATATCCTGGCGGAGATCCATCAATGTGGTGTGTTTGTTGACGCCCCAGAGTTGGACGCAGAACTCCCCGACCCCAAAGACCGGGTATTTTTCGAAGTGGTGATGGAACAGCGAAAATCAGAGGATGCGTACCTTGTCACCGGCAGCATCCGCCACTTCCCGGAAAAACCCTATATCGTGACCCCCAGGCAGATGCTGGACATCATCCTGGGGAATGTGGACGAGTAAATTTGCAGCAGAAAAAAAGGCATCTATTCCGTTTGAGGGATAGATGTCTTTCTTTTTAATTGAACCTTGGAGGGAGGTTCCACCGTGAAACTGGAGAATTCCATCAACTACTATTACGCTAAAAAAGCCCTGCGATTTCTGCTGGAACAGGGTCTATTGAGCGAAACCGAGTACGAAATAGTTTGTAGGTACAACGCCGAAATTTTCCGCCCGGGGAGGGAGTACATCTAGCCACATTGGGTATGGACTTCCGCCCCGGATTCTGGTAATGTCCGTGGTGGAGGTGAGAGAAAGTGGCCCAAGTGCAGATCATTCAGCCATATCAACCGCAAAACGATGCACTGGAAAAGGTAGCGGCTTACTGCCGGGTGTCCACCGACTCCAAGGATCAGCTGAACTCCTACCGCACCCAGATTGGCTACTACACCAACTTCATCGCCCAGCACCCTGGCTGGGAGCTGGCGGATATTTACGCGGACGAGGGCATTACCGGCACCAGCTTGGAAAAACGAGACGAGTTCAAGCGGATGCTCCAAGACTGCCGGGCTGGAAAAATCTCCCGCATCCTGGTGAAGTCCGTTTCCCGGTTCGCCCGCAATACTCTAGAATTGATTGAAACCACGCGCGAGTTAAAAGACTTGGGCGTGGTCGTTGTTTTTGAGGAGCAGGGCATTGACACCTCCCAAATGTTGGGAGAGATGCAGCTGACCCTGCTGGCCATGGCCGCCCAGGAGGAAAGCACCTCCATCTCCAAGAATATGCGGTGGAGCTATCAGAAGCGGATGGAAAACGGGACGTTTTTAGGGTGCCGTTCTCCCTTTGGCTACACTCTGGAAAATGGAAAACTTCTTCCACATCCGCAACAGGCGCTCATTATTCAAGAGATTTTTGAGCGTTTTCTTGCCGGAGAAGGAAAACAGGCAATCGCTGATGACTTGACAATACGTGAGATTCCCACCCGATTTGGAAACACCCAGTGGAATATCGCAGGAATCCACTACATTCTAGCCAATGAACGATACTGTGGAGACGCACTGCTTCAAAAGACTTTCACTTCAGGTTTTCCGGCACGAAAGCAGAGAAACCACGGGCAGGTAAATCAGTATTACGCCGCTGACACTCACCCTGCCATCATTTCCGAAGCTACGTTTCGGGCCGCGCAAGAATTAATCAAAAAAAGGGACAATGGACAGAGAACACGTCTCCATGCGGAGCTGCCCATTGTCTGCCCCGAATGTGGGTACAAATACCGAAAAGTAAAATCCCGCGGAAAAGAGCACTGGGTATGCAGTCTGCGAAATCGCGGACAAAGCCATTGCCAATCTCCCCGGTTAGAAGAATCGGATATACAAATGGCGTTTCTCGCCATGGTGGGGAAGCTGTATACCAATCAAGAAAGCATCTTGCAAGGGTCCCTTTCCCTCCTGGAAGAAATCGCCGCCCGGCAGGAGCTGGGAAACGCCAAGCTCTACGAGCTGAACACCGCCCTGGCGGACTTGAACGAAAAAGCCCACACTCTCCAGCGGCTCCACAACAAGGGCTTCATTGAGGACAGGGACTTCCGAGAGCAGAGCGATGCCCTGGCTTCCCAGCGGAAGAAGCTAAGTGACCAGCGCGGGAAAATCATCCACGGCAGCAAGGCCCTGGAAACCCTGGACAAACTGAGAGAATTACAGGACACACTGGCCGCTCTCCCGGAGATCCCCTGGGAATTCGACATGGACCTATTCGACCAGCTGGTAGAAAAAATCGTGCCCATCAGCAATACAGAGTTGCTCTTCAAATTAAAGTGTGGACTGGAACTCAAGGAGGTGATCCCCCAGTGAGAAACCGCAGCATCCCATTCGGTTATCAGTATCAGAACGGTGTCCTGGCGGCACACCCCCAGGAGAGCCAGACCGTCCGGGCCGTGTTCGCGGCGTACCTCGGCGGGGAACCTCTCAGCAAGATTGCCGCCCACCTCACCGCCAAGCTGGTGGAATACCTCCCCGGCTGCTGTCAATGGAATAAAGCCCGGGTGAAGCGTATCCTGGACAACGCCAAATACATAGGCAACGGGGGGTATCCTCCTATTGTTAAGGAAAGGGACTTTCAGATGGCCCATCAGAAAAAAGAGAACGCCAATACCAACCGACAGCGGGTGGACGAGGACATCAAGCTGTTCAAGGGCCTGGCCCACTGCCACCACTGCGGCGGCATCATGGTGCGGCGGATGGACTCCCGCATGGGGCATCCCGTCACCTGGAAGTGCCCTCAGTGTGGATACTTCTTTCCTCTGCCTGACGAGGAATTCAAGCGCAGAGTGTTCCTCCTCCAGAAAAAACTGGCAGACAAACCCTTGCTGGCAGAAAAGGAAGAAGAAACAATCCCCGTGACCTCCATGGAGGCCCGGCGGCTTACCAATGAAATCTTCCGCAAGCTGGACAGCGGCAATTTTTCCGAGGATGAGCTGGTTGCCCTTGCTCTGCAATGTGCGGCGAAAAACTATGAAGCAATCAACAGCGCCCGACACATTACAGATAGATTGACAGCGACCCTGCTCCACGCGGGGCCGCTGTCTGCCTTTGATAGGACACTGTTCGAAAGAACGGTTTCTGAAATACATCTCGCACGGAAAGGGGAGATCCTCTTGAAACTGCAAAACGGCGTGTTCGTGGGAGAAGGTGATTCCCCGTGAAGTCAACAACCCCACGGGAGCCGAGGAAGGTCACCATCATTCCCGCTGCTCTAAAACAAGTAGAACCAGGCAGAGCCGCCAACCAGAAACTGCGGGTGGCAGCCTACTGCCGGGTGTCCACCGACTCGGAAGAACAGATCAACAGCTACAAAAACCAGCTGGCCTACTACACCGAGAAAATCAACAGCAAAACGGAGTGGAAATTCGCCGGCATCTACGCCGACGAGGGCATCACCGGCACCAGCATGAAGCACCGGGAGGATTTTAAGCGGATGCTTCGGGCCTGCCGGGAGGGTCGCATCGACCTGATATTATGTAAATCCGTCTCCCGGTTTGGTAGAAATTCCGTGGACGTGCTCCGCACCATCCGCGCCTTGCGGGAGCGGGGCATTGGCGTAATGTTCGAGAAGGAAGGTGTGGACACCCGCACCATGAACTCGGAGCTCATCCTGGCCTTTCACTCGGCATTCAGCCAATCTGAGTCAGAATCTATCAGTGGCAACGTCCGCTGGGGCCTGCGGAAAGCCTACGAGAATGGCACCATCTCCATCGGTCCCAACCTGTACGGGTTCCGCAAAGGGCAGGACGGCGGGGTGGAAATCGATGAAGAAAAAGCTACCGTCATCCGACAAATCGCCCGGTGGTTCCTGGATGGGGACAGTCTCCACACCATTGCGGACAAGCTAGCCCAGAGGCACATCCCCAGCCCCAAAGGGAAAGATACTTGGAGCACCGCCACCCTGCGTTCCCTCCTCACCAATGAGAAGTACAAAGGGGACGCCCTCCTCCAAAAGACCTACCGGCCCAGCCTGTTCTCCGACCGGGCGGTGCAGAACGATGGCTACCTGCCCAAGTATTATGTGGAGGGCGTGCTCCCCAGGATTATAGAGCAGGAGGTGTTCGACCGGGTGCAGGAGGAACTGGCGAAGCGGGGCGCTAAGCGTCCCACTTCCGAAAAAGCCAAAACTCCCTTTGGCCGGTACAGCGGGAAATATGCCCTGTCCACCCTGGTGGTGTGCGGCAAGTGCGGAGCGCTGTACCGGCGGGTGACCTGGTACCGCAAGGGCGAAAAGCAAATCATGTGGCGCTGCGGCACCCGGCTGGACGGCAAAGCCAACTGCCCCGACTCGCCTACCATCGAGGAAACCATTCTTCAAGCCGCCGTGATGGAGGCCATCTCTCAACAATACATCCACAAGGACGAAGCCGTGGAAGTTACCATGCAGAGTATCCGCTCGGTGCTAACCCCGGAGACGGCGGACAGCGAGTACGCCATCCGCACCAAGATCAATGAACTGCAGAAGGAGAGAAAAGCCCTCCTAGCCAAAGCCCTTGCTGAGAACGATGACGGCAAGTACGACTTCCAGTTCACCCGGATCAAGCGGGAGTTGGAGCAGCTCCAAGCCCAGCTGGAGGGTGTCCAGGCGGTGCAAAAGACCCAGGCGGTGGACGAAGCCCGGATGGCGGAGATCGCCGCCCTGCTGGCGAAATTCAAGGAAAGCGACCTCACCTTTGACGACCTCCTGGTGCGCAAGGTAGTGGAGACGGTACGGGTGGAATCGGCGGAGAAGCTGGAAATCACATTCAAGGATGGGAACCGGAAGGTGGTTGCCTTGCTGGAAAGGGGGTGAAAGTATCAACCAATATCAAGTCATGAGGGACCGCCAACAAAGGGAGGTGAACGCCCTCCCCATGCGATTTGCCTTCAGCCAGGAGCAATTCAACGAGGTTATGAAGGAGTGGGGCCTTGATCCGAAAAAGGATTTGGACAAAATTACCCGTATCCCTTGGGGCGGATTCATCCAGAAAAAGGACGCTCCCCTGATGCACGAGACATTTGCCCGGCACCACAGGGAACTCCAAGCCGCTATTGACGCAGACCCCACTGGAGAGGGATTCATCAAGGATATGTTCCTCTATGAGCTGGAAAACCACGAGTACAGCTACACCGGCACGGTGGAAGATGCCCTGGACTCCCTGGGGCTCTCCTTCGAGGATGTGGTGGCAAACCCCAGGCTGGCCCGTGGGCTGGATTTGGCGGAGCAAGAGATTTTGGAACAGCAGCAAATAATGGGGATGTGAATAGGTTGACAATGCCCCGATGAATTGATATACTGACCAAAGAAAAAGCACCATCCCAATTGGGCCGGTGCTGGTTGACATTGCCCCGATTTGGAGCTATAATAGAGATAGAAAGAGAGCCTGCCGGTAAGACGGTTTAGCCCTCAGGTTTTAAGTCAAGAAGATGACCGCAATCCTTTGGCTAGAGGGGCGGTCATCTTCCTTTGTTCCAGTACGTCCACAGGGTCCAAAGAAACCCTGCGAGCGCGATGAGCATGAGCATCACCTGGCAAAAGTCAGCGAGCGTCATGTACATGGGAATCCCCCCTTTCGGAGGGCGCTGGTCGCCAGTGGCGACCGTCAAGCGCCGGTCTCCGCTGCCGCATCGGTCGGTGCTGAGCGCTCCCCACCGGGGAGCAGCACCCGAGCCGGCAGGCGAGACGGAATACCTCTGATCGATTCCAGCCAAAAGAATTTCGTTCTCGGTTTATGGAGGACGACCCCTCCGCTTACGGGAGGGCTAACCGCCTACCGTTTTCTGGCAGACTCCCGCGTGGTTTCCCACGCAACATCATCATAACAGAAAAAAGAACACAATGCAACAGGATTGCCTCCGCTGTTTCACTCAGCGGGGGCTTTTTCTATTTCCAAAATAAATGAAGGGACGTGATCGTATCGACACCACCTACACCATTCAACTTACCGAATCCCAGTACGCCGCCCTCCTGGACCGGGCAGCGGAGCAGGAAATCCCGCTGGAGGACTTGCTCCTCCAGGCCATGCAAAATTTTTTAGAGGAGAGTGACAACTTTGCCTGAAATGAAAGGAATTACCGTGAAAATCCCGGCTGACCTTCACGCAGAGGTGAAAGCCTACCTAGAGGCCCACGGCATGACCATGGGAGAATTCATCGCCCAGGCCGTAGACCACGAGCTGCATCCCAAAATTCAAATCACACAGGAGGACAAAAATATGGAACGTATGAGAACCCTGGCTTTCCAGGTGCCGGACAGCCTATTTCAGCGGGTGAAAGCCTACTTGGAGCGAAACCACATGACCCAAAAGCAGTTTGTCATCGGCCTGATCGAGGCCGAGCTGGAACAGGACGAGGCCCAGTATCAGGCCAGCCATCCGGAGGAACAGGAGGACGAGGGAGAATCCGATGACCAAGCCCAGGACGAAGAAACAGAACAAGAAATCCAAGAAGAATCCCAGGACGAGTTTGCCCCCCAGGAGGCCCAGGACGGCCCCGATGCCGGGATGGAGGAACAACCCGCCCCCGACCAGGACGCCGCCCCCGTGGACGGTTTTGAGGCCGGTTCTGAGGAAGTGCCCCAGGAGGATGACGGGGCCGAGGAAACCGGGGAGGAAGAAACCCAGGAAGCGGAAGAAGTGTTCGAGGACAGCGAAGAAGTAGAGGAATCCAATGCGCTAGATGATATAAATGATAGCGAGTTGGAAGATTCTTTGGAAGATGAAGAAGCCTGGGAAGAATCCTATGACCAGAGGGACTCTCAGGACGAGGAAGAACAGGAGGATTACTCCTACTCTATGTCAATGTAGTTTTAGAAATATTTATTCTCGCTCAGCAGCCCCAGTGGATTCCACGGAAAACGATGTGGAACAGGATGCGGCGGAGTATGGGATGGGACAGCAGCTCTAATTTTTTAATTTTCGCTTTGAATTTGCCCGCTTAGTTTTCCACATCTTTTTTGAAAAGTGACCGATTTCAAAAAGCAAAAATGCTTGAAAGCCGCTTAACTCCTGGCCTTTTCGCCTCTTTTTTGGTCGAGCGCATCATTTTTGGAAAGAAAACACAAAAATAGAGAGGTAAGCACTATGCTTGCCTCTCTATTTTTCGTTAGCGCGCATAAGGACTCGGCAACAAGGCACGGCTGCGCCCTGCGCAGTGCGTGTCGTGGGGTGAGCGAGCGCCAGTGGCGCTCTGCCGCGAACCGACCGAGGCGGTAGCCGAGACCAAGTCCTTCTGCCCCTGCCACAAAACCGGCGGAAACACTGAGTTTTCTCCGGTTTTCTTTTTGCATGTGTCGCATGGTTATGTGGTTCACGTTGGTTCAGACAGTGGGTTGTCGCTTCCGTTTGCACCTGTTCCCAACCGCTTCCAACCCCTCCAGCACCCAAAACGCACCCGGTTCTGCCTTTTTCAGGCTTTTTCGGGTGTATTTTTGTGTTTTCCGCCCTTTTGGACGTGCAAAATTTTGGGGCCCGTTTTTGTGCATCCTGTCGCATAGCGTTTACAGATTGAAGTCGTTGGTGATCCCAGTTAGACGAGAGGTGTCCTTTTTAACGTAGTACAACTCCGTGATCTGTGAGGTGGAGTGGCCCAGCAGGTCTGCCACCTGCCTAGGTGTGAGCGATTTTATACTACCGTCCTCTTGCTTAATGCCGTTGACCAAGTTTGAGGCAAATGTGTGGCGAAGTGAGTGTAGGCCTTTCTTTTCTATGCCAGCTGCTGCCAGGATGCGGTAATAACGCTTTCTGAAATTCACGGGCCGGGTGTAGTTGCCATGCTCATCCGGTACCAGAGGCGTTTCCTCCCCGAAGCAGGCTTCTTTTCGCAAGTCCTGTATCATGGCGATGGCGGTGTCGTTCAGCGGTACGGTTCGCTTACTGGTGGCGGACTTCAGCTTGCCCACTTTCACGTCTCGCCCCGGCTCGGCTTGTAGGCCATCCCTGCGCCAAACTTCTTTCACGCCACGTTCCAGGTGCAAAACTCGGTTTTGCAAGTCGATGTCGCTGTTGAGGAGGCCCAGCAACTCACCCGTCCGCATGCCTGTGTTCAGCATGAGGATGTAGGCAGCGGCTTGCTGGTATTTGCGCTTGCCGTTAGCGAAAGTTGAGAAGGCCTCCCGCCTGAACTTGGCGATTTCGGTTGGCGTAAACACCGTGACAGTTTCTTGCTCTGGGACATAGTCCTTGTCTTGAGCGGCAAGGAAGTTGGCACGCTTCATCATGGGAACGCTCTGCATGGGGTTCTTCTGGATGAACCCTTCCTCGGTTAAGTAGCGAAAGTACTCGTTGAGAAGGATATGCACCTTCTTCACCGTGGTGTAAGCATAGCCCTGCTCCATCCAATGGTTGAGCACGGATTTTAGATCGGCTGCTGTTATGTCCCCCACGATTTTGTCTCCAATCAGCGGGAACAGTTGGTGCTGGGCTGTGCATTCCAGGCGGTCGTATGTTGTCCGCTCCACCGATGGGAATTTGAAAACTTGCAGCCAATGGGTCAGGCTGTCCTGTATGGTTTTCTGCGATTCGTCCGAGTTACGCACTTCCTCGTTGAACTGAGCGATGTAGTTAGTGATCTTCTGCTGGGCCTCCGTCTTGGTTTTGCTGGAGAAGGTCTTTCGTTTCTTCTCTCCATGCTCGTCAAAGTACCAGATGACACTCTGCCAGCGGCCATCGGTGCGGCGAAAAACATTGCCGTTGGTGGTAAGTCGTTTCTTTGGCATGGTTGGTGGTTCCTCCTTCCGGGTTGTTTTATCAACCACCAACACTACCGTATAGCGCCTGCCTATGTCCACCCCTAGTTTTCGAACCGGGCGGAGAAAAATCTTCCCGCCTTTTGGTGGTTTTACCTTCACCGCTGGGCGAGGAAATTTGCACTGGCCTTATTCTTTGTTTATGCGGCGCAGTTTTTGAGGTGGGGTACCCTCCTTAATGCAGAGGAAAAGAAGGGGATTTCAAAAAGGGGGTTTGGGGCTTAGCCCCGCCAATTGTGCTCGGCGGACAGCCGAGCGCTCTGCTTGCCCTGCTGATAGCAGGAAATTGTTGTAACCCCTATCCTGACACCGTAGGGAATGGCTCTACACTGGGATAATCCGTCATCTACGACCCACAGCTTGACCCCAAGGCCCGAAAATTGACCCCTATTTTTTGAGGTTTTGACCCCTTGCAAAAGGCCCGTAGCGACCGGCTCTGCCGGGCGAAGTGATTCCGAGTAGGCGCCGCTCTTAGGCGCCTACTCTTTCACCTGCTCTTTTTTCACACCCTATCTCCACTGCTTAATGTTTCGGCAATACAGTCTGCCTCAGCCTTCTCCAATCCAGCCTTTGAGTGGAGTAAAATTCCGCTTTTCATCGGGGCCATCCCGTGCCTCACTGCGCTGCCTTTGCAGGCCCGCCTGGGTCAGCTTTTTCTTTTTCTGCCTATCCCCAGTTTCCCTCAGCCACCTCTTTCTGAGTGGAGACGAAACCAGCTTTCTCTCACCTAGGGTTGGCCGCTGCTCCCCGATTCGCTCACAACTGGCTCACACAACTCCAACGGGGCCGGTAACCCGTCTTGCTGGTGTCGTTTCCTTACCTGGCCTCCAAAACCGCACGCAGGGCCACAGAGGGCTTTTCTCTTTCACGCTCATTCTCTCCTGGCCTTTACCCTACGGGGAAAGGCCAACCTGTTCCCGAATCTGGCCTGTCCCGGTTTCCTGGATTCGCTCACAACTGCCCCACACGGCTCGAACAGGGCGGGGAACCCGTTTTGCTGGTGTCGTTTCCCTACCCGGTTTTCAAAACCGCACACAGGGCCACACAGAGGCAAGTCTTGTTTCACCGATTTTTCTTCGCGTGTCTTTGTTCTGGCAGAGCCTCAAAATCCCGCTTCAGGTTGTAATCTACCGCCTCTTGGATGGGTCATTTTAGCAAAGATCTTTTCTTTGTTTTCTCCACCTCAAATTTTGAGGTGGCCCTCCCTCTCTTTTGGGTATGCAAAAGGCTTGGATTTCTCCCGGACTATCCATAAAAATTCGATTCCTGACCACATTTTCTTCCCCCTTGACAAAAAGAAACACCGCAGCTATGATGATAGGCAAGGCGGCATGGCCGTCTATCTATCAAGTTTATTTTGGGAGGTACTATCATGTCAGTCTGCAAAACCAGCAAGTCCACCCTGAGTTCTATGGGAGCTTTGGAGGCCCTTTGCCGCTGACGGCGTAAAGAGAGCCGAGGAGCTTGGGGCGCTTGTTTTTCGAGCCGCCGAAAGACCCACTGATTCGTAAAGGAGAAAGTCGTTCATGTTTTCTAAAAAGCCCAAGGCTTATTCTGTCTATCTGTTTTTCCGCTTTTGTTTTTCCCTGCTGCTTTCCATGGCCACCGTGCTCTCTATGGTGTACCACTTGGAAGTGGTGGGGCTGGGCCCTTTCCAGCTGGTGCTGGTGGGGACTGTTTTAGAGACCTCATGTTTCCTGTTTGAGGTGCCCACCGGCGTGGTGGCCGACCTGTACAGCCGCCGGCGCTCGGTGCTCATCGGCATCTTCCTCTATGGGGCTGGTTTCCTCATGGAGGGCTCCCTGCCCTGGTTTGGGACCGTGCTGCTGGCCCAGGTGGTCTGGGGCTGCGGGGACACTTTCCTCACCGGGGCGCTGGAGGCCTGGATCGCCTCGGAAGAGGGGGGCCGTCCCATGGACAAGGTGTTCCTGCGGGGTGGGCAGCTTGCCCAGACCGGGGGCATCCTCGGTGTGATAATCGGCACCCTGCTGGGGAACCTGAACCTGCAGCTTCCTATCATCTTGGCCGGAGCTCTGTGCCTTGTGTTGGGGATTGTCCTCCTGCGCGTCATGCCGGAGGAGCATTTTTCCCCCGCCCTGGAGGACCGCCAGGGGCTGCTAAATGATTTTATCAACCTCTTTCGGCTGAACCTGCGCTTTGTGAAGGGGGCGCCGGTGCTGCTGGCGCTGTTGCTCATCACTTTCTGCGGCGGACTTGCCAGCGAGGGCTTTGACCGACTTTCCACTGCCCACTTCTTAAACGACACAGCGATGCCTACTTTCGGGCCGCTGAACAGCGTCACCTGGTTCGGCTTTATGAGCCTCTTGGGAAGTGGGCTGGGCATTTTCGCTTCGGGAGTGCTCATTGCCCGAATGGAAAAGCGGAGCAGCGTCAGCCGCACGGGAGTCGTGCTGTTCACCAGCGCCGGGTATATCGTGTGCCTGCTACTGTTCGCCTTTGGAGGGAATTTCTGGTTCCTGCTCCTGATATTCCTGCTGGCTGGGCTGATGCGTACCCTCAAAGAGCCGGTGCTCGCCGCCTGGATGAACGATCACGTGGAGGAGCGGATGCGCGCCACTATGTTCTCCGCCAGCGGCCAGCTGGACTCTTTCGGGCAGATCATCGGCGGGCCTATCGTGGGCCTAGTGGCCCAGCAGGTCTCCGTTCCCTGTGGGCTGGCCTGCACAGCCCTCCTGCTACTACCCGCCCTGTTTCTGGTGCCGGTAGCGGCAAAGGCCAGCAAAACAAAAGCAAAATAAATCGGATATTTGAAAAGAGCTGGTGCGCATTGGAAGCGTACCGGCTTTCTTTTCTCCCATCTTCTTAAATCGGGCATTAATTGAAATGTGCTTTTATGATTCTTACCCCGTCTTTTGGGAGCACTCTGACCTTGAAAATCCCTCGCAGCACCAAACCAGCACCACTCTTTTGTGGCTTCTTCGTGAGAACCCGTCAACACTGCCTCTTTCCTGTTCTCGCTGTTGTGTTTCCACATCCACTCCAAAACCGCGTGCCGAGGGTTCAAGTCCTTCTGCCCCTGCCAAAAAAGTCAGGTATCGCTTGTGCGGTACCTGACTTTTTCGTTAGTGTGCGGTAGGATTTGGCAACAAGGTGCGCCCGCGGGCCCGCCTGCGGTGCGTGTCGTGGGGCGCTGGTCGCCTGTGGCGACCGTCCAGGCCCGACCGAGCCGGCAGGCGAGACTGAGTCCACGCTAAATGTTATAGCTTTTTTGCATCCGTTTGCACCTGCCTGCAACCGTTCTCATCCCCTCCAGCACCCAAAACGCACCCGGTTTCGCCTTTTTCGGGCATTTCCGGGTGCGTTTCTCCATTTTTGTCCTCTTTTGACCCACAAAATTTGCGGCTTCGTTTTTGTGCACTCTGCCACTTAACAAATCGCACTAGATCATCTGTTCCGATAAAAGGCTTCCATGACCTTTGCCAAGAACACCGTTACGCCTTCTCCATACATCTCATCCTGTACCGCCTGTATTTCCGGGTTTGAACGATAGGATGCGGCCATATCTAACATTATTCTGCTGGCATCATCCATTTGGAACATCTCCTTGACCACAGAATCATATTCTTCCATCAATACAGTTACTTCAGGAGAATCTACAGACTCCTCTTTTTTCTCGGCTAGTTTCCGCATTATTTCATCGAGTTGTTTTTGGTAATCCTGAATACTTTCTGCACCCTTAGCGTTTTTGCTGGCATTCATTGCCTTTTCTTCACCCCCATACCATTCCACAACTTTTTGAAAATTCTGCTGTGCGGCTTCGGTTTCAGCCTTTTCCAAAAACTTTTCTCTCCCCGTTTCCACGTTACCGTATCTCTCAAGAAACTCCGCCTTTTGTTCAGCAGTCATGTTTTCTATCATGGTCTGATAAAGTTTCTTTAACTCTGCTTTACTGAACGCTTCAAAATTCATTGTTTGACCCCCAGTTAATATTCTGTCGATGTGCGCAATCAACCGCTCGAGTCGCTCTTTCTTTGCAATTAACAAGGCTCTCTGCATCTGCAAGACCCGGTCAGTTTCAAGAGATGATTTCCCGAGCATATCTTTGATTTCTTTGAGTGGAAAATCCAGTTCACGAAAAAACAGGATCTGCTGCAAGATTTCCAGCGATTTGTCATCATATAGCCGATATCCTGCTGAGCTTTTAGCCGTTGGCTTGAGAAGCCCAATTTCATCATAGTAGTGCAGTGCACGGACACTGATGCCCGTCAAATCAGAAATTTCTTTTACCGTTCTCACAGCTGCCATCTCCTTTCGACGTCCTCATTTTACTCTATGACGTTCCGTGAAGGTCAATAGTCAATAGGAAATTTATAATCCAGCTACTCTTCTCTGGTATTTCATATGGTCCAAAAGGTTACACTTCACAGGTTGAAGTCATTCGTAATACCGCTCAGTCGGGACGTGTCTTTCTTGACATAGTACAGCTCCGTAATCTGTGAGGTGGAGTGGCCTAACAAGTCAGCTACTTGCCTTGGCGTCAGGGATTTTATGGTGCCGTCCTCTTGCTTAATGCCATTCACCAAGTTGGATGCGAACGTGTGGCGCAAACTGTGCAGGCCTTTCTTCTCAATGCCCGCCGCCGCTAAAATGCGGTAGTAACGCTTGCGGAAGTTTACCGGCCTAGTGAAATCCCCATGCTCATCCGGCACCAGCGGTGTGTCCTCGCCGAAGTAGGCTTCCTTTCTCAAGTCCTCGATCATGGCGATTGCCGTGTCGTTGAGAGGCACAGTTCGCTTGCTGGTGGCTGATTTCAGCTTGCCAACTTTCACGTCACGGCCCGGCTCGGCTTGCAGGCCGTCCCGCCGCCACACCTCTTTTACGCCACGCTCCAGGCATAAAACTCTTTTTTGCAAGTCGATGTCGCTGTTAAGGAGGCCCAGTAATTCGCCTGTCCTTAGTCCTGTGTTGAGCATGAGGATGTAGGCTGATGCCTGCTGATATTTGCGCTTGCCGTTGGAAAATGTAGAAAAGGCTTCCCGCTTAAACTTGGCGATTTCCGTGGGAGTGAACACGGTTACCTGCTCCTGCTCCGAGACACATTCCTTGTCCTGAGCGGCCAGGAAGTTGGCCCGCTTCATCATCGGCACGGATTGCATGGGGTTCTTCTGGATGAAATTTTCCTCCGTTAAGTAGCGGAAAAATTCATTCAGCAGGATGTGTACCTTCTTCACGGTGGTGTAGGCGTAGCCCTGCTCCATCCAATGGTTGAGCACGGATTTCAGGTCGGCAGCAGTGATGTCCCCCACGATTTTCTCCCCAATCAGCGGGAACACTTGGTGTTGGGCTGTACATTCCAGCCGGTCGTATGTTGTCCTTTCCACCGAGGGGAACTTGAAAATTTGGAGCCAGTGGGTCAGGCTGTCCTTTATGGCTTTCTGCGACTCATCCGAGTTACGGATTTCCTCGTTGAATTGAGCGATGTAAGTTGTGATTTTCTGCTGGGCCTCTGTCTTGGTTTTGCTGAAGAACACTTTGCGGCGCTTGATTCCTTGTTCGTCAAAATACCAGATCACGCTTTGCCAGCGGCCGTCTGTGCGGCGAAAAACATTGCCGTTGGTGGTAAGTCGTTTCTTTGGCATGGTTGGTGGTTCCTCCTTCCGGGTGTTTTGTTCAACCACCAACACTACCGTATAACGCCTGCCTATGTCCACCCCTAGTTTTCAAACCGGGCGGAGAAAAATTGTCCCACCTTTTGGTGGTTTTACCTCTACCGCCAGGCTGGTAAATTTCTTCGGCCCTACTCTTTGTTTATGCGGCGCAAATTTTGAGGTGGCCCCGGCTGGTTATGATCAGAAAAAAAGGAAATAATTTTCGCTCTCATGCACCGCTATTGGGGCCGGAAAGCTGCCCGCCACTCGACTTGCGAAAAATCACCCGAAATTTGCCGCAACCCCTATCGTGACCCCCGCCGTAACCCATAGTGGAATCGCTCTGCACTGGGCTTTATCCATATTCCCGACCCCTGCCGTGACCCCCAATTTGATCCCAAGGCCCGAAATCTGACCCCCAATTTTTGAGATTTTGACCCCTTGCGAAAAGCCCGAAGTGACCGGCTCTGCCGGGCGCTGTGAGCCGGGTGTGGGGCGGTTCACCGACCCACACCCTTTAACCTGCTCTTTTTTCACACCCTATCTCCACTGCTTAATGTTTCGGCAATACAGGCTGCCTCAGCCTTCTCCAATCCAGCCTTTGAGTGGAGTAAAATTCCGCTTTTCATCGGGGCCATCCCGTGCCTCACTGCGCTGCCTTTGCAGGCCCGCCTGGGTCAGCTTTTTCTTTTTCTGCCTATCCCCAGTTTCCCTCAGCCACCTCTTTCTGAGTGGAGACGAAACCAGCTTTCTCTCACCTAGGGTTGGCCGCTGCTCCCCGATTCGCTCACAACTGGCTCACACAACTCCAACGGGGCCGGTAACCCGTCTTGCTGGTGTCGTTTCCTTACCTGGCCTCCAAAATCGCACACAGGGCCACACAGGGGCGAGTTTGGGTTTTCTCTCCAGAACGAGCTCACCCCTCCCCCTAAAGGGGGAGGGGCGGGATTTTGCTCATCTTTAGGGTTTCGGGTTCTCCTTGGCAGTTGCCTTTGGCAACCGCTGGCCACAACCGGCTCACACGGCTCCAACAGGGCGGGTTTGCTGCTTCCCTGGTGTCGTTTCCCTACCTGGCCCTCAAAACCGCACACAGGGGCATACAGGGGCGAGTTTGGTTTTCACCGTCTTTTCCTGGTACGCTTCTTTTGCGGCAGCCCCGCCAGCTGGCGCTCCAGGTAGTAGTTGACAGCTTCTTGGATGGGGCGGATAGTGAACTGTAGGGTTCCATTCCGCACCTCGCCGGACTTGGTGCACACCTTGGTGGGTTCCACGTTGATGAGTTGCTTCTCCTCTAGCTGGCGAATGTATTTCGCAACCGTGTTGGCACTCATCCCGGTGTGCTGGCATATCTTCCCGATGCTGGGCCAGCACTTGTGGGTTTCCCGGTCCTCGCAGAACATCAGGTAGGCGTAGATTGACAGCTCACCTGGGGCCAATCCCAGCGTGAAGACCTCATTTGGCAGAAGAAAATAGTGGCCCAATGGGCTGCGCTTGGTGTAAGTGTTTTGGAATTCCGTGGCGTTCCCTCCCCGATGATTTTTCACGATTTTACACCTATCTTATACATGCGAAAAAGCCCAGCTTTCGCTGGACTTTTTCGACAGGCTGATCCCCAGGGCAATGCCCTGGGGATATTTTTGCGTTTTGAAATAGAAGATCAGTTGAGCCTCGTCCAGTTCTCACCGGAGGAGGGCTTGGTATAGTCGTGGTCGTTGGTGGCCTCGACGATGTGGTAGTAGGCCCAATGCTTCTCAATGTCAGAGAACTGGGTCAGTTCTTCGGCGTGCTCGTCCACGAAGTCCTCGTCAGCGGCGCGGCCCAGCATGTTGTTCACAATGGCCGTCACTTCCGCGCGAGTGATGGGGTTGTTCGGACGGAACGTGCCATCGCCGTAGCCGTGGATCCAGCCGTACTGGATGGAGTTCACCACCGCGTCGTAGAACCAATCGTCCTCGTCCACGTCGGAGATGATGTCCAAGCTGGCCAACGTATTCACGGCCTTGGCGTACCAGGCGTTGGCGGGAACATCGTCGAAGGTCTTGGTAATCTCCACATCCTGGTCCAGGAGCAGGTTGTAGAACATTTGCGCCACCTCGGCGCGGGTCATGTTGTTCTCCGGGCCAAAGGTGCCGTCCGGGTAGCCGAACAGGTACTGGATGTGGTCCTTGGTGTTCAGCAGGTCGGAGACGCCGGTGTCGTCAGGGTCGGCGAGCTGATCAGGCTCATCGTCATCATCGCTGGAACCGCCGCCACCGCCGTTATAACTCCAAGTTGCCGTAATGGTCGTATCGGCTGCGGGCATGGTAAAGGTGGTGTTTGCGCTGGAAGCGTCGGCAAAGGTGCCACCGTTTGAGGAAGTCCAGCCCGTAAAGCGGTAATTGCTGCGGCTGCCCGCGTCGATATTGACCTCTTCGCCCGCAGGATATACGCCGCCGGTCGTGTTTCCACTGCCTCCGTTCAAGTTGACGGTGAGGGTATAAATGGCGGGTATGGTGATTTTCAGACTTTGGCTCACATTCCCCGCCGCGTCTTTCGCCACAATGTAAATGTCCTTTGCTGCTGTATCTGTAAGATCGCTGATGGAAATGGTATTCGTTCCGCTAATACAGGTAGTCCCATCCCCGGTGGTGTCTATGGTCGGGGCGGTATCGCCGCTTTCCACGACTGCATAGTAATATTCGCCCGCCTCGTCGCTGGTAAACTTCACCGTCGCGGCTGTTTCGCTGTCGCGGGTCGCGCTGCCCGGTGTCAGCGTAGGCGCGGTGGTATCGCTGGAAACGGTAAGTGCAACCGTTTCAAACGCGCTGGCGTAATCAGTCAGTTTGGTATCGTCTTGTTCGCCGCCGTTGTACTGCTCGTTGAATACATACAGCTTTACCGTATCGCTTAGCGTTACACCCGCAGGGATCGTAAGACTTGCCGTTCCGCTTGCGCTATTCGTCGTACCGTCCAACTGTAAAATGCGCCCGTAATGGGTAATTTCGCCGTTATTCTCGATAACAGCGGAAATGTATTCATTTTCCCCGGTTTTCGCATTAGAGTAGGAAAAGGTTACGGTACTTCCTTCAATCGCTGCATTGGAAATAGAAAAATCGCGGCTTTTGTCTAACAGCGTCAATTTCCATTCGCTGCCGGTATAATCGTCTACCGCCGTTAATCCGCTGTCCATGCCGCTTGCGGATTTGCCGCCTGCGGCGGCAGATGTGAAGAGGACAGATGTCAGATCTAAATTAAAAGCGGGACGAACGGCGAGGTAAGCGATGCGCACACTATAGCCGTATCCACCCACGCCGCCGTCGACACTCACACCCGCCGCCACACCCGCCGCGCGGTGATTAAGGTCGCCGGGGGAGCGCAGCCACCAGTAGTCGGCTTCGCCGACACCGTGCAACATATTGCCACCGATTTCCCCGCCGCCTGCTACATAGGCAGTATTGGTAGCAATACGGCTGCTGTCATCGGTAAAGCCATAGTCCGCATTCTGTACTTCTTCTATAGAGAGAAGGAAGATTTGATCGGTAGTGTCATTGCCGCCCTCTGTGTTATGGTCCGGGTTATCGTCATTGACAACGGTTGTATCCGCGATAGCCTTCTGCTCTTTCTCCGAAAAAGCGGTACCGATAAAATTATCGCTTGTATAATCAATCCCGCTGCTGCCGCCGGTATTTTGCTCCGCACTGTACCCGTTGAGCCAGGAGCGCATGGTGCTGGTTGCCCACGTTACGCTCTCATAGTCCACGTGATACTGAAACACATCAAGATTTTGATCGGAAAGCAGGAACAGCTGTCCATTGGCATTTTCCAGCACCCGCCACTTGATCGGGTCGATGTTGTAGCCGCCGCTTCCGTCGCTGCTCTGCTGATAGGTGCCAAAATAAATGTTGTCTGCCTGCCCGCCGCCGATATTTGCGGCGGTTCCGCTGTCCACAAGCTGGATCGCCTTGCCGGTGTCAATTCCCGGTGCAGCAGCTTCCTCAACGGTGAGAGCAACCTCTGCAAAGGCGCTGGCATAATCGGTCATGTAATCGCCGTTGTACTGCTCGCTGAACACATTAAGGGTATACTCCCCGGCTGCAAGGGAATCCGGAATTTTTATTTTCACTTGTCCGTCTGCACTGTCCGGCTGCGCCACTCTGCCATAATACTGTGCGCCGCTGCTATCCGCAATGATAACGGAGATATATTCATTTGTCCCGGTGGTCGTCCCGGTGTAATTCAGCGTAACGGTGCCGCCGGAGATCCCGCTGACTTCCGTTTCCGTCACGGCAAACTCGCGGGTTTCGTCAAGCAGCGTCAATTTCCATTCGCTGCCGTCATAATCGCCTACCGCCGTCAATCCGCTGTCCATGCCGGTTGCGGATTTGCCGCCTACGGCGGCAGATGTGAAGAGGACAGATGTCAGATCTAAATTAAAAGCGGGACGAACGGCGTAGTACCCGTCGTCCACAATACCGCCGAAGCTAGACACGCCGCCGACGCCATACACAGCCGCCGCGAGGTTATCATTGTCGCCGGGGGAGCGCAGCCACCAGTAGTCGGCTTCGCCGACACCGTTCATATAGCTTGAACCGAGTTTCCCGCCGCCTGCTACATAGGCTGTATTGGTCGCAATACGGCTGCTGTTATCGGCAAAATAGCTGCTGTTCTGCGCTTCCGCAATCGACAAAAGGAAGATTTGATCGGTGGTGTTGTTGCCGCCCTCTGTGCCATTAGTTGGGTTATCGTCATTGAAAACCTCTGTATCTGCGATGGCCGCCTGCTCTTTGGCAGAAAAGGCGGTGCCGATAAAGTTATCGCTGGTATAATCAATCCCGCTATCGCCGCCGGTATTATGCGACGCGTCGTACCCGTTGAGCCAGGAGCGCATGGTGCTGGTTTCCCATGTTACGCTCTCAATATCTGTATGATATTGAAATACGTCCAGATTTTGGTCGGAAAGCAGGAACAGCTGCCCGTCTGCATTCTCCAGCACCCGCCACTTGATCGGGTCGGTGTTATAGCCGCCGCTTCCGTCGCTGCTCTGCTGATAGGTGCCAAAATAAATATTGTCTGCCTGTCCGCCGCCGATATTTGCAGCGGTTCCGCTGTCCACAAACTGGATGGCCTTGCCGGTGTCAATTCCCGGTGCAGCAGCTTCCTCAACGGTGAGAGCAACCTCTGCAAAGGCGCTGGCATAATCGGTCTTGTAGTCGCCGTTATACTGCTCGCTGAACACATTAAGGGTATACTCCCCGGCTGCAAGGGAATCCGGAATTTTTATTTTCACTTGTCCGTCTGCACTGTCCGGCTGCGCCACTCTGCCATAATACTGTGCGCCGTTTTCGTCCGCAATGATAACGGAGATATATTCATTTTCTCCGGTGGTCGCCCCGGTGTAATTCAGCGTAATGGTACCGCCGGGGGCCCCGCTGACGGTTTGTTCCGTCACGGCAAACTCGCGGGTTTCGTCAAGCAGCGTCAATTTCCATTCGCTGCCGTCATAATCGCCTACCGCCGTTAATCCGCTGTCCATGCCGCTTGCGGATTTGCCGCCTGCGGCGGCAGATGTGAAGAGGACAGATGTCAGATCTAAATTAAAAGCGGGACGAACGGCGAGGTAAGCGATGCGCACACTATAGCCGTATCCACCCACGCCGCCGTCGACACTCACACCCGCCGCGCGGTGATCAAGGTCGCCGGGGGAGCGCAGCCACCAGTAGTCGGCTTCGCCGACACCGTACAACATATTGCCACCGATTTCCCCGCCGCCTGCTACATAGGCAGTATTGGTCGCGATACGGCTGCTGTCATTGGCAAAGTAGCTGCCGTTGTTTGCTTCCGCAATCGACAAAAGAAAGATTTTATCGGTGGTGTTGTTGCCGCCCTCTGTGTTATGGTCCGGGTTATCGTCATTGACAACGGTTGTATCCGCGATCGCCCCCTGCTCTTTCTCCGAAAAAGCGGTACCGATAAAATTATCGCTTGTATAATCAATCCCGCTGCTGCCGCCGGTATTTTGCTCCGCACTGTACCCGTTGAGCCAGGAGCGCATGGTGCTCTTTTCCCATGTGACGCTTTCACTATCCGTGTGATACTGAAATACATCCAGGTTCTGGTCGGAAAGCAGGAACAGCTGTCCATTGGCATTTTCCAGCACCCGCCACTTGATCGGGTCGATGTTGTAGCCGCTGTTTCCGTCACTGCTCTGCTGGTATGTACCAAAATAAATGTTGTCTGCCTGTCCGCCGCTGATATTTGCAGCGGTTCCGCTGTCCACAAGCTGGATCGCCTTTCCTGTGTCTGTTCCTGCCGCAAATGCCGCCGTTGGCATAAGTCCTACAACAAGGCAGATTGCAAGTAGAAAACTGATGATTCGCTTTGGTTTCATTGTGTGTCCTCCTCCTGTCCTTTTCTCACATCATTTATGCGTTCTCGGGCGTTTCGCCCGGAATAGCCGTTGCTTCCCCTTTCGGGGCTTTTGTCAATACGAAGCTGCCATATATCTTTGTTTTCAATTTCCATGTAAATCGCCGCATGAATTGCCTCCTTTGGGTACCCCGGTGGGGGTGTAGGTGTGTGTTCGTTCTCAATCGGCTAAAATTCTGTTGGTAACTACCAACAGAAAAGGCCATGGCCCCCTTCCCGAATTGATGGACAGAAAGAAACGAGATATAATGGAAAGGAAGGGAGACAAAGAAGATGAAAACAAACGACAAAAACAGCAAAAAGAGAGCAGCGCCGCCGCGCTATGATGAGGCGTTCCGGGCAGGGGCAGTGCGGATGGTGACAGAGCAGGGACGGCCCAGCAAAGAGGTGGCCCAGGAGCTTGGCATCTGCATTGACACGCTGCGCAGTTGGCTGAAAGCCGCTGGAGTACAGATGGGTCAGGCAGACCGGCAAAACCGGAACGCCCGGCGGGAACGGGAGTTAGAGGCAGAAGTGCGGGCGCTGCGTAAAAAACTGGCGGAGAAAGACGAGGTGATTGAGCTGCTAAAAAAATCCATCGGCATAATTTCCAAACCGTAGAGGACAAGTACCGCTATCCACCAAAGGATAGAAGGGATATCCCTTCTTGAAAAAATACCGGCTGCGCCGGGGCGGGCTGTGGATTTTGCACGAAGCCCGCCCGCAGGCGCTTTTGCCGGTTTTGTTTATTACTCAGCCTTATTTCCCGGCCACCGCCTTTTTCCGCCTGTAGAACAGCATTCCCAGCACGCCGCCGCAGGAGGCCAGCATCAGGCTGATCCACAGCGCCATATCGCTGCTGTCCCCAGTCTGGGGGCTGCCGGTTCCCGCTGCAGGGATGGCTTCAGTCTGCACATATTCACAGACCGCACAGCCGCGCTCTCTGGAACCTTCTTCGGTCTCGGTGGCCTCTTTGGTTACTTTCCAATCGCCGTAGGTATGGGTGGCCACATTCAACCTTTCGCCGCAGGAGCATTCCTGCCAGTGCTCGGTATCGTCATATTTCCATGCTTCATCATGGATGCTGTGTTCATGAACCGGAATCGTCTCTTCCTGCGTATATTTGCAGATGGAGCAGGTACGTTCTCTGGAACCTGTTTCGGTTGTGGTAGGCTCCTTTGTTATCGTCCAATCACCGAAAGTATGGTTGCCCACTTCAGTTTTCTCGCCGCAGCGGCATTCCTTCCAGTGCTGGGTTTCATCCTTCTGCCAGTCGCCGTAGCTGTGCTCATGTTCAAGCATTGGAATGGTTTCGGTCTGCACATAGTCGCAGACCGTGCAGTCACGCTCTCTGGAACCAGCCTCGGTTTCGGTGGCCGGCTTCGTCTCTCTCCAATCGCCGTAGATATGGTTTGCCACATTCAGCCTTTCGCCGCAGGAGCACGCCTGCCAGTGCTGTGCCGCGTCGTGCTTTTGGGTATAGCTGTGCTCATGGGGCGGTTCGGCTTCTCCGACGTCCGCCACCATATACTGGCCGTCCGGGTCGCCCACGATCATGATCCATCTGGCACGCACCCGTATGGTGTACTCCTCCTGCGGCCGCGTCACCACATCGTTTGTGAAAAACAAATAGGTGTCGATTTCCACTGCCTTGGACTCGACCACATCGTCGCCCAGCAGCAGCTGTGCCTCGTATTCAAAGCTATCGCCGGAGGCCGCTCCTGCCGGCCGGCCCCACTGCACCTGGTTTTGGTAGCCCGACCAGCGGGGGTTCCCTGGCACATATTCCCCCGCCGCCGAAACGGACAGGGGAAGGGCCGCGATCATCAGGCATACCGCCAGCAGCATACTGAAAAGCCATGCGCCTTTTTGCCGCCCCGGCGGTTTTTTCCCTGCGCATACGCAATCTCCTCCCTTTATCGCACCGGAGCGCCCTGCGAGGAAAGCGGTGCTCCGCATGCTCCGCAGAAGCGGCTTCCGGGCGGTATCTCCGCCCCGCACTGGGGGCATTTGTTTTCCAGCTTCGCCCCGCAGTTGTTGCAGAATTTGGCGCCGGCCGCACACTGGGTTTTGCAGGCGGGGCAAACCACCATACCCGCGTTCAGTTCCGCTCCGGCGTTTCGCACCACCACCGAGCGGCCGCCGGAGACGATGCACTGCTCAATCACCTGGAAAATCTCTTCCGGCAGCTTTTTCTGCTTGTAGGCGCCCACACCGGCAGTCACCGCCAGCGGCCATGCGATAAACCATCCCAGCGCGCCGGCGCCGATCTTATCCGACCATTCGCCCTGACCCACGGTGACGTTTAAGTTGTCATCCATCCGGATCATCTGCACCGTCGTAGCCATCCTCATGCCGGCAATGGTCTTCCAGCCGTCTTTTTCCTGACGGCCCTGCACCACATAGCCTTCTGTGGTTTCGGCACTCTGTACCTCCATCCCCTTAGCGGATGAAAGGAACGCCTCCACCGCGTTTGCCACCACCTGGGTACTCATGCCGGCAGGCAGCCGGAATACTCTCGATTCATTTGCCATCTCGTCTTCCTCCTCATTCTAAAGCCTGTACCTCATCGATATGCTGCAGTACGCTGTCTGCCAGATAACGTACTGCCAGCTGTTTTTCCTCCTCACTCAGGCCGCTTGCCGGACGGAGCATGGAAACATGGAGGATCGATGTGTTGATGGTCTGTTCCGTCACGGCAAAGGCGTACTCACTGGTATGCCCCAGCACCTTCGCCTCCGCCTTGATATCGCCGACCAGCGCCTGCTCGTATTGGCAGCCCATCCGGTCCAGCACGTCAAAGACGGCGTACACAGCCATGCGGCGGGGACAGTTGACATTTCTTTTTAGACTCAGCACTTTTTTCTCCTTTCCCCCGGAAACGGGGCTGTCATCTATTTCACAGGTCGAATCGTATTGGTCACATCCAACAGCATTCCGTCGAAAAGCTCGTCTTCTGTTGCTGCACTGATAAGAATCACAAACGCCAAGCCGCCGTACTCGCCGCCGTAAACGCTGAGATAGGTGTCATCTTCAGTATAGGTGTACTCATCAACAATCCAGTCAATTCCGCCGCTCTTGTATTGCCAACGTTCTTTTCGCGGTTGAAAAGATTCTTTGACCAGTACTTCCGCAATACCATCCATCCAGATTTCCTTATTGAAAGTATCGCTTATCTGCTGACTTTGCACTTCCACACCAACCGCAGCCGTACTTTTCTCCATCCTTAGCCGGCTTTCTTCGAGCACAGTAAACTGAATCTCGCTCTCGTCCTCCCAATAGAGGAATTGAAACGGGAGATTTTCATCATAAAATCGCTGGTAAATTGTGCCCGCCGGACCGTTGCTTCGGAAGGAATCCATTGCTGCAAAGATTTCCGCCTGCGCCTTCTCATCCCCCTGAGGATAGGAGCCGATAAGATTGTAGCAGCCAAACCCATTCTGGCATTCGATGAACGCCGCCAAAAATTCCATGGTTGTGCCTCCGCTTTCGGTAGCAGAAAACTGGATCAAGTAGGTGTCCAAAGAACTGCCCTCCCGGTAACCCCGGCTGAGGATCTCATGCTTTGTGATATTGGTGCTCTCCAGCAGGCCGATATAATACTGGACATATTTCTCCGCGTTCTCCTCCACATCAGAAAGGGTATACACCGGAAAACCGGCGGCCTTATCGTAAAATCCCACCTGCAGGGTAGCGCTCCCATCCGATGAAGCAAAAGCTCCGCTGCCGGACTCTGTTTCTGCATACCCCTGGGGGATCCCCATGGTGATATTCAGATACTCCTGAGCGTAGTCCTGCAAGGCGACATCGTCTACGCCCTCGGGTTCCTGCACTGTTATATCGAAAGGAGTGCCAGATGGCCCGTCAGAAGAACCCGGCTCTGCTTTCCCGCCGGTCAGCGCACCGATCCCCGCTACTGCTCCCCAGACGCCCAGACCCAGCACAGCAACGCACAGCACCAGCGCCGTGATCTGTACCCCGATATGGCTCCGCCGGAATCTGGTCCAAAGCCCCGGCTTTCCATCGAAACCTGCAGCCGTTTGACCGGATGGCACAGCCATGGTACGGTGATGGAAAGACGCCGGGGTTTTCCCGGTAATCCCTTCAATAAAGGCCTCCATGGTGGAGAAACGATCCTCCGCTTTTACCGCGAGCGCCTTCATGATCGCCTGTTCCACCTGCGGAGGCAGGGGAACGCCCAGCTCCGAGGGCTTTTTCAGCGTATCGTTATGGACCCGCATGATGGAATCCGGCGGCAGCTCCCCGGTCACGCAGCGGTACAGGGTGGCGCCCATGGCGTATACATCCGTCCACGGCCCCTGGTTCCCCTTACTGGAATACTGCTCCTCCGGCGCGTAGCCATGTTTCAGGATGACCGACACGCTTTTTTCATCTCCGATAGAAAACCGGGCCGCGCCGAAATCCAGCAGCTTGCTCTCTCCCTTGGAGGTAATGGAGATGTTGTCCGGGCTGATATCCCGGTGGGTCAGGTTCAGGGCATGAACCTGCGTCAACGCCTGCATCACCGGCATCAGGATGGTCAGCGCCTGGTCATAGGGAATCTTCCCGCCCTGGGATGCAACGTATGCCTTCAGGCTCATGCCGTCGATATATTCCATCACGAAATAGGCCGTGTTGTTTTCCTTAAAATAATTCTGCACCGACACGATGTTCGGCGTATTCTGCAGTTTGGCAAGGATCCGCGCTTCCTCTAAAAAGCGCTCCATGCCGTTTTGATAATCCTCCTGGCCCCGTCCGGTCAGTGCCACGCTGTACTTATCGGAATGCCGGGTAGCAAGACCGGAGGGCATATATTCCTTGACGGCTACCTTAATCTCCAGCGTCAGGTCATAGCCCAGATAGGTGATGCCGAACCCGCCCACGCCCAGGACCTTTCCGGTCATGTAGCGGCCGTTCAGCAGTGCGCCCATGGGCAGCGCCAAAAACGGCTGCTCCTCCTCCGCATTAAACCCGCAGTGGGGGCAGACAGGGGAATCGTCCGGCTTTTCCTGAAAGCAGCCATAGCAGATATGTTCCAAGTTCATGTTTCACTCCTCTTCTTTGTACTTGCGCCCCGGCCTTTCACCCGCAACAGCAGAAAAACCACTTCCATCAACGCGATCATACCCAGCTCTTCCAGAATGAACGGAAAGACATTCATCATCTCCTCAATCAAGGGCTGTTTCTCCCTTTCCTCCAGACAAACCGAACAGAATACGGCCCCAGCGTCTTGGATCGTCGCAATCTATAACTCTAATATAAATACTCTAATATAAAACAGGCGATGGGCGTTCCCACAATAAAAAGCCACCCGCAGCACAGAAGGCAGATCTGAATCATCCGATACATCTTGACATCGGCGGGACAGAAGTATTTTTCCGGATCAGATGGGTCAATGTAAATCTCCACCTCAGTTCCGATCTTCTTCTGCGCCTGATGATAGGCCAAATCGATGCCGGTGTTTTTTTGATAGACGTAGCCCATATACTCGTATTGGTATATCATAAAATAATGGTAGGAATGCTTGATCCGAATCCTCAGCGGTTCGATGACGGTCGCTTTTAGAAAAACCGTGCAGCCGCTCCCTCTCTGCGTCTTTTTCTTGTAAAAGTGGGCAAGCACGAAAAATATCGCGAAAAGCGGATATGTTATCGCGCATACAATCAGAATAAACGCAATATCCTCTGCAAAATTCATACGCTTCACCTCCTTTCCGCCCGCACCAATCTTTTTTAGGGAAACCGCCTGCCGCAGGTTTCGCTGCGGCAGGCACTGAAGCTATATTGTTAGCCACATGACTCCAATCATAATCAAAACCGCAATGACGAGAAGAGCGACGATCAGGTAAGCAAGGCGCTGCTGAAAGTAACCCTTTTCCTCCTCCAGGCAGTAAAAGCTGGTAGGTTTGGCCGGATCGATAAAAAGTGTAAGCTCCGTTCCCACCTTTTTCCGGGCCTGTTCCTCCATTGCCGGGACATCGCCGATCTGTTCATAGGTCTCTCCCCGGTAGGTATACCGGTACACGGGATAATAATAGAGTCCCAGCGTCGCCGTTTTCACCCCCAGGGAAGCCATTTTCCCAACGGAGCCGCCTGCACCGCTGAGAAGATGAGCCACGGAAACAGCCCCCGCGGCCTTTGCCAGACGATACTTACTTTTGACATGATAGTTTACTGCGTCCACAATGGCCGCCCGGCATTCCGCCGTGCAGGCTCTCTTCTTCTCCGTCGTTTTTCTTTTCTTCCTGTAGAACAGCCAGACGGAAACCAGAAGCGTGACAAGGCCGATGCCGCTCAGAACGAGAATTAGAATAAGATCTTCCATGCTGGTTATCCCTCCCATGCACGGACGGACGCCATGGCCTGTTGATGCAAAGCGACAACCGCATCTTTGTTGGAGCTGTTGAACATGCAGCTAACAGCGTAACACTTGCCGTCGATCATGGCGGAGGCAACACTGAACGTAAATTCATTCATGGTCCAATCCATGCACAGCCATTCCACACCGCCCGACTGCGACGTGTATGTTTCACCTACGGAAACGCCCGCGCTAGACGCCACGTCTCTCTGAAACTGCAAGACCTCCTCCGGGCTGCTCATTCCCAGCTGGCCGGCATTCCCTATTTCCACAATCCCGCTGTCCGGCGTAGCGCTCCCAAAGCCGGCTTCCACTGCCGCGTCCGTTGGGTAAATAACCAATTCGGCCACCGCTCCGGCCTCTCCCAGGTTAACAGTCGTGTCCATCACGCGTCCTGCTGCCACGGCATCGTCCACAATCACCTTGACGCCGCTCTTAGAGCCATAGTACATCTTGTACGTTGTCTCCGGCGCACCGTTGCTCTTAAAGGACTGAATAATGGAATGGATTTCCGCTTCGGCGGCTTTGTCCCCCTTGGGATAGCTCGTGATGATGAAATAACAGCCGAAATCATACCCCTCCACCGCCATAATGACCACTTCGTTGGAGACGCCTTCGCTGTCGGTGCCTTCAAGATAGATTTGATAGGCGCCTGCGCTTCCCACCTGATCGGGTCCGGCAGCAAGGATCTGATAATCCGAAACTTCAAACAGGTTCTGCATCAGGATGGCGGCAATAGCTTCTCTCTGGGATTCCACATCGGCAAGGGAGTAGATGGGTCCGTCAATGTTCCAAAGATAATCCATCATCATACCGCAGCCTTTAGCCTCATTGATAAAAACCGTCTCCTCCTCAACCCTCGTATAATCCGACGGGATCTCAATCGTAGCGTTGAGGATGCCAAGATCCTGCGCCACCATTTCCGCTGGAGGTTCTGTAGTAGGCTCTGGGTCTGTTGTCGGTTCCGGATTACTCGTCTGCGGTTGGCTGATGATAGGCGTAGGTTGGCTGATGACAGGCGTATTCCCACCGCCGCCCCCTCCTGTCGGCCTTTTTTCCCCTCCGCCGGAAAGCGCGATAGGAAGGATAATACAAAGGGCGATCACCGCCAGCAGCCCACCGCCGGAAACCCAGGCAACCACCGGATTGGCTTTCATATAGGAAAGGAACCGGGAGAACGCAGAGGGCTTTCCTGCCGCAGCACCCCCGCCGTTATAGGCGGGCTGCTGATAGGCAGTCTGCCCGTAGCCTTCCTGCCTGTAAGCGGTAGCCTGGGTGCGCTGGCTGATACTGGCCGCCACCTGATCCTGTACGGAAACGCGCCCGTTCAGTGCCCCGATGAATGCCTCCATATTGGGGAAACGATCCTCGGTTTTTACCGCCAACGCTTTCATGATGGCGTTTTCCACATTAGCCGGAATACGGAACCCCAGCTCCGACGGCCTTTTCATGGTATCCCCATGGATCCGTCCCACCGAATCTGGCGGAAGCTGCCCGGTAATGCAGCGGTACAGGGTAGCGCCCATGGCGTAAACATCCGTCCACGGTCCCTGATTGCCGTGGCTGGAATACTGTTCCTCCGGCGCGTAGCCATGTTTTAAGATGACCGACACGCTCTTGCCGTCCCCCAGTGCGAACCGCGCCGCGCCGAAATCCAGCAGACGGCTTTCGCCTTTGGATGTGATATAGATATTGTCCGGGCTGATGTCCCGGTGCAGGAGGTTCAGCGCATGCACCTGAACCAGCGCTTCCATGATCGGCTGCAGAATGGCAATCGCCTGGTTATAGGGGATCTTATCCCCGTTTTTTGCCAGGTAGGCTTTCAGGCTCATACCGTCTATGTACTCCATCACAAAGTATGCGGTGCCGTTCTCTTTGAAATAGTTCTGCACCGATACGATATGCGGGGTGTTTTGCAGCTTGGCAAGGATCTTCGCTTCATCCAAAAAGCGCTCCATACCGTACTGGTAATCCTCCTCCACCCGTCCGGTCAGCGCCACACTATAGTGGTCCGGATGCCTTGTGGCCAGGGCGGAGGGCATATATTCTTTAATCGCAACCTTGATCTCCAGTGTCAGGTCGTATCCCAGATAGGTGATACCGAACCCGCCAATGCCAAGCACCTTTCCTACCAGATATCTCCCGTTTAGGATCGTACCCAGGGGCAGCGCAAGATAGGGCTGCTCGTCGTTCTCATTAAATCCGCATCGGGGGCATGGAATCCCCGGTTCTTTTTCCGCGAAACAGCCATAACAAACACGTTCCGGATTCATTCTCCCACCTCCTCAAGCAATGTATTTTAAGTATAAAACGATGTATTTTGATAGCAAAATACAGTCACTCCTTCCGATTTTTGGACCAGGCATCGTAACACAGATCACCCAGCAGGAGCAATCCCAGCGCCACCAGAAACCCGATCCACCCGCCCCAGCCCACTAAAGGAAAAAGTGCAAAGGCAACTCCCAGCACAGACCAGATAAGGGCGCTGATTACACGTTCCCTATTCTCAGAGGGGCAGGAAAAGTACCGGGGATTCTTTTCATCCACAAAGAGCACCTCATAACTACCGACTTTGATTTCGTCCTTTTTGGAATACTCTACCCGGGATACTACCCGATACTCCTGTCCATCCAATGTGTACTGGTAGACCGGATGGTATTTATAGTTGATAATGAAGAAATCGGTGAAATCGTCGTCTGTCCAGCTGACGTCCACATCGCAGATGACGGCGTTCACTCTTCTCCGGCAGCGACGCTTTGACCGTACAGTCCGACAGAATGCCAAAATGATTCCGAAGAGAAACAAACATACTCCAAGGGCAAAGAACAAAATATCCCCCATCGCGTCCGTTGCATTCATGCTCCAAACGATTTTATCTCAGCTATGACAAAGAGTTCCTCCGATACCTGCCGCACCCGGTCGACATGCCGCAAGAGCAGCGCCTCCAGCCATTTTTCTGCATTGGCCGCTTTTAGAAATTCAATCTGTACTTCCAGGGGTTCAATGTAGAACTCACCTGCATACGCCAGCGCCCCTTCACCTTCCGACAGCGCCGGGAACTCGTGGAGTTCTTTCATTTCACCGTCTGCAGTCAGGTGGAAGACAGCCGCCAGTTCCCGGCCGGCGGCGTCCTCTCCCCACGCTTCCTGGATTCTTCCGTTTTTTAAACAATACCCTGCCATAACGGGTTACTCCTTGCTCACCACAAACCGGTTGGCGTTGTCGCACAGGTAGAAGGTGTCCCCGGTCGACAATTTTTCCGCCACATTCGCCGTCAGCTTTTTGCCGTTGCCCAGGAACGTGCCGTAGGACGATCCCAGATCGGTGATGATAAAGCAGTCTTCATTCGGGTCGTAGACTACCTGGCAGTGCCGCCCGCTGATACCCGGCGTGTTTTTATCGAATACGATGTTACAGGTTGCCGGGTCTCGGCCGATGACCACCTTGCCCTTTAACAGGTCAAAGCTCTGGCCAGAGTATTTTCCTGTCACGCCGCGCAGCACAGCCCGTTTTTCCACAGGGCCGCGGCCGCCTCTTGCAGGCGCTTTTCCAGATCCCATACCTGCGGCAGCGCCGGCAGCTACTGGGGCGCCCTGACCGTTCTTCTGGGACGTTACCAGCAGGATGATGCCGCCGGCCAGCGCCAGCACGCCGATGGGCAGGAACACATAGGCAAACCAGGGCTGCGCCCAGGAAACCCCGCCGCCCGCCATGGTATACTCGATTCTTTCGCTGTCTAGGATTTTAATCAGTTCATCCGCGACGATTGCGTAGTTCATACCAATGTCGATTCCGGAGGCTTCTATTCCTGCGGAATTGACGCCTACCACAAAACCGTTCTCATCTACCAGCGGACCGCCGGAGTTTCCTCCGGAAATATAGGTGTCCATTTGGAATGCGTCATATGTAGAGAAACTCGGCGTCATTTTTTTGCTGATTACGCCCTTAGTCAGGGTAATATCATCCTGATCGAAGGTTTTAAAATCCTGCCCTACGGTAGCCGTACCCGGATAGCCCAGGGCATAGACCGTTTCGCCCACCTTCACATCGGAGGAGCTGCGAAGCCTGAGCGCCGTCCGTTTATCCGTTGCGGAGGGGAGTTTGATGATGGCAATATCCTTTTCGTTAAATCCGGAATAGTAGACGACCTGCCCGGCAACAAAATCGTTTTCTGCCGCGGAAAAGTATACCTTCAGGTCTCCGGTAATATTGGCGTACTGCTTGGGATATGCATATGCCCTCTCCACCACATGGCCGTTGGTTACAATATACTGCACCGGCTCTCCCGGCTTGCCGATTGCCCAGCCGGTTCCCCAGCCTGCTTCGCTTTGCCCCTGATCGTTATAAGCTACTGAATATATATATACAACTCCGTTGCGGGCCTCATAAGGATCCATGCCGCCCCCGCCTACCAGGCCCAATACGCCGAACACACCGGCGGCCAGGCCAATAACCAGCAGCAGGATAGCAACAACCTGCTTGCCCGATGACTTTTTCGCTTCCATTATGATTCCTCCTCATTTTTTCCATGGTATTTCAATGCGATGGCCGTATAGTTATCCTGGCCCGGCTTTCCGGCGGCCAGGATTTCCTCCTCCAGCTTGTCGCAGCACGCCTGGGAAGAGAGCGCCATGGCTTCCCGAATCTGCTTCAAGGTCAGTGTATCGCTCACCCCGTCCGAGCAGAGCAGCAGCGCGTCCTCCGGCTGGAGAAGAAAGGGCATACGGGTATAGTCGCATGTTACATCTTCTTTGCCTATGTACTCCGAAAGGGCCCCTGCCTGGGGATCTTGAAACGCTTCCTCCACGGGGAACGCCCCGTCCAGTGTCCTCAAAATCAAATCGTTCTTAAATTCCTGCCGGGCATTTAACCCATAGAGTTTGTTTTCCCTGAGCAGGAACAAATCGCTGTCGCCTACGCACCAGAAGGAGAGGCGATTCTCTTTGAGCAGGGCCGCCACCAGGGTAGTCCCCCCGTGCCCGCGAAACTGCTGGTAGACTCTGGCGCTTCGCTGGTATACCCAGCCGGGCACATCGCTGTCATCTGCCCAAGGAAAGATCCCCACCAACTGGGAGGCAGTTTCCGCAGCGATCATGCCGCCCTCCGCCATACCGCCCATACCGTCGCACAGCACAGCGAGCAGCCCGTCTTCCTCATAACGATCCATGCGGGAGATGCCGAAAGCGTCCTGCTGTTCTTCCCGGCTGCCAACGCCCTGTAGGTTGGCAAGCTCCAGTTCCGGCAGCGGTTCCGGACGTTCCGTAATCGGTTCTTCCACCGCCTGATCACCCCGCTTCTTTTTCTTCTTCCGCCGTATCAGGAAAAAGGCGAGAATCAGCGCCAATAGAAGCGCTGCGCCCGCCGCAACCGCCATCCAGACGCGGATGACGGTATCCGGAAACAGCGGCTGGTTTAACCATGAAAGTACACGCTCCATCCTTTACTCCTCATTCCACTGGAATTGCTCGCCGCACAGGGGCAGGAAGAGAAGCTGGCTCTTTCCCACCTCGATCACATCGTAGGCTTTTAAGGGGCGTACCATTTCCACCTGCTCGTCGTTGCAGTAAGTGATGCCCCTGCCCTGGCCGGGAGAAAGGGAAAAGCTGTTATGCTTGGCGTCATATGTAACCAATGCATGGCTTTCTCTGGATACAGTATCGTCATCCGCCAGGGCCACGTCCATCGCCGCCGCCCTTCCTATGAAGTTTCTGCCTGCTACCAGCTTATAATCTGCGCCGCGATGGGGACCGGAAACACAGACCAAGAATCCTACTGCAGGATCAATACCGATCTTCTTTTTAATAATGCCCACCGTCTTGCCTCTGTCTGCTTCCGGCGCAGCGCCGCCCGGCACAGCAGCCACGGTCTTCCCTACCGTTCCGGCCGCAACCGTCTTGCCGACCCCGGCGCCCTCCTGGCAGTAGGGGCAGCTATCGAATCTGGATTCATCGTAAAAATGGCCATTGTCACACTGTCTCATAATTGTTTTCCTCCTGATAAAGAAATCTTAAGGATTATCCAAAACCATCCCTGGTTTTTTGCTGTTCTTACTGTAGCGCCTTTTTCGGGATTTGTGCAGGTCGCTTTAGCGCCAATTTCCCAAAAATTATGTGGCGCACCTGCGCCAATCCGCATTTTTCGCAGAAATCATGGGGAAATACCGCTTATCTCATCAGATCCTGATAGTCTGGGTCTGCCGCCCGAATCCCCCACACCAATTCCCAAAGCTTTTCATCTTCGGAAAGGACATAGCACCTGCCATCCACCCCTTCGAACCGGCGTTTATCAAACCAGAAACTGTAGGTATCCCCTTGCGCCGTCACAAATGTAAGCCCCCGGTTATCTGTAGAGACGATGGGTGACTCGGATTCCACCGACACATCCCGCAGCGCCTGCAAGACCCCGGCGATCACCGTTTCGTCCCTTGTCTCGTAGTCCGCCGCCGTCTCCGTCCAATGGTGAAAGATCAGTTCCACCGGCAGTTCCTCATGGGGCAGCTCCAAAAGCTCCCGCTGCCTTTCGGTACAGTAAGCAAAAAGGGAGTCCCCTTGGTATGCCGGGGACGAAGTCTCTGTCGGGGTCGGAGTCTCTGCCGGAAGCGCAGGATCTGATGCTGCACACCCCGCCAGCAAACAGATGGCTGCCAGAAGTGCCGCTGCCCCTCTTTTTTTCATTCGTGCCTCCTTTCTTCTGTCCTGGTCTCATGAATCGCTTTGCTGCTCGGCCTGTAACGCCAAAGGCGATCCAAACTCTTTTTTGTCCTTTTATGGTTTTACTGTATCGTTTTTTTAAGGATCTGTGCAGGCCGCTTTCGTGCCAATTTATCAAAAAACGCATGGCGCACCTGCGCCAATCTATTTTTTGTGTGAAAATTCAAAAACACCTTGATTGTGCAAAAGGGATTGCCGATCATGACAGCGGCCTGTTACATCCTGTAAACTTAAGAAGTGTTACACTCTATACAGGGTGGATGGCCTCAATTTTCTGGCTCCAAAGCTTCGTTTCTCAAAATGGCGCAGGTGCGCCACAGTGTTTTTTAGTTTGGCGCTAAAGCGGCCTATCAAAAACACCGGCTTCCTGCTATGATAAAAAACGAAAAGTTCGCATGATGGAAGGTCGGCCAAGACACAGAATGTCCAAAAAGCTTCAGCTGGCCTTTTCGGAACGCAGGATCAGAAAGGGGATATATCGTATGTATGCAAGGTTAAGGCCGTACCATCTCATTGGCGCCATCGGGGGGTTCCTCACTGTTCTCACCGCTATTATCAGCTTGGCAGTTTCCACATCGTACTACATAAGCGCGGAATGGGTCATTATTGTAAACATGCTGCTCATTGGCTCCAACGGGTTAATCGCAACTTATTTCTTTGGCGCGTTCAGCGCTTCCCGTGACAGCCTCATCAAAGTAGGCAGCCTGATCGCGGGGATAGGTCTTGGTTTTAATGTCCTGATCTCAATTCTCCAGATGGCGGGGGTGTACGTTTTTGTTCTGGCTCTTCTTGGGGCTCTCGTTATGATGGCAGGGGTTGTGATCGCCTGTATCAAATTCATCATGCTCTTCCAGAGAGACGCTTTTGTCGTGGTGTTCTGCGTGTTTATTTTCCTGGGGCTTCTGCTGTCTTTATTCTGGACGTGGGCAAGCCTGATAAGCGGCGCTGGGCTGGGTGGCCTGCTGATTTATTTTTACGTCCACAATATCACCTACTAGACAGCTTCTCTCATTCAGGATATTTCCTTGTTTACCGCGGCTGCACCGTGTGGCTGCGGTAAAACGGCATGTGCGGGCGCAAAAAACCGGTAGTTCCCGGATGCGGAACGCAGCTCCAAAAATATACGGTTTTATCCAGGAGAATCCCTGGTTTAGGTCAAACAGGAAGGATTGTATATTCCGCAAAAACGTCAGCGAAAAAAAGTCTCTAACCGACCGAAATCGTTGAAAATCCATGCCGTTTATAGTATAATAGTCTATAACTGTACCATTGCGGAGAAAGGGGGTGGAATGGGACGTATGGTAATAAAGAAAAGCTTCACAAATCCAAAATCCATTTATGCGATTCTGCTGCTTAGTGTTTTTACTTTTCTATTTCTTGGAGCCGAGTACCTATATGTAAACATGATCTCGCTTACGGCAGGGGAAGAAAAAACGGTGATTACGCAAAACTACGCGTTAGGAATAAGCGCTGTCGGTTTTTTGCTCTATCCGCTGTTTCATCGCCTTTTGAAAAGGCGGGTACAAATCGTTGGACTTTTTATCCTTGCACTAGCAGCGTCAGTATGCAATTTTTTGGTTCAAAAACATGTTTCTTATTCGTCCACTCTGCTCTCCGGAATGGCATTGTTCCTGTTTCTGGGGATATTGGGAAGCGCGGCCCACTACCTGTTTTTCAAACTGGCGAGGGATCGCACCCATCTGGCGCGTATGGTTGGTGTCTCCTATGCCCTTGGGATCTTCCTGCAGTTTCTAAATAACAATCTTGTGGATCTGGAAACTGCGGAAGCCTTGATACTTTCACTCTTTGCCCTTGTAGCGTTAGCGCTGTTGCTGAAGGCAGAAAGGCTTTGCCGCCAGGAAAACGCAGAAGCGGAAGAACTCCAGTCCCCCGCCATAGAGGATGATGGGAAGGGAACCCGAAAGAAGATCGCCGCCGGCGGACTCCTTGCACTGCTTGTCATCCTGATGGCATGTATCTTCAGTACGCTGGACAACGCGGTCACCATGCATCATGCAGCAGGCACTGACATCGGGCAATGGCCGCGGCTTTTGCTGGCGGTAAGCGGCCTTTCTGCCGGCTTTCTTTTTGATATCCGAAAGCGGAAATTTATGGCCATGATGATGTACTGCGTCATGCTGATGTCCGTCATCTGTGTGGTAGTACTCAAGCTGGGCGGCCCGTTTTTGATCGGCCTGATCGTATTTTATCTTTCGGCTGGATTTTTTGTGGTATTCTTCACCACCAGCTTTCTGGATTTTGCCCGCCATATGCCCACGCCAGCGCTGTGGGCCGGTATGGGGCGCGCCATGAATAACATGAGCGCCGCTTTGCTTACCAACGCCTCTGTAGCGTTGCTTGTTTCTGACAGCAATGGCATGGCATCCATCATTCTGGCACTGGTCCTGTTTGTGGCCGTCAGCGTAGTCATCTATCTTTATACGGCCTGGATGCCGGTTTCATCCGGCACCCCCAAGGATATCCCGACAGACCTGGACCCTCAGGAAGCGTTCCGTCTTTTGTCGGAGCTGTTTATCCTTACGCCCAAGGAAACCGAAGTATTTGACAAGCTGGTCAATTCAGAGGAAAGTATTCAGGAGATCGCAGATGGACTGTATCTATCCCGGCGAACCTGTCAGCGGCATATCGCGGCGATCTATGAGAAAGCGGGTGTAAAATCACGCATGGGATTGTACCAGCTCTACATAGAAAAACAGCGCAGGCTATGACAGTCAGAAAGGGACTCGGATGAAGAGGATTAAAATTACCGTTTTGCTGATTTTATTGTGCGTACTGGCGGGGTGTTCCCCAAAAGACACATCGCTTCGGGCCTATTGCACCGAAAGCCAGCAGGAATTTCTGGATCAGTCGCTGGAAGAGCTGCCGGTCGCGCTTACCTATCATCACAACGATAACATCCTGGGACGCTACGAAACGACGGATGAAGAAATCATCTCCGAAATCCTGCAGGCATTACGGGAAACGACCATTGTATCCAAAGCTTTCAGCGGCTCTACAGACAGCCGGATCCTGGAGTTTGAGACAGCGGATGGGGATACCTGCCTCTTCTGGTTTGATGAAAACCGGTTCCATGGCGCCGGCGGAACATCCTATGTGCTTTCCGGCGACGAGGAGATCTGGGATCTGGCGCGGAAAATTCAGGAAACATATCCGGAATACAGGGAAGCGATGGAGTAAAAAGGCAGATCGAAAAAGCCGGGTGTTCCTTGCTTGTATGCAGCTAAGGCCGCGTAAGCAGGGAACGCCCGGTTTATTTATATTCGTTTTTCAAACGAGAGGGAGCCTCGGGTTTGGCTTCATTTGTTCGCTTTCCCCTTCCACACAAAACTCAACCCTCTACTCTCTGGCCGGGGCTACTTACAATGTCTACAAAGGCACCAGTGGCACCGGCTCTGTGGTGTCTACCTTTACGACAGACGAGGCGGGCCACGCCACCCTGTCCACACCTCTGGAGGATGGGACTTACTCCGTCAAGGAAGTGACGCCGCCAAAAGGGTACAAACTGGACGAGAAAATCTATACGTTCACCATCAATGGCGGGGACACCAGCCTGTCGGTGGAGGACGAGCCGGGCACCCTGACCCTCAAGCTGAAGAAAAAGGACTCCCAGACCGGCAGCACGCCCCAGGGCAACGCCTCGCTGGCCGGGGCGGTGTACCAGGTGAGCTACCAGAAAGGTGGGCAGACGATGACAGAGGAACTGACCTCTGACTCCTCCGGCAATTTGGGGACTTTGGAGAGCATCCCCTTTGGCACCGTCACTGTGAAAGAACTCACCGCCCCGGAGGGGTACCGCCTGGACACCGAGGTGCATACCTACACGGTGGACGGTTCCCAACTGGTGGGTGACACCTACACATTTGAGGTAGACGATCTTACCGAGGATGTAATGCGGGGCGGGCTCACCATCCAGAAGCTGGATTCCCAGACAGGGACAACTCCCCAGGGCGATGCCAGCCTGGAGGGAATCCAGTTTGAAATTGTCAACCAGAGCACCAATCCCGTGGTCGTGAACGGCAGCACGGCCCAGCCCGGCCAGGTGGCCATGACCATCACCACCAATGCCAGCGGTGTGGCCACCACTGGCGAGAACGCGCTGCCCTACGGTGAATACACCGTCCGGGAGGTTTCCACCAACGACTCCATGCTCCAGACTTTCACGGAGGAAATCTCCGTCACCATTTCGGAGGACGGGCAAATGCTGGAGTACGAAGTTGAAAACGAGGTAGTTCGGGGCGGCATTGACATTGAAAAGCAGGACAGCGAGATGGGGACAACACCCCAAGGCAATTCCTCCTTTGCGGGGATTTCCTTTGAGGTGGTTAACCGTTCCACCAACCCCGTGGTGGTGGGCAGCCAGACCTACGCTGTGGGCGACGTTGTTATGACCATCACCACGGACGAGTCGGGCCGTGCCAGTACCGGCAATGACGTGCTGCCCTACGGCACCTATGAAGTGAAAGAATCCTCCACAAACGAATCTATGCTGCTGACCTGGCAGGGCGAAACCGTCCAGGTGCGGCAGAATGGTCACTCGGTCTCCGTCACCGCCGTGGATGAGGTAGAGCGGGGCGGCCTCAGCGTGGAGAAGCAGGACACTATCACCGGTTCCACTCCCCAGGGGGATGCTGATTTTTCCGGTATCACCTTTGAAGTCATCAACAACAGCCGAAACCCGGTCATGGTGGAGGGCCAGAAATACCAGCCCGGCGAGGTGGTCAAGACTTTGGTCACCGACTCTGAGGGAAAGGCCAGCACGGCGCATGACCTGCTCCCCTATGGAGAATACATCCTCCATGAAAGTACCACCAATGAAAGTATGCTGCTGACGGCCCCTGACCAGACCGTCTTGGTGGAAGATGATGGGATAATCTATGAATTCACCATGGCCAATGAAGTCGTTAGAGGCGGCATCTTGATTGAAAAGCGCGACTTGGAATCCCGGCTGCTCACTCCCCTGGGCGGCGCCAGCTTGGACGGCACCCTGTTCGAAATCACCAACAAGAGTGTCAATGCGGTGTATGTGGGCGGCGCTCTCTATCAGCCCGGTGAGGTATGCGCTACCATTGAGGTGGTGGATGGAATCGCCCAGACAGACCCCCGAGCGCTCCCCTACGGCACCTACCAAATGGTGGAAAGCAAGCCCGGGGAGGGTTACCTCCATACCGATCAGACCGTGCGCTCTTTCCAAATCCGCAAGGATGGAGAAGTCATCGAGTTCCGGGATGGCGATGCAGCCTATAACCAGGTCATCCGTGGCGACCTCCAGTTCGTGAAAGTTGGCGAGGGCGGCGAAGCCAACATGGGGCGGTTCGCCAACGTGGCCTTTAAGCTCACTAGCCAGACCACTGGGGAATCCCACATCGTTGTGACCGACGAAAATGGCGAAGTGCGGACTACCACAGAGTGGAATCCCCACAGTCAGAACACCAACGGCAACGATGAAATCACTGATGAAACCCTGTGGGATGACCACAACGGCACCTGGTTCGGATTGACCACCGAGGGCTGGATGGTGGATGTTCAGGACGGCCTTTGCGCCCTTCCTTTTGATACCTATACCTTGGAGGAACTGCCCTGCGAGGGCAACCAGGGGTACGAGCTGGTGAAGGTGCCAAACATTACGATTTCTCGAAACAATACCACCATCTACCTGGGCACCATCGATGACCAGTTTGAGGGCATCCCCGAAATCGGCACCACGGCTACGGTGGATGGAGAACACGTTGTTGAGCCTGCCGAAGAAATTACCCTGGTGGACACGGTCACCTATAAAAATCTGAAGGTGGGCCAGACCTATAAACTGAGCGGTATTTTGATGGATAAAGAAACCTGCGAGCCGCTGCTAGTGAACGAGCAGCCGGTCACAGCCGAGGTAGAGTTCACTCCCACTAGCTCAGAGGGGTCGGTGGAGCTGGCCTACACCTTCAATGCCTCCGCCCTGGCGGGCAAGTCCGTGGTGGTGTTCGAGGACTTGTACCAGGACGAAAATGTGGTGGCATCTCACTCCGATATCAATGATGAAGGACAGACTGTCACCTTCGGTCAGCCTGAGATTGGAACCACCGCCACCATCGATGGCGAAAAGACCGCCCAGCCCTCTGAACAGGTGACCATAACCGACACGGTGGAGTACAGCGGGCTGACTGTGGGCCAGGAATATACATTAAAGGGTGTGCTCATGGACAAATCCACAGGCGAACCTCTCCAGGTGAACGACCAGCAGGTGACTTCTGAGGCCACGTTCATCCCTGCCGAATCCAATGGCACTGTGGACGTCTTGTTTAACCCTATGGCATACAACGAGTTTTCGCCCTTGCCTTCGTTGCGCCCTATGTGGCAAGCGAAAAGAAAATTCCGCCAACGGCCGTGCAGGAAATGATGCGCCGCTCACTCTATCATATCAAGTGGTATTTTGCAAAGACCGACTTGAATACCGACAAGGGCAAGGCGGAGAACAAAAAGAGCGTTGTCAAATACGCCAAATGGTACACGCCCGAAAAGGAAGCGAAATAAGCCGGATGATGATGAAATACGGAATAAGCGAGCAGGCAACGCCCAGCAGCGCCGTAAGGACGCTCAAAGCGTACTCGCCGTACCCCCCTTTTGCCAGCTCTGCCAGCCACGAGGCGGCGGAGCGCTTTTGCTTCGTGTTCTGATTCATGGGTAATTCCTCCAAGGCAGATCAGGCAGCCAGATGCTTCTTCACGATGCCCTTGCCGATAGCTGCTCCGATGAATGCGGCCACGATCACACCGGCCACCAGTGCCACGGATACCCAGGACTGCAGCATCTGGGATGCGGCAAGGATGGCGTCCTGACGGCCATCGGTGACCATCTGATCCGCCATAGCCTTGGCTGCGATGGCGTAGGGAATGATGGTGCTGCCGAATGCAGCCAGCACCTGATTGATGACATAACTGACGGTCAGCGCCTTCGCGTTGCCGTAGCCCATCTTCCACAGCAGCAGCTCGGCAATGGCACCGGAGAGAATAAAGAGGATGATGTACGGCAGGTATCCGCCCATAATGGCACGGACGATACTGTAAATCAGGATCGCACCGGGCTTTTTCACCTTCGTGCCGATGATGAAGTAGACGATGCCCTCCAGCAGGGAGAAAAATACCGGCATCAGAATGATGGTAATGGGCGTTGCGTACAGGACGGAGCTGGCAAAGAAAATGACCACATTGATAAGGGCCATCAGGACAACGGTGATGATGTCCTTGACTTTCAGTTTATTGGGGTTTGCAGTACTCATGGTAAAGACTCCTTTTTGAATGAAATATGGTTGAACGTCGCAGAGACGGCGATCACTGGATAAGGCCGGCGGCGATCGATGCTGCCAGCAGGACGCAGAACACAACATCCCACGCAGAAAACCGAAGCGACAGATAGTTGCTTTTGCGGCGGGTTAAGTCGATGCCCCGTGTTTCGGCGGAGGCGGACAGCGTTTCGGCGATGCGGATAACGCGCAAAGCCATCGGCACGGTCAGTATTTCGATATAGGATGACAGCGCTCGCAGCTTCTGAAGCGGCGATGTGAACACGCCCCGGGTGCGGATGGATTGCCGCAGCAGCTTCATATCCCCGGACAGCACCGGGAAAAAGCGGAAGATCACTGCCACGATCATGATAAATCGCTCCGGCAGGTGCAGATTGCGCAGCGCTGCCAGGGTGCGGCTGGCTTCATTCCGCCCAATCAGCGTCCGCATGGAAATGCCAACGGCAATGATCCGCGGGAACAGCACCAGCATAAAGGAAAACACCGTGCCCGGCAGCAGAGCGTTTGCCGCCCACAGCAGCCCAAAGCTCATCCCGCCTGTCAGCGCCGTTCCGAGCCAGCCGTCCGCTGCGGTCAGCAGGATCAGTGCCGTATATACGGCATAAACTAAGTGGTTGTTGGATGTGGAGATCACGACCAGCAGGGCCAGCCAGTAAAGCAGCTTCGTTGCCGGGTGGAATCGTTCTTTATGCTGTTTTTTCGCAGGAGCATTGGAAAGATGGAAGCGCTCCATATATTGCCGTACCGCTTGCAAATCTCGTTCCGAATGAACGGGAAATTCTATTTCTGCATGCCCATCTGACAGCCCAATGCAGCGGTCACACGCACCTGCAATTAGCTCAGGGTCGTGGGTGATGATGAGAACAGTCTTTTCTTCCCGCATCTCCCGGATCAGCGCTGCGCACCGCTCCAGACTTTCCGCGTCCTGTCCTGCTGTCGGCTCGTCCAGTATGACGATCGGCTTGTCGGATAGATACGCCATCATCAGCGTCAGACGCTGCATCTGCCCGCCGGAGAGGGAAAAGGGATGCCGGTTGCGGCAGTCCCACATATCCATACTTTTCAGCAGCGCTTCCGTTTTTGCTTCAAACTCCGGTGTCACCGCATGGCCGTATTGCAGTTCGTGCAGGACGGAGCCTGTGAAGAACTGGAACTCCGCCTCCTGAAGGATGAACAGCACTTGCTTTTGCAGCTGCTTTGGATTTTGCGACTTTCCGAAAAGCATTATCCTGCCGCCGGAGGGGCGGTAAAGCCCTGCAATCAGCTTGCCGATGGTCGTTTTGCCGCAGCCGTTTGCGCCCACAAGGCCGACGATCTCATGCTCACGGACGGAAAAGCTGACACCAGAGAGGGTATCTCCGGCCTTCCTGCCGTATGTATAGCAGACATCTGAGACGGCAAGCGCCGTCGGCGCGGTTTTCGGCAGCGGCTCTTTCTCCGGCACGGTGATCTCCGCAAGGTCGAGCGTGCGCAGAGAAAGTGTTTGTCTCTGCTCCGCCGAGAACGCCTTTGCCTCTGTGGCAGTGTATTTTCCTTTGATCTCGCCGTCTGCCATGACCCAAAATTCGTCGGCAATATCCGCAAGATAATAGAGCCGGTGCTCACTGAGCAGCAGCGTTTTGCCCTGCTTTTTCAGGGCAAGCAGAATCTCTTTTAACTGCTGCGTGGCTGCAAAGTCCAGATTGGCCGTGGGCTCATCCAGCAGAAAAATATCTGTGTCCATTGCCCACGCGGACAAGATGGAGATGAGCTGTCGCTCGCCGCTGGACAACTCGTAGACATTGCGATCCTTCAGCCGCTCCAGATGAAAGATCCGGAAGGCCTCATCTACCCGCCGTCGGATTTTATCTTGCGGCAGACCGTGATTTTCAAGACCGAAGGCCACTTCATTGGAGCTGTTTACGGTAAAAAACTGACTCCGCGGATCCTGAAATACCGAGGCGGCCAGTTCGCCGATTTCGCCGATACGTATTCCGGCGGTGTCCTGCCCGTTCAGGCGGCAAAAGCCTTTTAGCTCTCCCTCATAAAACTGCGGTATCAGTCCGTTGATGCACCGCAGCAGCGTGGATTTTCCGCATCCGCTGCCGCCGCAGAGCACCACGCAGCGTCCCGCCGGGATGCCGCCGCCGACCTGTCGGAGGATGGGCAGCTTTGCCTCCGCATATTGGAATTCAAATTCAAAATCTATCATCGCAAACTCTTTTCTTATTAGTTAGCCATCTCTAACCAACAGTCGTAAGAAACGGACGGATGGACCGTCCGAATCATCTTTTCGGATTTATTGCAAGGTATCGCATAGCTGCCGCCAGCCAGCGTTGGTGAAATCAAGGACTGCCTGTAAGCAGGTAAGCATTCTGCCTTCCTCCATATGCTGATCCAGCAGTTGGCGGAAGTACCAGAACTGTGAGCCCATCAAAAGACGGATCGCATCGGCATTTGGTGCTTTTCCATAGATGTGTGAAAAGAATTCCACCGTTTGTTCCGCTTTACGGTTCATCAGTTCATGCAGCACGGTTTCAATGGAGCTGCCATCGCTGCGGCAGAAAAATAAAGTGCAGTCATTGCAGTGCTCGGTCAGCAGTTGAAAATATACCTGTTCTTCGGCGTTTATGGCGCGGAGGATATCCTCCGGCTGCGCGCTGCACTTTGCTTTTTCGTATTCTTCTGCGACGGGGGTAAAGAGAACCTGCATCGTCTCAAAAAAATCCTGAAGCAGACTGGCAAACAACGCGTCTTTGTTTTTGTACCTTGTGTAGATTGCCCCCGTAGTAACACCGGCTTTTTCGGCGATCTTGTGCAGAGAGGCTTTCTGAAAGCCGTAAGCAAGAAATTCCGAATAAGCAGCCTGAATGATCCCATCATCCAGGGAATGATCCCTATTGGCCATGTCTTCACTCCTCTGCGCCTAAACAATAACATCATTATCGATAACGATATTATTATAGCATTCTTTTTGCTGCTTGTCAATGCGAATTGCACACTGCTTTGCAAAAACACTCCTTGACAAATCTCGTCTCAAAAGGCCATCCTCCAGAAGTACGCGGATGATAATGGCTTCGGAAACACCATGTTCTTTGTGGACGATGGTTTCTCCGGCACGAACTTCGACAGACCCGACTGGCAACGCCTTATGACCCTTGTGGACGAAGGCAAGGTCGGTATGCTCATGCTGTGGAGGCTCACCCCCAGGGTGGGCAGGTTGTGGAGCGTGGCCGAGGCGGCGGGAGGTACCAGACCCAGGACACCCAGGGCGACGAGGCACCCGTTGAAGCCCAGGATGAACCGGCGGCGTTCCACTTTCTAAAGGTTTGATTCATATAGGGAACCTCACAGCTTCCCATAGGCCACCAACGACGCGCCTTTCTCAATGCCCAGGGAAGCCGTCTGGTAGAGGATGACCCCGCTCGCCTTGGCGGTGACCCGGCATAAAACCTTGCCAAATAGATTCCGGATCTCCCCCAGCATCTCCCCTTCCCGGATGAAATCCCCAGCCGCTTTTGCGGGGTACCAGCAGCCGGACTCCGGGGCGTCCACGTAAAAGGCGGTGGTGATGACTTGGTGGGCTGCCGAGGACACCGGTTCGCCGTCCTCCAGGAAACCCAGGCCCCTGAGCAAGCGCAGCGCGTCCCTTTTATGGCCTTCGATGGCGCCGGGCTCTACCAGGCCACAGCCGCCCCGCTCCAGCAGAATGGCTGGCACACCCCGCTGTCCCGCCCAGCTGTAAAAGCCGTTTTCCGCGGAGGATTCCACCAGGTAGGGCACCGTGGTGAGCTCCGCCATCCGCCGGGAAACCGCCCGCACCTCCGGGGCGGCGGTGCCGTGGAAGTAGAGATGGGGCGTCAGGCTTTCGCAAAAGCCGCCGGAGTGAAAATCCACCAGATAGTCGGTGCGTTCGATAAACTCCTGCTCCAAAAAGGCGGCCAGCCGCTGGGCGGGGGTTCCCCCAGGATCGCCGGGGAATTCCCGATTTAGGTTCTTTCCGTCCTGGGGCACCACATCGGCGCTGCGCCGGAGGAACCCCTCATAATTACAGCAGTGGAGGAGGCGGATTGTGCCCCGCACCTGCCGGGGGTCCAGTTCCTGCGCCAGCTCCGTAAGGGCCTGCACCCCGGCGTATTCCCGGCTGTGGACCCCGGCCGAAAGGGTGATGGTCTCCCCTTTCTTCTCCCCGGTGAGCTCTGTCACGGGCAGGAGCATATCCGTGCCCGCCACCGGCAGCATGGTTTGGGATTTTGCGGCTTTCATTTCTCATTCCTCCTAACGTGTTGTTCTACGGCCCGGCCCTGTTCCAGGCGGACAATGCGGCCGCAGCCGGTGAGGGTGGAGGGCCGGTGGGACACAAGGAGCAGCAGCTTGTCCCGGCAGGCTTCCTCCAGCGTTTGCAGCAGCTCTTTTTCGTGGAGCACATCCAGACTGCTGGTGGGCTCGTCCATCACAATCACATCCGGGTTCAGCAGCAGCACACGGGCGATGCCCACCCGCTGGCGTTCTCCCCCGGAGAGCCGGGCGCCCATCTCCCCCATGGGGGTGTGGTAGCCCTGGGGCAGGGTTTCGATAAAGTCCGCCAACCCAGCCTGCCGGGCGGCCTCCCGTATCTCCTCCCTTGTAGCATCAGACTTCCCCAATGCGATATTCTCCCCCAGGCTGCCGCTGGTGAGGAAGGTCTCCTGCTCCAGCAGGGCGATGCGCCGGCGCAGTTCGTCGAGGGAAATCTCCTGGATTGGGATGCCGTTTACAGTGATCTGCCCCTGCTGGGGGTTCCAGAACCGCAGCAGCAGCCGCAGCACGGTGGATTTCCCCACGCCGCTCTCCCCCATGACGCCCACCTTCTCCCGGCCGGACAGGGTGAGGGAGAAGTTCCGCAGCACGGGATTCCCTCCGTAGGAAAAGCCCACCTGGTCAAAGCAGATCTCCCGGATGGGGCCGCAGGCCTTGGGGTGGGTAGGCTCCGTCACCTGGGGCTGGGTGTCCTCGATTTGGAACAAACGCTCGGCGGCGGCGTAGGTTTCCAGCAGGCTGGAGACCACCATGGTCAGCGACTGGGTGGAGGAAAAGGAGGCCGCCGCCACAAAGGAGAGCACCACCGTCCCCACCGGGTGGGGACTGCCCTGGGCCGCCAAATAGGAGGCCGTGGCGATAATGAGAATCCTGGCCAGGTACACAAAGAAGGTGGGGGCGCTGGACACCGTCTGCCGGTGGAGGGTCAGGCCGTGGGCAGCTTTGTTGATCTCCCGGTTCTTTTCCTCCACCTGGGCCAGGCGGGCCGGGCCAAAGCCGAAAATCTGGATGTCTTTTAGGCCGTAAACGCTCTCCAGTACCAAGGATTTCAACTCCCCCAGCCGGGTGCGGTAGCGCAGCCCCACGCCACGGCCCGCTTTCACGGCAATCAGCGGGAACACCACGCTGACTACCAGGTACACCGGCAGCAGCACGGCGGCGAACAGGGGGTGAAAGCACAGCGCCAGCCCCAGGGTGACGCAGGGCAGGATTACCACGGTGAACAGGGGGCCAATGGTGTGGGCGAAGAAAAACTCTACCGTCTCGATGTCGGACACGGCGATATTCAGGAGGTCCCCCTTTTGCCTGTCCATCAGGCAGGCAGGGGCCAGGGTTCGGATCTTCTCAAACAGGGTGACCCGCATGGAGGCCAACAGCTTGTAGGCCCCGGCGTGAGAGACCACACCCTCCACATACCGTCCCAGCACAATGAGCAGGGCGGAGAGGGCCATCAGCCCGGCAAACACCCAGAGGGAGCCCTCCACCCACCCGGCGCACCGGAGCAGCAGCAAAGCGCCAAAGCCCATAATCCCCATCTGGGCCAGGTTCCCCAGGATGCTGGCCAGGGTGGACACCGCCAGCGTCCCTTTCACCGGGGCGGCAATACGCAGCAGCCGGCCCGTCATCTGGGGGATGGAATAGGAAAACCGCTTAGACATGGCACAACCCCTCCTCTCCTTTGCGTTCCAGCTGGGCCTGTTCCTCTACCAGGCGGCGGTAGAGGCCCGGCTCCTCCATCAGCTCCCCATGGCTGCCCTGTTGGGCAATGGCGCCGTTTTCCAGCACATAGATCACATCGGCGCTGCGAATGGTGGACAGCCGGTGGGAGATGAGAACCAGCGTCCTGGTCTGGGCCAACTCCTCAATGCAGTTCCAGATTTCCCTCTCGCTCTCCATGTCCACACTGGAGGTGGCCTCGTCAAAAATGAGGTACTCCGCCCTGCTCAGCAACGCCCGGGCGATGCCCAGCTTCTGCCGCTGGCCTCCGGAAAGCTTGCCCCCGGAGTCCCCCACCGGGGTTTCCAGCCCTAGAGGCTGGGCGCGAACCCAGTCCCCCAGCCGCACTTGGTCCAGGGCCTCCAGTAAGTCCGCGTTAGTGGCGTTGGGATCGGCCATACGAAGATTCTCCGCGATGGTGCCGGAGAACAGGCTTACTGACTGTGGCACCAAAATCACCCGTTTTCGCAGCTCCTCCGGCGAGAAAGAGGTGTAGTCCCAGCCCTCCAGCAGGATGCGGCCCTGTTCCAGGTCGTAAAACCGCATGAGCAGGCTGGCGATGGTGGACTTCCCGCTGCCGGAAAGGCCCACCAGGGCCACTGTTTTCCCCCGGGGAACGTCCAGGGACACGTCCCGCAGAGCCGCCTGCCTCCCCTGGTAACCGAAAGATACGTGCTCCAGGCGGATTCCGTCAAAGGGCCGGTTCTGGCGGGGCAGGTCGGGATGGCAGGGCCGGGCGGTGTCGATATTCAAGAGCTTTTCCACTTTGTCCGCGGCGGAGACCCCGGCCAGGGCGGAGTGGGTTGCGTTCATCAGCTGGCGCACAGAGCCGAAGAATCCAAAGGACAGAAGCAGCACCATAAGCGCGCCGGAAAAGGACAGCTCCCCGGTGAGCAGCTGCCCAGCGGCCAGCACCGCCGCCACCGCCACCGAAGCGTAGATGAGCCCATCCGTCAGGAGGAAAGAGGAGAAGTTCACCTTCATCACCCCCATCACTTTGCGGTTGAAGTCCTGGGACTTTTCCTCTAAAAGCCGCTGGCGGTCCCCGTCCCTGCCAAAGAGCTTGAAGGTACTCAGCCCCCGGACATTCTCCAGATAGGTGCCGGTCAGGTCCTCCATGGAGGCCCAATAGCCGGATTTCAGCTTCTCGATGTGCCCCCGGAACAGGTTGTTCACCGGCAGCAGCACCAGAGAAACTACAAACAGTACCGCCGCCGGGAGAAAGGACACCTGGCCCATCCTCCAGAAGAGGTAGAAAGGGGCTGCCAGGCAGTAAAGTAGCCCCGGCAGGTATTTGCTGTAATAGACCTGCATGGCCTCCACCCCGTCCACAGCGGAGGTAATGGCGGAAACGGGGCCGATCCTTTCGATATTGCCCACGTCCAGCTCCAGCGCTTTGGAGAAAATGGCCCGCCGCAGGGAAAGCCGGGCTTTAGCGGTGCAGCGGTACTCCGCCTCGCCGGTGAGGAGCTCCGCCCCCAGCAGCAGCAGAGCCGTCAGCAGCGCCGAAAGGACAGCCTGCCCCGCGGCGGCCGCCGTCATCTGGGGGCTTGTCAGGTCCCCCAAAAAACCGGAAATAATCTGGGCAAAAGCCGCCGTGCCTACCAGGGCCGCCACCTTCAGCCCCGCGATGAGAAAAATCCACCCCCACAGGCCTTTCGCCATCCGCAAGAGGGTTTTGTTGAGTAAGAGCATAGTTTCTTCCACCTTCCAGAAATTGCGCTTCGCCTAGAAAAGCGCCAGGTTAGTTGCAGCTAATCGCAGAAATTAGTATACGCCCTCCCCTCCATCTTTGTCAAGGTGGGGAAACAAGCAGAACGTTTCCCTTTATTTTTTCATGCAGGAATAGGATATATGGAATATATACTGGATGCGTACCATTCTGGATGGGCTGGCTAAAGAAATACAATACTGGATACAGGCGAAAAAAGAAACGCAGGGAGAGGTATTCCTCTGACCGGCGTTTCTATAAATGCGCTCTTTATGAATCCGCAATGTCTCTACTGTATATGGAAGCCGTTTATCTAATTTGCCACCTAGCGCTCTCACTTTGAAGCTCCACCATGCGGCGGTAGAGGCCGCCTTGCTCCATCAGCTCCGCCGGCCTGCCCTGCTGGGCCACATGGCCGTCCTCCAGCACCACGATGTGGTCGGCTCCCGCCACGGTGCGCATCCGGTGGGCGATGACCAGCACCGTCTTGCCCCGGAGGAGCCGGGACAGGGCCTCCTGCACCTTTGTCTCGTTCTCCACGTCCAGGCTGGCGGTGGCCTCGTCCAGAAGGACGATGGGGGCGTCCTTTAGGAGCGCCCGGGCAATAGAGATACGCTGCCGCTCCCCACCGGAGAGCTTGGTGCCATTCTCTCCAATCGAGGTGTCGTAGCCCTGGGGAAGCCGCTGTACAAACTCATCACAATTTGCGGCTTTGGCGGCGGCGCGCACCTCCTCGTCGGTGGCCCCCCGTTTGCCCAGGCGGATGTTCTCCATGACAGTGTCATCAAAGAGCACCACATCCTGGAACACCATGGAGTAATCGGTGAGCAGCACCTCCGGGTCCACAGAGGCGATGTCCACACCACCCACCCGGACGGTCCCCTCAGTGGCATCCCACAACCGGGCGGCCAGCCGGGCGCAGGTGCTCTTGCCAGAGCCGGAGGGCCCCACCAGCGCTGTGACCTCCCCCTCCTTGGCGGTGAAGCTCACGTCCCGGAGCACCTGCTTTTTGTCGTAGGCGAAGCCCACATGGTCGAAAACAATGTCGTGGCCCTGTGGACGGAAAGTCTCCACTCCCTTGGCGATGGGAGTTTCGTAGATCTCGTTGATGCGGTCGGCGGACACTTGGGAAACAAACATCTCCGCGATGAGGGCCAGGCTCTGGTCGAAGGGGGCATACACCCGGGTGATGACCAGAAGGAACAGGAACAGCACCATGAAGTTGATCTGCCCAGAGAGGATCAGGCTGGCTCCCGTCAGGATGGTGGTGGCCACCCCCAGGCGCATGATGACGCTGGCGGCGTTGACAAACAATCCGGTGGTCAGCTCGCCTTGGATGGTGACCTTCTCGTGCTGGTCGATCTTCTCATAGAGGCCGCAGAGATACCGCTCCTCCTGATTGGAGGCCCGAATCTCCCTGACGTTCTCCAAGGCCTCCTGGATGCCGTCGGAGACCCGAAGGGCGGCTTTCTTTGTTATCTCGGAGCTCCGGGCCGCGACCCTCCGGCTTCCGAACAGCAGACCAAATGCCACCGGCACCCCCCACAGGCAGGCGAGCATCAGCCGCCAGTCGTAGAAAAGCAGGCACAGGGCAACGATGGCGGTGGAGATGTAGGCCCCGTACAGGTAGCCTAGCACGTGGCTCCACACGTGTTCCATCCGGTTCACGTCCCCCATGATGGTTTCAGTTAAGTCCGCCAGGTCCCGTTTGCCGAAGTAGCCCAAGGGGAGTTTCCGCAGCCGCTCCGCCAGGCGCAGGCGGGTGGTTTTGACCTCGCCGTACACCAGGCCGTAGGTGGCCCGGTACTGCTGCAGGTGCGTCACAAAGGACAGCAGGACGAACCCCAACGTCAGGGCCAGGGGCAGCGCCGCCCCCGGCAGGGGCGCGCCGTCCGTCAGGGTATCCATGAAGCCCCCAATCAGCAGGTACAGGATGCCCATGCCGCCCATGACCACCAGGTTGGTAATGACAGTCCAGAACGCGCCGCTCTTGGTGTTTTTCAGGCCCTGGTCGGTCAGGGCGTATTTGCGCTGGAATTTTTTGCCGAACATTTCCCTCGCCCCTTTCTTACTGCTCGCTGATGATTTTCCACTGGACCGCCCGGTTGTAGTCCGCCCACATTTTGGCGTACAGCCCGCTGGCGGCGGCCAGTTCCCCGTGCGTACCCTGTTCCACCACGCGCCCTTGGTCCAGGACAAGAATCTTGTCCGCCCCCACCACGGTGGACAGGCGGTGGGCGATCATGATGACCGTGCGGCCCTTCGTCAACTGGGCGAAGGCTTTCTGAATCAGGGCCTCGTTCTCCGGGTCGGCAAAGGCGGTGGCCTCGTCCAGCACTACGATGGGGGCATCCTTTAAAATAGCCCGGGCTAATGCCACACGCTGCTGCTCCCCGCCGGAGAGGTAGGTACCCTCCGTGCCGATCACAGTGTCCATGCCCTTTGGCAGCTTTTCCAGGATGTCTCCGCACTGGGCGGCCATGAGGGCAGCGAGCACCTGCTCCCGGGTGGCCTCCGGCCTTGCGGCCCGGACGTTCTCTAGGATGGAGGTCTTGAACAGCCGGCTGTTCTGAAAAACGAAAGCGACCTGTTCCATGAGCGCGTGGGGGTCCATGTCCCGCACATCCACGCCGCCCACCGTCACCGCGCCGGAGGACACGTCCCAGAACCGGGGAATCAGGCTGGCGGCGGTGGTCTTGCCGCCCCCGGAGGGGCCTACCAGCGCTACGGTCTGCCCCGGCTCCACGGTGAAAGAGACGTGGGACAGGGCGGGCGTCTCCGCCCCGTCGTAGGTGAAGCTCACGTCCTGAAACTCCACCCGGCTGCCCTGGGGCGTTTTGGGACGCTCCGGCGCTTTCAGCTCTGGGGCGTCCATGACCGTGGAGATGCGGCCCAGGGCGGTGCTGGCCAGCATGATGCCGGAGGAGGCGAACATAATCCGCGCCAGCGCCGTGGAGATGATGGCGGAGAACACCGCGTAAAAGGCGAAATTGGTGATGAACCCAGCCAGGTCCCCGGCGGCCAAAGCCCCTGGGGCCAGGAACAGGGCCACCGGCACCAGGAACACGAAAGCGCCCTCGGTGACGGTAAGATTGATGGACTGGGGCGTCCGGCACACATCCGCCTGGTAATGCTCGGCCTTGGCGCTGTACTCCTCGATGGCCTGCTGAAAGGCCTTGAAGGAATAGACCGTCTGCTGGAAGATCTTCACCACCGGGATGCCCCGGACATACTCGGTACCCGCCTTGGTCATGCGGTCCTGGGCCGCCTGGTACTCCGCCATAATCTGGGCGTTCTTGCCCCCCATCATGGCGAACATGGTGAGAATGGAGATTACCGCCGCCAGCAGGCAGGCGCAGCCCATCCGCCAATCAAAGACGAACAGCAGCGCCAGCATGGCCACGAACAGGACGATGGTCCCCACGATATCCGCCAGATTGTGGGCCAGCAGGGTCTCTGTGTCTGCGGCAGCCGCGTCCAGCCGTCCCCGGATGAGGCCGGAGGCGTTGGCGTCGAACCAGCCCAGGGGTGCGTCCATCACATGGGCCACCCCCCGCTTGCGGATGTTGGCCGCCGTGCGGAAAGCCGCAAGATGGGTGCACATCAGCCCCAAAAAGTACAGCGCGATGCCGCCGAACGCGGCCCCGAAGGCCAGCCACCCGTACCGGGCAACGCTCTGGGCTTGGGCCCAGTTAGGGGCCACGGCAATCAGGTCCCGGGTCGCCAGCCAGACGCAAAGGTAGGGAACCATACTGCACACCATGGACACCGCTGACAGGCCCAGGCCCAGAAAGGTCAGCCTTCTGTGGCTCCCCGCGTAGTCCAATAGGGTCGCGATATCGCTTTGTTTCTTTTGCTTCATGGAAAAACCTCCTTAAAAGTTAGTTTATACTAACCAATGTTCAAAAAAAGACAGGGATCATTCCCCCATCAATTTCAGCCATCCTCCGGTATAAAACTGGCGGAACTGTTCCACGTCCCGCATGGCCTGTTCCCAAGGCATATCGTGGACCACAATCTCAAAGAGTCCGCTGAACATACCGCTGGCGATGATATGGCAAAGGGACTGGCTCAGCTCCGGCACATCCCGACCCAGATGCCGCAGCACCTCCATATAGCGGAGGGTGGATTCCACCTCTACCTCCACCATGTTGTGGACGAAGTGCTCGTACCCAGTGCCCTCCGCCCCGCAAAGGAGCAGCTTCACCGGCTCCCGGTGTTGGCAGATGTAGTCCACCATCCACTTCACATAGGTGCCGGATTCCTCCCCCATGTGAACCGCCTGCTCCTCCTCGGGCAGCTCGGCAAAAGAGGTCTGTGCCTCCATGAACCGGCCCATCAGCACCTTGGCGTGGGGCTCCACGATGGAGGCGAACAGCGCTTCCTTGCTGGAGAAGTACCCGTAGAAGGCCCCAGTGGTCACCCCGGCGTTCTTCACGATTTGCCGCAGGGAGGCCCCCTGGAAGCCCTTCTCCAGGAACTCCGTCAGAGCGGCCTCCTGGATTTTCTCCAATGTTGTGCCAGATTTTTCTTCCATGGGGCTCCTCCTTATAGCGCCGTTATATAACATTGTTATAGTACAGCCGCCAGGCTCATTTGTCAAGAGGCGCAGGAAAATTTTCTACGGCGCAGGATGAAAAATGCCCGGCGTACTGTCGCACGCCGGGCCATTCGCATATAAAATCGCCGTTTACGGTTTGCGCCGGAAAAGATACGCCGCGCCGAACAGGCCCAGAAGAACACCGCCCAGAATCTGAAAGCCAGTTACTGCGCTCTGCATGAGCAGCACATAGCTCTGGGTATCCATACCGCCATATATCGAAAGATAATTTCCAATATAGGCGTTACTGCCAGCAGCACCAACAATGCGCCGACCACAGCGCCGATCAGATAGAATACATCCTTCTACATATTTCGCCCTCCGTTCGGTCGATAATCGAAATAAACTCATGCGGGGTTTTCCGAGCTTTACAGCTCCTTCACTACCTTTATCTCTTGCCCGTCCACCGGCAGAGCGCTCATGCTGTGAAGGCTCACCCCCAGAGTGGACAGGTTGTGGAGCATGGCGGAGGTGGCAGGAGGAAGCAGCCCCAATACTCCCAGGCCGATGAGCGCCCCGTTGAAGCCGATGACGAAACGGTAGTTGTTCTGGATGCGGTGCATCAGGGCCATGGCCAGTTGCCGCAGGCGCGCCAGCTCCCACAGACTGTCGGCGGCGATGGTGATGTCGGCGATTTCCCGGGCAATGGCCGCTCCGTCGCTGATGGCGATGCCCGCGTCCGCTTCGGAGAGGGCTGGGGAATCGTTGATGCCGTCCCCCACCATGAGGACGGTATGCCCTTCCCGCCGCAGGGCGGCAACATAGTCCGCCTTGTCTGAGGGAAGCACCCCGGCCCGGAAGTCGTCTACCCCCAGCTGCTCGGCGATGGCGGCGGCGGTGCGGGGGCTGTCCCCGGTAAGCATGACCGCGTTTTTCACGCCCAGGCCCCGCAGGGCGGAAAGCACGTCCTTCGCCTCCTCCCGCAGAGGATCGGAGATGCAGATCACGGCGGAGAGCACTCCATCAATGGCAAGATAGAGCTGGGAATACTCCGGGGGCAGGGAGTCGAACTTAGCCTGTTCGCCCTCCGGGATGGTCACCATTTCATCTTCGAAGATGAAGTGGGCGCTGCCGATACGCACCTGCTCCCCATCCACCGAACTGGCGATGCCGTGAGCCACTAGGTATTCCACCTTCGCATGGCGTTCCTCATGATTCAGCCCACGGCGGCGGGCCTCCTCCACCACGGCGTTGGCCATGGAGTGGGGGAAGTGCTCCTCCAGGCACGCGGCCAGGCGCAGCATCTCCGTCTCCTCCATACCGTTGAAGGGAATGACCCGGGCCACCCGGGGGCAGGCGTGGGTCAGGGTGCCAGTCTTGTCAAAGACAATGGTGTCAGCCTTGGCAACCGCTTCCAGGAATTTGCCGCCTTTCACGGTGATGTGCTCCCGGCCCGCCTCCCGCATGGCTGAGAGCACCGACAGGGGCATGGCCAGCTTCAGCGCGCAGGAGAAGTCCACCATGAGCACCGACAGGGCCCGGGTCACATTTCGGGTGAGCGCCAGACTCAGCAGGCTCCCGGCGAAGGTGTAGGGCACCAGTTTGTCCGCCAAGCCGGACGCCTTGGCCTCGGCGGCAGACTTCATCTGTTCGGACCGCTGGATCATCTCCACAATCTGGTCGTAACGGCCCTGGCCGGAGACTTGCTTTACCTCCAGGACGCACTCACCTTCCTCCACTACGGTACCGGCGTACACCGCGCCGCCGGGAGTCTTGGCCACGGGGACGGATTCACCGGTGAGGGAGGCCTGGTTCACGGTGACCTCCCCCTCCGCCACTACGCCGTCCAGGGGGATGACGCCCCCGGCCCGGACCAGCACCCGATCGCAGGGTTTTACCTGGCCGATGGGGGTGAGCACCTCGCCGGCCGAACTTTGCAGCCACACCCGGTCCACGTTGAGGGACAGGCTCTCCGCCAGGTCGGCCACGGATTTCTTCCTCGTCCAGTCCTCCAGCAGCTCGCCGATCTCCAGCAGGAACATGACCATCCCCGCGGTGCCGAAGTCCCGGCGGCAGGCGGAGATGCCGATGGACAGGGCGTCCAGCAGTTCCACCTTCAGCTTGCCCCGGCCCAGACATCGAAGGCCTTTGCGGATGAATGGCACCATGTGCCATACTACCCGAGCGACGCGCAAGGGAGCGGGCAGAAACAGAGCCGAAGCCCCCTTCATAAGCACCTTGCCCACAAGCTTCTCTTGAAACTCCCGGTTCAATTCCCGGACACTGTGACCGGGCAGGGTAACTGTTTCCTCCGCTTTAGCCCAGGTGAAGCCGCCGATGGCGGATAGCACCATCTCCCGGTCACCCGCATAGGTCACAATAACGCAGCAGGTGCGCTCGTGGACCACGGCCTCTTTTGTCCAGGGCTGTCCTTTCAGCCAGGTCTCCAGCAGGTCCGCCTGCCGGATGGTCATATTCTTCTGCCGGAGCCGCAGGCGCATCCTGCCCCGGCTCTCGTGTTCGATGGTAGCTCTCATAGCAAATCTCTCCTCATGGAAAAAGGGAGCCGTTTCCCGGCTCCCCTCCGCGTTTTTTCAGGCCTCCTGGCCCTCTACCTGAGCCTCGGCTTCCTTTGTGGCCCGGTCCTCGTTGATGTCCTTGGCGGCTGCCAGAATGTCGGCGGCGTTCTCTTGGACAGATGTAACGGTTTCCATTACACTGTCCTTCATCCGCAGGCCAGCGGCGGTAATGTGGGTATAGACCTTCTTGGCGTCCTTGCTGGCGAGCAGCTTTACGCCGGCGGAGCCAAACAGGACGCCGCCCACGAAGCAGGCCAGTCTAACATAGTGCTTCATCATGGGGAATTCTTCCTTTCTGCTCTATATTATTTGCGTTTGTAGCCCGTGATCATCACCATGACCATGCAGATCACGGCGCCCCAGGCCCAGAAGCGATGTTGTTTCATCAAGATCCCCTCCTGTCTGGAAACAAACATGTCTCTTTGCGTATTGAAATATTATAGCAGAGGAAGAAGTCCGTGTATCACTAAATCGGACAAGGTTATGCCAATTCGGACATTTTCCGATATACAGCCGGCGTCATGCCGTACTGCCGTCGAAAGGCGGCAGAGAACTGGCTGGCGCTGCTGTATCCCACCGATTGGGCTACCCCCAACACGCTGAGGGAGGAGCCCCGCAGTAGTTGGGCTGCCCGCTCCATCCGCCGCTGCCGCAGCCAAGCGTGGACGGGTAGGCCATACAACCGACGGAATTCCTCCTTAAACGCAGTGGCGGAGAGGCAAGCCCGGCGGCTCAGAACAGGGATGGTGAGAGGCTCGTCCAGGTGCTCTTCCATGTACCGGCGGGTTTCCGCCAGCGAGCGGGCAATATTCCGTTCCGGCATAGAACCTGGAAACGCATCTATCTTCTGTTCCTCCTGGGCGGAGAGCAGATAGAGCAGCTCCACCGACTTCCACACGCACCAGCGTGCCCGCTCGCTTTTGGGAAGGTTGTCCAGGTCGGCAAAGGCTGCCCGGCTCCATTGCGTAGGGCCTACCACCGCGCAGCCGCCCCGGCTGGCCATCCAATTCCGGACCCGGGTTGTGTCCAAAGTCAACCTGCCCAGTAAATCACAAATGGTTTGCAGGCTTTCCCGGGCGTTCCGGGCGTCCACCGCCACCAAAACGCCCTCCAAGGGTGCGTCCACGTTGGCCCCGGCTAGATTGGAGAGGTCCGTGAGAATCAGCACCTGCTGGGCGCTGGCGGTCAGGAATGACCCTTCCCGCCGGGTCAAGGTCACGGACCCCCGCAGGCAGAACAGGGTCTCAAAGCGCAGGCGTTCCAGTTGGAGCGGCAGGGGAAAAGTCCCCTCCTCCAGAGAGAACAGGCAGGCCCGTGCGCCGGGCATTACCGGTGTCCAGTCTCCCCGGTCAGCTAGAAATTCCGCTAACATCCGTTCGCCTCCTCTTCTTGACGCTATCCATCACTTTCGGCCCACCAGCATCCGGGAATCCCCCAGCATCATCATGGCTGCACGCCGGCGGGAGCCGAAGGCCTCCTGGGCCATGTCGATGAGCCGAACCTCCGTATAGCCCATATCCCGCAGCTCCTGGGCGAACTCCTCCATGTCCCCGTACATCCGGGGCTTCATGTCATCGTTGAGGGCGAACACGCCGCCCTTTTTCAGCACCCGAAGGGTCTCCAACAGCAACGCCCGCTTGTCCGCACCCATGACGTTGTGATACACATAGTTGCTCACCACGGCGTCAAAGCTCCCGTCCGGGAAGTCCAGCTTGTTCGCGTCCCCATGCTGGAACCGGCATCGGGCTGCCACACCTTCGCTCCCGGCGTTTTTCTCGCACATGGTCTGGCCGTAGCCGTAGGCCGCACCCCAATAGTCGATGCCGGTGACCTCGGCCTCCAGCCAGGTAAGCGCCGCCCGGATGGACAGCGCCCCGGAGCCGCAGCCCACCTCTAAGAGGCTGCCCTGGCCGTTGAAATCCAAATGGGAGAGGACGACCTGATGTACCCGCTCCATCATCCCTCCGCCCCCGAAGGCGTACTGTTTCCGGATCCATGTGATCCAGACCAGCAGGGCCAGCAGCGCCGCCGCGACAACAGAGAACAGGATACCCAGTGCGGCGATGCGGAACACCGCAAAGGACAGGGCGTCCAGTGCCGCCGATAGGGCCAGCAGAGCGCCTACCATGTAAAAGACCGGGTTGGACATCCAACTACCATAGTCCTCCCCGTGAGTCCCCAAGCGGATTTCCCTTTCTCTCCCCTCCATATTCACCGCTCCTTCCCACGGTATTCATAGACCATTGTCCGCTCACCGGAGCTGTCGGGAAATGGCTTTTCCCAGATAATGCAAAAACCCCGCTTCTCGTAAAACTCCCAGGAGGCCAGGGTATTGGTCAACAGGCGGATAGAACCAGCACCGTCAGCCTGGGCCCGGCTGATAAATCGGGTGACTAAGGCAGTACCTACTCCTTTTCGATAGGCCTTTCGGGAAGAGAGGGCTACCAATTCCAAATCACAGCCCTGGAAAGGCTCCTCTTCCCGTTGCCGCAGCTGGCGGAAAAAGGCATCGAACTGCGCTTGAAACGCCGGAGACAGTTTGTAGCCCTTTAGATAGAACTTCAAAAACATGGCCAGCCACCGGCCGTAATGACGCTCGGTGTCGCTTCTGCCAGCAAGACGCTTATCAAAAGATTTGTTGTACTTGCCGCAGACGAAGCCGCCTACCTGTCCGTCCGATGCTACCGCCACATAAGAAAAGCTGCACTTTTCAATAAGAACCTGGGCGTAATCGCGCAAAAAGGCTCGGTCATTCCCATCGATCGGGCCTGTAAAAAAGCCCTCAAAAAAGCACTGGCCGCAGGCCGCCGCGTCTTTCTCCTGGTATGGGCGGACTATAAACATAAGCGTACCACCTTCCATGGCAATTTTGTAAGCTCTGTCTGAGTGTTATTATAGTTAGTTGTAACTAATCTGTCAAGAAAAAATAGCCATGGTTGCGTACCCTACTCCTTTTTGCCTCGCTTGTCAGCAAATGGAAACTCTCCACCAGATGTTTCCGCGCCCACAAATACAAACCGGCGCACACGGTCTTCAATTCTCACAATTCGAAGCCCTGGTTTCACCGCCACACGCATCTTCAGGAGCCCCACCAAGTGAAGTCAGGGTGGTGCGGGGAAAAAACGCAGGAATGTTTCCATGGCAACCGACACAATCGAGTTAATCTATGAAAAAATCACCTTCACAACCCCGTTTTGACAAAACATTCTGTTGAAATTAGGTATACTTTCCTCAGAACCTGGGGAAAACTAGTGACCCTTGCCAGCTTGCCCCTAACGGGGGCAGTAAATGGCGTACTGGCGATACCGAAGTAAATACCACCCAGGAGGCATCTCTCCCCAACCCCAACACATTGAGGCCGTAGTCGTATGGATGACTGCGGCCTTTTTGTATGCCCATTGGGATTTTTCTGCATCGCCTGCACGAATAATCCGTCATCTCCCTCGTTCTCCTCCCCCGTCTGATTTCGGTCGCCCAATACCCAGAATCAGATTGGAGGAATCCTTGTGAAATATAATCCGAAGGAATTTGGAATGAGAATTACGAAGTTGCGTAAGGAGCGTGGAAAAACTCAACAAGAAATGGCTGACTTATTACATACTAGCCTGGATAATTACCGAGGAATCGAGAAAGGCAGGCGAAACCCCTCCCTTGACCTGCTGGTAACTCTATCTGACACTTTTAACACGACCTTAGATTGCTTGGTCTTGGGACGGACAACCCTAGCGGATAGTAGGCGCGTCCAGCGGGAATTAGAGGACATCATAAGCCAGATTGGCCGGCTAAAAGACTCCATCTAACCCCCAAACCGTGACAAATCTGCACGGTACCGTGACAACTAGGCACTCTGAAACCGCATCGGAATACGCTACAATATAATCACAGCCAGGAAAGGCTGCGGACCTTGAAAACCGAACAAGTCAGTGTACGCATACGGCACCCTCTGACCAGGAGCCACCGGGAGAATTCCCAGCAGGCGGGCGGCACCCGCCTGGGCGGTGAGAGGCAGAGGGCATCGAGCACTTCCGTCCAGCCACAGAGTCACGCAATGGGGACGGCCGGGTGAGAACCACGCGGGGTGAGAATCCATGAGGGCAGGCAAGCCGCTGCCCGTGTTGTACACTCCCTCCACTGAGGGGTGCGAGGCAAATATCGGTGATACGAACGATTCGAAATCAGATTTCAAGATAGAATACACGGGCACAGTCGTGTTCGGCTGCGCCCGTCCTTGTGTCTTGAACGGAACAAAGGAGGAACCGCTGTGAAACTGGAGAATTCAATCAACTACTATTACACTGTGCTGGCTTTGCGTCTCCTGCTGGAGCGGGGCCTCATCAGCGAGGATGAGTACGGCAAAATCTGTAGGTACAACGCCGAATTTTTCAAGCCGGGGAGGGAGTACATCTAGCCACATTGGGTATGGACTTCCGCCCCGGATTCTGGTAATGTCCGTGGTGGAGGTGAGAGAAAGTGGCCCAAGTGCAGATGATTCAACCATACCAACCGCAAAGCGACGCACTGGAAAAGGTGGCCGCATACTGCCGGGTGTCCACCGACTCCAAGGACCAGCTCAACTCCTACCGCACCCAGATCGGGTACTACACCAATTTCATCGCCCAGCACCCTGGCTGGGAGCTGGTGGACATTTACGCGGATGAGGGCATCTCAGGCACCAGCCTGGAGAAGCGGGACGAATTCAAACGGATGCTCCAAGACTGCCGGGCTGGGAAGATCCAGCGAATCCTGGTGAAGTCCGTTTCCCGGTTCGCCCGCAATACACTGGAACTCATCGAGACCACGCGCGAGTTGAAAGACTTGGGCGTGGTCGTTGTTTTTGAGGAGCAGGGCATCGACACCGCCCAAATGCTGGGGGAGATGCAGCTGACCCTCCTGGCCATGGCCGCCCAGGAGGAAAGCACCTCCATCTCAAAAAATATGCGGTGGAGCATCCAGAAGAGGATGGAAAGTGGCTCATTTGTCACGAACTACGCTCCATTTGGCTATCGCTTGGAAGGTGGAGTCCTCTTTCCCGAACCGGAAGAAGCGAGGGTAGTTAAAGCGGTTTTCACTCTATTCCTCTCCGGACGAGGTGCATTGTCCATTGCAAAAGAGTTGAACGCAGATCAGATCCCAACCCGTCACGGCGGAAAGTGGGGGAGAAGCAGTGTGGAGTATCTCCTGAAAAACGAGCGCTACATGGGAGACGCCATTGTGCAGAAGCGGTACAGAACTCCCACAATCCCCACAACCCGCAGGATAAACCATGGCGAACTCCCCATGTATCATATTCACGGCTGCCATGAGCCGATTGTTCCAAAAGAGGTTTTTGAACAGGCCCAGCGTTTACTCGCCCAACGTGCTGTGCATACAGACAGAGGAGAAGGAGGAAGCGTTTCCCTTAAAATGGAGTGTCCTGACTGCGGTAACCAATTCCGCAGGATGAAAATTCGAAACACCTATTATTGGGGATGCCGGAATCGGGAAAATAACGGTTCTCCCTGCACTAAGATTCGTTGCAAAGAAACTCAGGTACAAATGGCCTTTCTCACCATGGTGGGGAAATTGTACACAAATATAAATGTAATTATTCCAAGTATCTTCTCCCTCCTGGAAGAGATCGCCGCCCGGCAGGAGCGGGGCAACGCCAAGCTCTATGAGCTGAACACGGCCCTGGCGGACTTAAATGAAAAGGCCCACACCCTCCAGCGGCTCCATAACAAAGGTTTCATTGAGGATGCTGACTTCCGGGAGCAGAGCGACGCCCTGGCGTCCCAGCGGAAGAAGCTAAGCGACCAGCGCGCCCAGGCCATCCACGGCAGCAAGGCATTGGAAACCCTGGACAAACTGAGAGAATTACAGGACACACTGGCCGCTCTCCCGGAAATCCCCTGGGAATTCGACATGGACTTGTTCGACCAGCTGGTAGAAAAAATCGTGCCCATTAGTAACACGGAGCTGCTTTTCAAATTGAAATGCGGGCTGGAACTGAAGGAGGTGATCCCCCAGTGAGAAACCGCAGCATTCCATTCGGATACTATTACCAGAACGGCGTCCTGGCGGTACACCCCCAGGAGAGCCAGACCGTGCGGACGGTGTTCATGGCGTACCTCAGCGGGGAGCCTCTCAGCAAAATCGCCGCCCGCCTTACTGCCAAGCTGGTGGAATATCTCCCAGGCCGCTGGCAATGGGACAAGGCTCGGGTGAAGCGCATCCTGGACAACACCAAGTACATAGGAAACGGAGAGTATCCTCCCATTATAAAAGAAAAGGATTTTCAGATGGCCCACCAGCAAAAGGAAAGTGCCAACACCAACCGCCAGCCTGTGGACGAGGACGTCAAGTTGTTCAAGGGCCTGACCCACTGCCACCACTGCGGCGGTCTCATGGTGCGGCGGATGGATTCCCGCATGGAGCACCCTGTCACCTGGAAGTGCCCCCAGTGCGGCTACTTTCTTCCTCTGCCCGATGAGGAATTCAAACAGCGGGTGTTCCTCCTCCAGAAAAAACTGGCGGACAAGCCCCTGCTGGCAGAAAAAGAGGAAGATGAAATCCAGGTCACCTCTATGGAGGCCCGGCGGCTCACCAACGTGATTTTCCGTAAGCTGGACAGCGGCGATTTCTCTGAGGATGAGCTGGTGAATTTAGCCCTGCAATGTGCGGCGAAAAACTATGAAGCGATCAGCAGCGCCCGACACATTACAGATAGATTGACAGCGACCCTGCTCCACGCCGGGCCGCTGTCCGCTTTTGATAGAGAACTGTTCCAGCGGACAGTTTCTGAAATACACCTCACACGGAAAGGGGAGATCCTCTTGAAGCTGCAAAACGGCGTGTTCATCGAAGAAGGTGACGCCCCGTGAAGTCCGCTGTCCCACGAGAGCCGAGAAAGGTCACCATCATTCCTGCTACCCCAAAGCGAATGGAACCAGGCAATGCGTCCCGTCAAAAGCTTCGGGTGGCAGCCTACTGCCGAGTGAGCACCGACTCGGAAGAACAGATCAACAGCTATAAAAACCAGCTTGCCTACTACACCGAGAAAATCAACAGCAAAACGGAGTGGAAGTTCGCCGGCGTCTACGCCGACGAGGGCATCACCGGCACCAGCATGAAGCATCGGGAGGACTTCAAGCGGATGCTCCGGGCCTGCCGGGAGGGGCGCATCGACCTGATCCTTTGCAAATCCGTTTCGAGATTCGGGCGCAACAGCGTGGACGTGCTCCGTACCATCCGGGCCCTGCGGGAGCGGGGCATTGGGGTGCTATTCGAGAAAGAGGCTGTGGATACCCGCACCATGAACTCCGAGTTGATCCTGGCCTTTCACAGCGCATTTTCACAGTCCGAGTCGGAGTCCATCAGCGGCAACGTCCGCTGGGGGCTGCGGAAAGCCTACGAGAACGGCACCATCTCCATCGGCCCCAACCTGTACGGGTTCCGCAAAGGGCAGGACGGCGGGGTGGAAATCGATGAAGAAAAAGCTACCGTCATCCGACAAATCGCCCGGTGGTTCCTGGACGGGGACAGCCTCCACGCCATTGCGGACAAGCTTGCCCAGCGCTACATCCCCAGCCCCAAAGGCAAGGACACCTGGAGCACCGCCACTCTACGCTCCCTCCTCACCAATGAGAAGTACAAAGGGGACGCCCTCCTCCAAAAGACCTACCGGCCCAGCCTGTTCTCCGACCGGGCGGTGCAGAACGATGGCGACCTACCCAAATATTATGTAGAGGGCGTGCTGCCCCGTATCCTGGAACCAGAGACATTCAATCGCATCCAAGAAGAACTGGCGAAGCGCAGCGCAAAACGTCCCACTTCTGAGAAAGCGAAAACTCCCTTTGGACGGTACAGCGGCAAATATGCCCTGTCCACCCTGGTAGTGTGCGGCAAGTGCGGAGCGCTTTATCGCCGGGTCACTTGGTACCGGAAATGCGAAAAGCAAATCATGTGGCGCTGTGGCACCCGGCTGGACGGCAAATCCAACTGCCCGGATTCCCCCACCTTGGAGGAAAACAAACTCCAATCCGCCGTCATGGAGGCCATCTCCCAGCAATACATCCACAAAGAGGAAACCCTGGGAGTTACCATGCAGAGCATCCGCTCCGTGCTGACCCCGGAGACAGCGGACAGCGAATACGCCATCCGCACCAAGATCAACGAGTTGCAGAAAGAGAAAAAAGACCTCATCGCCAGGGCCCTGGCCGAGAACGATGACGGCAAGTACGACTTCCAGTTTGCCCGCATCAAGCAGGAGCTGGAGGGGCTTCAGGCCCAGCTGGAGGGGGTGCAGGCCACGCAAAAGACCCAGGCGATGGATGAAAAACGGATGGAGGAAATCGCCGCCCTGCTGGAGAAATTCAAGGAAAACGGCCTCTCCTTCGATGACCTGCTGGTTCGCAAGGTGGTGGAAACCATCCGGGTGGAATCAGCGGAAAAACTGGAAATCACGTTCAAGGATGGGAACCGGAAGGTGGTTGAATTGCCTGGGAGAAAGTGAACTCTCAGAGGTTGATATACCCACAGTTTCTTCGTATAATAATAGTGTCAGGTACTCCAAATCATACAGGGGACGCTACGCTTCCCCTGCGCTGGCTGCCGCCAGCTACCCTTTTGTGGACTTGCCATCTGGGGACACCTTGCGTTGCAAGCTGTTCCCAGCCGACAAGTTTCATAAAATATGCTATCTTTTCGATAGGCAATAAAGTATAATAAAGTCAATAATAAAGTCAGCAATAAATCGTAATTTATCAGAAAATGAGGAATAGTTGAAATGGAGGCGCTATAATAACATGAAGATTGAAGGGAACCAGAAAGAACTGGATGCAATGGTAGAATTTCATAAGGGAAACCGTGTCGAGGGGCTGAGACTGCAAGAAGAATTTGCAGCGGAATTTCGTAAGGAGTATAAAGACAAAGATCACTGTCCTTGCCTGAAAGCCTGTCGTTATCACGGAAACTGCAAGGAATGTGTAGCAATCCACAGAGCGCATCAGGAACATGTTCCTAATTGTATGCGACCATTGATTAATAAAAAATTGAAATTGATGTCAGAATTAACAGAGCATACCTTGGCAAATGAAATAGAAGCTCCACATGAGATTTTAAGAAAATAGGCAAGTCAAATTTCAGTTTGTTAGCTTTACATCGGGTCAACTTGTCCCGAACTTTTACAACTAAATACCCGCCGCTCACACAGCGGCACACCGAGCAGGAAATCTGAAAAAGGTATCCTGCTTTTTTTCTGCCCAAAATGAGGTGGTAAAACGCCACCCCATCCACCAATTAGCGAAAGGAGGGACACGAAATGCCCTGTCCACACAACGAAATCACGATTGTTCAGCGCAGCCAGCGACAGTCTGCGGTTGCCGCCGCTGCTTACCAAAGCGGCGAAAAGCTGTTCTGTGAATACGACCAGCAAGTAAAGCACTACCCGGAAAAGCGTGGTATCGTCCACAATGAAATCCTGCTCCCGGCAAATGCCCCACAGGAATATGCAGACCGCAATACTTTATTGGCCTACTCCGGCGGCAAGGACAGCGAGGTCTGCTTAGAGCTGTGCCGGCGTGCACACATCCCACTGGAGGTCATCCACCACCTGACCACAGCGGACGCTCCGGAAACCATCTATCACGTTCAAAACGTGTTTCGTCAACTGGAGTTGGAGGGTATTGCCTGCGCTTTCCACAAACCCCTTTACCGAGGAAAACCCACCAGTATGTGGAGCTTGATTGTCCAGAAGGGCTGGCCCCCCACCCGGAAACAGCGATACTGCTGCCAAGTTCTAAAAGAGAGCGGCGCGCCGCACCGGGCGGTGGCGCTGGGCGTCCGGGCCGCGGAGAGTCAAAACAGGAAGGACTCCGCCGTGGCGGAGCAGCAGGGCAGCAGTCGCAGAGAGGTCCAACGCTTTGACTTCGACAACGGTGATGAACGGATTGTAGCCCCCTGCCAGCAGAAAGCCGAAATAAAGATTCATCCAATCGTGGATTGGAGTGACTCAGACGTGTGGTCGTTCCTGCGGGACGCCAAGGTGGACGTCAACCCCGTGTACAATCTGGGTTTTCAGCGGGTGGGCTGCGTTGGCTGTCCTATGGCGGGGAAAGTCCGGTACCGGGAATTTCGCGTATGGCCTGCTTTTGAAAAGCTCTACCGGACCGCCTTTGACAAAATGCTCCATAGACGATGGGCAGAGGGTAAATTAAACTCCTGGCACTCAGCAGACGAGGTCTTCCGCTGGTGGATGGAGGATCGCAATGTAACCGGTCAACTCGACCTGTTTGGCGGGGAAGTTGGTCTGCCCACCTAAAAACTGAAAAGGGGATGATTTCAATAGATTTCACCTACACTATCCAACTCACCGAAGCCCAGTACGCCGCCCTCTTGGACCGGGCAGCGGAGCTGGAAATCCCACTGGAGGACTTGCTCCTCCAGGCCATGCAAAATTACTTAGAGGAGAGTGACAACTTTGCCTGAAATGAAAGGGATCACCGTGAAGATCCCCGCTGACCTTCACGCGGAAGTAAAAGCCTACATCGAGGCCCACGGCATGACCATGGGTGAATTCATCGCCCAGGCTGTGGACAACGAGCTGCATCCCAAAATTCAAATTACACAGGAGGACAAAAATATGGAACGTATGCGAACCCTGGCCTTCCAAGTGCCGGACAGCCTATTTCAGCGTGTGAAAGCCTACTTGGAGCGAAACCACATGACACAAAAGCAATTCGTCATCGGCCTAATCGAGTCGGAAATTGAGCAGGACGAAGCCCAGTATCAGGCCAGCCACCCAGCAGAACAGGAGGACAAGGAAGAATCTGATGACCAAGCCGAGGACGAAGAAATGGAGGAAGAACTCCAGGACGAGTTTGCCCCCCAAGAGGCCCAGGAAGGCCCCGGCACCGAACTGGAGGAACAACCCGCAGCCGACCAGAACCCCGCCCCCGTGGACGATTTTGAGGCCGGTTCCGAGGAAGTTTCCCAGGAGGATGACGGGGCCGAGGAAACCGGGGAGGAAGAAGCCCAAGAAACAGAAGAAGTGTTCGAGGACAGCGAGGTTTTAGAAAGTGATAGTCTGGATGATGTAGAAGAAGTAGAGGACACCGAGCTGGAGGAAGCCCAGGAGGACTCCTTGGAAGATGAGGAATCACAGGAGGATGAAGAAGCCTGGGAAGAATCTACCGACCAGGAGGACGCTCAGGACGAGGAAGAAGAACAGTCCTTCCAGCCCAGCATGGCCTGGTAATTTCGTTGCGCCCATGCCATGCATCGTGTATACTACAAAGCAAGAGAAAGGAGGCGGCACCCGTGAACTACACCCTGATGCACAAGGACATCCCTGTTGCGGATTTGACCTTAGATGAGACCACCGGCAGCATCCAGCGGATTGACGCACTCTTTCGTGGGGGGCACCTGCCTGTGGGCGTCTCTGTCCGTCGTGGCATGGCAGACCGGGCCGCCCTCAACGAGTGGTGGGAGGACCGCTCCATCCCTGCCAGCCGTTCCGGGCTGCGGGAAGCGCTGGAAACCATGGGAGTGACCAGCTCCAAGCTGCTTCTCACCCGCTGCTACGGCCTGAGCCTGTCCGATCGCTATTGGATCAAACCGGTGGGCAGCGGCCTCACCTGGCACAGCGTCAATTTCTTTGAAAACTCTTTTTCCGAAGATGTAGGCGATGCTCTCTTTGGTGCCCCCGCGAAAAAGGAGGGGTTCGACTTCAGCTCTCCGGACAACACCTCGGACGGCTTCCTTAAAAAGCGCTGGAAGATTCTGGACGACAAACGGTGCCTTATCAAGGCAGGCAGCCCGCCCTTTTTGCAGCAACCCTTCAACGAGGTGATTGCTTCCAAAATGGCAGATCGCCTGGGGATTCCCCACATCCCCTACACCTTACTGTGGGACGGTGGCATTCCTTACAGCGTGTGCGAGGATTTCGTCACCCCGTACACGGAGCTGATCCCCGCCTGGCGGGTGATGCAAGTCCAGAAGAAGGACAACCAGACCTCTGTGTACCAGCATTACAGAAATTGCTGTAACGTTTTGGAAATCCCGAATGTGGCCCACGCCCTGGACCAGATGATGGTGCTGGACTACCTCATCGCCAATGAGGACAGGCACTTCAACAACTTCGGGCTGCTCCGTAACCCGGACACCCTGGAATGGCTTGGGCCGGCGCCCATCTATGACAGCGGTTCCTCCCTGGATTATGACAAGCTGACACCCCAAATTCGTTCCGGACGAAATATCACCTGCAAGCCCTTCAAGAAAACCCACCAGGATCAACTTCGACTGGTGACCTCTTTTGACTGGCTTGACCTCTCCAAGCTGGACGGCGTTGACCAGGACATCCGGGAGGTGTTCACTGGCGCGGAGGAATTCATCGACAAAGAGCGGGTGGAGGCTATCATCGCCTCGGTGAATCAGCGCATCCAGATGTTGGAAACTTTCGTCCTCACCCAGCGGCCACAGGAAGATTCCACTGAAAACGATGTGGAGCGAAATGTGGCGGCGGAATATGGGATGGGGCAGCAACACTAAAAAGCGCAACTACCCATTTTATCTATGATACAATAAAAGTATAGGAATCTCAACAAGAATTGACAAAATACGTCCCATAGGACGTGGTAGACTGCTGTACGGATTGGTAAGATTTTCCTGATGGCAAAAACATTGGTAGCTGTGGTAGGAGGTCTTGCTTTTGCGAAAGCACGAGGGCTTATTTCTCGTCTTTTGGGTTGTCCGCGTCCGGGAGTTTCGTATAAAAATGGAACTCACTCAGGAAAGACTGGCAGAAAAGCTGTGTCTGAGCATGCGGAACTATCAGAAGTTGGAACGGGGCGTCCACAAGCCGTCCGCCATAATGATCATCCTATTCCTATACCTGCTCTCCGACCAAGAAATCATCTCTTTCACCCGCTCCTTTGGCCAGATGGTAGAAAAAGCCCATTCCCAGGAGGTTGCCTGACCATGCAGACAAAAACACCGTATATACCCACGAGAGAGCAGAAAAGTGCTGTTCCCCTTGGGAATTTTGATGTCATGGAGGACGGGAACACCCTGGTCAACCGGCTGTACTACGCTGTGCCAAGGTTTGAGAATGGACGGTTTCAATGCTCCGTCTTCTATGAGGAAAATACGTTCTTCAAAGATGCGGATGGAGATCTGATACTGGTTCACTCGGAATACGGAACAGACGATCCACTTGAATCCGAGTAGCCGCCCGATGCTTAAATCGCCAGCATTTTCTACATCTTTTTTGGAAAGTCGCATGATTCAAAAACTGAAATCAAGGAAAAGCCGCATAAAACCTGGGCTTTTCGCCTTCCTTTTAGCCGAGCGCATCATTTTTGGAAAGAAAACACAAAAAAGTCAGGTATCGCTTGTGCGGTACCTGACTTTTTCGTTAGTGTGCGGTAGGATTTGGCAACGAGGTGCGCCCGCAGGCTCTCCTGCGGTGCGTGTCGTGGGGCGCTGGTCGCCTGTGGCGACCGTCCAGCGCCGACCGAGGCGGCAGCCGAGACAAGTCCGTCCCTTGATTTTCTCCTAGCTTTCCGGGTTTTCCCATCCGGTTTTACCCATTCCCAACCGTTCCCATCCCCTCCAGCACCCAAAACGCACCCGGTTTCGCCCTTTTTGGCCTTTTCCGGGTGCGTTTTTCTCTTTTTCGTTGTTTTTCGGCTGCAAAATTTTTGTCCTGGTTTTTGTGCATTTTGTCGCATAGTGGTTACAAGTTGAAGCCATCGGTGATACCATGTAGACGAGAGGTGTCCTTTTTAACATAGTACAGCTCTGTGATTTGCGAGGTGGAGTGGCCCAGCAGGTCTGCCACCTGGCGGGGTGTGAGAGATTTTATGCTCCCATCCTCTTGCTTAATGCCATTCACCAAGCTGGATGCGAATGTGTGGCGGAGTGAGTGCAGGCCCTTCTTCTCTATTCCCGCCGCTGCCAAAATGCGGTAGTACCTCTTGCGGAAGTTTACGGGTCGTGTGTAGTTGCCATGCTCATCCGGCACCAGGGGCGTGTTCTCCCCGAAGTATGCCTCCTGCCGTAAATCTTTTATCATGGCGATAGCCGTGTCGTTGAGGGGCACCGTGCGCTTGCTGGTAGCGGACTTTAGCTTGCCAACTTTCACATCCCGTCCCGGTTCCGCTTGCAGACCGTCCCTGCGCCAGACCTCTTTCACACCACGCTCCAGGTGCAACACCCTATTTTGCAAGTCGATGTCGCTGTTGAGGAGTCCCAACAATTCTCCCGTGCGAAGTCCCGTGTTCAGCATGAGGATATAGGCCGCTGCTTGCTGGTATTTGCGCTTGCCGTTGGCAAAGGTAGAGAACGCCTCTCGCCTGAATTTTGCAATCTCAATGGGAGTGAACACCGTAACCTGCTCCTGTTCCGGCAAACACTCCTTGTCCTGGGCTGCTAAGAAGTTGGCTTTTTTCATCATCGGCACGCATTGCATGGGGTTCTTTTGGATAAAGCTTTCCTCTGTCAAGTAGCGGAAATACTCGTTCAGCAGAATGTGGACTTTCTTCACGGTCGTGTAAGCGTAGCCCTGCTCCATCCAATGGTTGAGCACGGATTTCAGGTCGGCCGCTGTTATGTCTCCCACAATCTTGTCCCCGATGAGTGGGAATACCTGGTGCTGGGCGGTACATTCCAGGCGGTCATATGTTGTCCGCTCCACCGATGAAAACTTGAAAACCTGGAGCCAATGGGTCAGGCTGTCTTTTATGGTTTTCTGTGATTCGTCCGAGTTACGAACTTCCTCGTTGAACTGGGCGATATAGGTAGTGATCTTCCGCTGCGCCTCGGTTTTCGTCTTGCTGGAGAACACTTTGCGTCTCTTGATGCCTTGCTCGTCGAAGTACCAGATGACGCTCTGCCAGCGGCCATCTGTCCGCTTAAAAACATTGCCGTTCGTTGTGAGTCGTTTTTGTGGCATGGTTGGTGGTTCCTCCCTTCGGGTTGTTTTATCAACCACCAACACTACCGTATAGCGCCTGCCTATGTCCAGCCCAATGTTGTGAACGGGGCGGAGAAAAATCTCCCCGCCTTTTGGTGGATTTACACCTGTCTGGGGCGGGGAAATTTATACGGGCCTATTCTTTGTTTACTCCCCTGTAATTTTTGAGGTAGTGGCAAGCCTGCTTTACACCTAGAAAGATGTGGCCATGAAAAAGAAAAGGCAGGCCTCAAAAGGCCCGCCCATTCTTATTTCTTCAGCTGCAAACCGTCCTTGAAAGCCTCGCCCACACGCTCGGTGACTTTGTAATATCCGTGGGTGTAAGGGTCAAAAGCAACGGCGTTTACTAGGGACATATCCAGCTTGCCGTCCCGCATAACGCTCTCGTCGGCGGTGACTTTTACCACCTTACCGATGACCCCGCAGCCATATTCGTTGGTCTGGTATTCAACGAATTTGCACTCCAAACAGAGAGGAAACTCGTTTATGACGGGGGCGTCCACCATCTCCGATTTCGTGGCGGTAAGCCCGGCTGCGCTCAGCTTATCCGCTACCGTATTGCCGGAGGCCACGCCGAAATAGTCGGCCTCCACCACATGGGCTGCATCGGCAATGCTCACGGTAAAGCCGCCCCTGGCCTTGATGTTCTTCACGGTCTTGTGACTCTCCGTCAGGTTCAAGGCCACAGTGTCACGCTCCTGCATCGTCCCCCAAGCGGCGTTCATCACGTTTACGGTGCCGTCCTCGTTGTAGGTGGCGACCATCAGCACGGGCATGGGGAAGATCCCCTCGGTGATATTCAATTCTTTTCTCACAGAAATGCGCCTCTCTTTTTTAGGATTGACACGCCGGGTGCCTTCCTCTATCATTATAGCCAGTAACAAACAGAAAACAAGTGCTGATTTTTTTGTAAGATACTAGCTTGGAGGTAAGCAATATGATCTCGGACTATATGGAAAAGGCCAACTTTGAGGACACGGGCTTCGCCTATACGCTCTCCCTCATCAGCGGGAAACATAAAATGGTGATTCTCTATTGCCTGATGGAGTTTGGCGTGGTGCGGTTCAATGAGCTGAAGCGATACCTGAAAACCGTAGCGGATAAAACTTTGAGCGCCAACTTGAAAGAGCTGGAACGTGACCAGCTGATTCTCCGCAAGGAGTACCCTCAAATCCCGCCCAAGGTGGAGTATTCTCTCAGCGAGCGGGGCAAATCCTTGATGAAAATTCTCGACCAACTCTGTATATGGGGAGAGGAAAACAGGCTTTGAGTCCTTATCCGGGAACGTGGCTAAAATTTTCTTAAACAGGTCGCAATCCCTGTCTATGTGAGGAAAAAGGCTATAATTTTCGCCCTTATCCACAGCTATTGGGTCTGAAAATCCGCCTGCCACTCGACTTGCAAAAAATCGCCGCAACCCCTATCGTGACACCGTGGAGAATGGCTCTACACTGGGAAAATCTGTCATCCACGACACCCAGCTTGACGCCAAGGCCCCCAAACCGACCCCTAAAAATCGCAAAATTGACCCCTTGCAAAAAGCCCGAAGTGGCCGGCTCTGCCGGCCACTGTGAGCCGGGTGTGGGGCGGTTTACCGACCCACACCCTTTCACCTGCTTCTTTTTCACACCTCCGTTTTGCTTCGCAATGTTCAGGTTATATGAGCAGCCTTTGCAGGCCCGCCCGAGCCTGATTTTTCCTTTTCTGCCTTTCTTTTGCCCGCCCGTCCTCTCGCCTGCGTGGATGGGTTGGCTTTCTCCCATCCCGTTTCGCCGCTGTCCTGGTTTCGCTCACAACTGGCCCACACGCCTCCAACAGGGCTGGTCTGGGGCTTCGGTGGTGTCACTTCCTTACCTGGCTCTCAAAATCGCACACAGGGCCACACAGGGGCGAGTTTTGCTTCAGCGCCTTTTTCTCCTAGCCTTTCTCGGTGGCAGCCCCGCCAGCTGGCACTCCAGGTGGTAGTTGACAGCTTCTTGGATGGGACGGATGGTGAACTGCAGCGTCCCATTCCGCACCTCGCCGGATTTCATGCGCACCTTGGTGGGTTCTACGTCGATGAGTTGCCTTTCTTCAAGCTGGCGGATGTATTTCGCAACGGTGTTGGCGCTCATGCCCGTGTGCTGGCATATCTTCCCGATGCTGGGCCAGCACTGGTGGGTTTCCCGGTCCTCGCAGAAAATCAAGTAAGCGTAGATTGACAGCTTGCCTGGGGTCAATCCCAGCGTGAATATCTCATTGGGCAGAAGAAAAAATCTTCCCAATGGGCTGCGGTTGGTGTAAGTATTTTGGAATTCCGTGGCGTTCCCTCCCCAAAGGTTTTCAAAGGTTCTACACCTATGTTCTGGCCTATGTCCATAGCGTTTTCGGATTTTACACTTCGTTCACAGGTATATTCTTGCAAGGGTTCTTCAGATCTCTTTTGCCGAAGCCCTATTCTTTGTTTACTCCACCGCAAATTTTGAGGCGGCCCCTCCCCTGTTTTGGGGTAAGCAAAAGGCTGGAATTTCTTCCAGCCTTCGCATAAAGATTCACTTTTCTCCCACGTTCTGATGAAACCTCATCACGATACGACCAGTTTGCCATCCTCCACTGCCAGCTTGGCGGTATCACCAGTCTTGAGGGTGCCATCCAACATCTTCTCAGCGACAGCGTCCTCCACCTTGCTCTGAATGGCCCGGCGCAGGGGGCGTGCGCCATATTGGGGATCAAAACCTTCCCTGGCAAGCTCTTTCACCGCTTCGTCGGAAGCCTCCAAATGGATACCCATGGACTCCATGCGGTCCGCCACGGTCTTGAGCATCCGCCGGGCTACCTCTTCAATGTCCTGCTCAGTCAGAGCGCGGAACACAATAATATCGTCGATACGGTTCAGAAACTCAGGCCGGAAAGTGCGGCGCAGCTCTCCCATAACGGTTTCCTTGACTTCCTCGTATGCCTTATCGGCATCCGCCCCGTCCTCTTTTTCGCCGGCATCGGTGCCCAACTTGGCCCCGGCATTGGTCAGCGCCTTGGCGCCGATGTTGCTGGTCATCACGATGACGGTATTCTTGAAGTCAACGGTGCGGCCCTGGGAATCTGTGATACGGCCATCGTCCAGGATTTGCAGCAAGATGTTCCACACATCCTCGTGCGCCTTTTCGATCTCATCGAACAACACCACGGAATAGGGCTTGCGGCGTACCTTTTCTGTCAGCTGGCCGCCTTCATCGTGTCCTACGTATCCGGGAGGGGAACCCACCAGACGGGACACCGTATGGCGTTCCATATATTCGGACATATCGATCCGGATCATGGCGTTTTCATCGCCGAACATGGCTTCCGCCAGGGATTTGCACAGTTCCGTTTTGCCAACACCGGTGGGGCCCAGGAACAGGAAACTGCCAATGGGCCGTTTGGGGTCTTTCAAGCCGACACGGCCGCGGCGAATGGCACGGGCCACCGCCTCCACAGCCTCGTCCTGCCCCACGACCCGTTTGTGGAGGGTGTCTTCCATGTGCAGCAGGCGCTGGCCCTCGTCCTCGGTAAGGCGTGTCACGGGGACGCCAGTCCAATCGGACACAACAGCGGCGATATCCTCCTCGGTCACGTCCCGGTGTTCCTGACTGCTCTTGCGGCGCTTATCCCGCTCGGCCTCCAACTGTTTCTGATAGTCTTTTTCCGTATCCCGCAGTTGGGCGGCCTTCTCAAAATCTTGTGCGGCAATGGCGGCTTCCTTGTCCGCGGCAAGGGCGTTGAGCTTCTCTTCAAGGCCCATGAGCTCTTCAGAAGGCTCTTCCTCCTCCATCTGTACACGGCTGGCAGCCTCGTCCATCAGGTCGATGGCTTTGTCCGGCAGGAACCGGTCATTGATATACCGGGCAGAGAGTTCCACCGCAGCCTTCAGTGCTTCATCGGTGATGTGCAGGCCGTGGTGCTGCTCATACTTCCCCCGCAGGCCTTTCAAAATATCCAGTGTAGCCTCCTGGCTGGGCTCGCCTACGGTGACCGGCTGGAAACGGCGCTCCAGCGCAGCATCCTTTTCGATGTACTTGCGGTATTCGTCCAGAGTTGTGGCGCCAACCACCTGGATCTCGCCGCGGCTGAGAGCCGGCTTCAGAATATTGGCAGCGTCTACGGAGCCCTCAGCGGAACCTGCGCCCACAATGGTGTGCAGCTCGTCGATGAAAAGGATGATATTGCCGTCTTTTTTGGCCTCCTGCATCACCTTCTTAATGCGGTCCTCAAATTCGCCCCGATATTTGGCGCCGGCCACCATGCCGGTGAGGTCCAAAGACAGCAGTTTTTTGTCCAACAGCTTTTCCGGCACATCGCCCGCGGCAATCTTTCGTGCCAGCCCCTCGGCAATGGCCGTCTTGCCGACGCCGGGCTCGCCGATGAGACAGGGGTTGTTCTTGCTGCGGCGGGACAGGATCTGGATCACCCGCCGGATCTCTTTATCACGGCCAATGACAGGGTCCAGTTTTCCTGTTCTGGCGTCGGCCGTCAAATCGTGGGTAAACTCCGATAAAGTCTTGTTTTTGCCGCTTCCCTCGCCGCTTCCGGCATCCGGGGTGCTGTCGCCGTTTTGGGTGCGGGGCGCGGCGCTGACTTTCTCCATCAGCGCCGTGTACAGCTGACGGGCATCCACACCGGCAGACCGCAGAAGCCGGACTGCCATATTGTTGCCCTCGCGAAGGATGCCGGCCAGCAGATGCTCGGTGCCAATGTAGGCATAGCCGCCCCGGATGGCGTCCTCCAGGGCAATCTCCAGCACGTGCTTGGCCCTGGGGCTCAGGTTCTGAGCAGAGCCGCTGGTATCGGAGGGACGGGAACCGGCGGTTTCGCAGACCATCTCCGTCAGCAGGTCATCCGTCAGGCCCGCCTCTGCCAATACCGTGTGGGCAAGCCCCTCGTCCTCTCGCATCAAGCCCAGCAACAGATGTTCTGTCCCCATATAGCCGTGACCCAGTTCGCCAGCGGCTTCCTGGGCCAGTTGCAGGGCTTCTTCCGCAGTGGGAGTGAATTTACTTTCGTCCATAATGCTATCCCTCTCTTTTTGATCGTGAAGTGTGTGGTCTCTTTATAGACACTGGCTTTACTCGCCGTCTTCAGCGTCTTTTTTATTCTCTTTGGCCTCTTTATGAGCCTCCTCCAGCTCGCGGATCTCATCCCGCAGCTGAGCGGCACGCTCAAAGTCCTGTTCATGGATGGCCTTCTTCTGTGCCAGTTTCAAGGCGTTCATCTGACGCAGATAGGAAAAACGGCTCTGCTTTTCATCACTCATCAGGTTCTCTTTCTTCTCCACCGGGACCTCCCGCACCGGACCCGCTCCGATGGCAGGCATCGTGTCGAAGAAATCGTCAAATGGGCTCTCCAGCATCCGGCCCATCAGGGACGGCATGGAGTCGAAGAAACCGCTGTTTCCAAAAAGGCTGTCCATCAGGGACGGCCGCTGATCAAAAAAGTTCCGGGTATAGCCCAACTTTTCGGCGCAGGCCTGGCAGAGGTGGTGTTCTTCCGTTCTGCCATTGATGCTGCTGCGATAGATAAAGTTGGCCTCGTTCTTTCCGCAATTTTCGCATCTCATATACCATTCCTCCAGAAAGATTCTAGATTTTGTTTTACAATACGGTTCCATCGCCGCGGGGAAAGCCAGATGGGGCGCACAGCGGCTTTCATCTGGCCTTCCCCGTTCTCGCCATTCGGGAGACGGTCAAATATGCTTAGGCATCGGAGCTCTCCGCTGCGGAAGAGGCAGCCGCTGCCTGGGGCATCTCCTTGGCGCTGCCCAGGGTGACGGAGACGGTCTGCTCTGCGTACTTGCCGTTGTCCGCCCGCTGGAGGGTCACATCCACCGTCTCCCCGGCCTTATAGTATTGCAGGGTGTCGGAGAGCTGCTGCTGGTTGGCCACGGCCCGGCCGTCAAACTGGGTGATCACGTCCCCCTTCTGGATGCCGGCCTTCTCGGCGGCGCTGCCCTGTTCCACAGCCACCACGCCCACGCCGGTGGGAATGCCGTACAGCTGGGTGATATCCTGGGTGATGGTCTCCCCCTCGATGCCCAGGTAGGAGGCCTCGCTGGGGTCCACCTTCTCCCGGGTGGGCAGGTTCATCAGCTCTTTCAGGCTGTCCTCCGCCTTGTCGATGGGGATGGCGAAGCCGATGTTGTCCACCGAGCCGCCGCTGCCGGAGGAAGAGGTCTTCGCCTCGTTGATGCCGATGAGCTCCCCGGCCATGTTCAGCAGGGCCCCGCCGGAGTTGCCGGGGTTGATGGCGGCGTCCGTCTGGATGAGCCCGGTGGAGGTGATGGCCGTGCCGCTCTCGTCGGTGAGGGACAGGTCCCGGTCAAGGGCGCTGACCACGCCGGTGGTCACAGACTGGCCGTAGCCCAAGGCGTTGCCGATGGCCACCACCGGCTGGCCCAGCTCCAGCTCGTCGCTGTCGCCGATAGTGGCGATCTTCAGCTGGCTCAATGTCTCAGCGGGGATGTCGGAAAGCTGCACGGCCACCACTGCCAGGTCGTTGTCCACGTCGGTGCCCTTGACCTGGGCCTCCACCGAGCTCTGGTTTACAAAGCCCACCGAGAGCTGGGTGGCACCCTCCACCACATGGTTGTTGGTGGCGATGAGCAGCTCCGACTCGTTCTTGTTCACAATGACTCCGGTGCCGGCGCCCTGCACCTGGATCTCCTGGGTGCCCCCGAAGAAGCTGCGCATCTCCTCCACAGACATGGTGGAGATGGTCACCACCGAGGGCATGGCCTCTCTCGCCACAGCCACCACGGCGTCGCTGTCCTCCGCCTTGGCGGTCACCTTGACGGTGCTGGTCTGGGGGATGTTCTCCCCCTCCGCGGTCATGCGGCCGCCCAGGGTATTCATCCCCACCATCACCCCGCCGGCGATGATGCCGAACACCACCGCCATGCAGACGAGCCGCAGCCACTTCAACCCTGTGCTCAAAGGGACCTTTTTCTTCTCGTTTTCCGTTTGCACTTCCATAGTGACGCTTCCTTTCCTGCGCGGGAAAAGTCAAGGTAAGCCAAAATCAGATTTTGCAATTTATCGTTGACAATCCTGCATTTCTCGCCTATAATTCTACAATATTCACGAGGAAATGGAAGAAAGGATTGCGCCACAAATCGGAAAAATTGTGCCTCATTTCGAGAAAGGAGGGTACTATGCGCGACAAGAAGATCGAAGTGGATGCCACTCTGCGGGAGATCCCCGCCTACACCTTGGGGGAGGTCCCCATCTTCCGCTGGGAGCACCGCCTGGACGACTTCCAAAACGGGGAGCTGAACCGCCACTGGCACTCTGAGTTCCTATTCGGCCTGGTGACGGAGGGAACGCTGGATTACTACTACAGCCCCATCTCATCCCGCACCTCTCGCGCCACTTTGGAAAAGGGGGACGGGGTGTTTATCAACTCCGGGGTGCTCCACGGCTGCCGGCAGGTCACAGGGGGAACCCGGCTGTTCACCTTTGGGATGACGCCCACGTTTTTTTCGCCCCCAGTGTTCGGCAAACTCTATCAAAACATCATTGTTCCTGTAACCCACTGCCCGGTGCGCGGGGCCTTCTTCCCAGGCGCTATCCCGGAAAACCGCCCGCTTTTACGGCTGTTGGCGCAGTTTGAAAAACTCAGCCCCCGGCAGGAGGACTATGAGCTCCACACCTTCGAGCTGGTGTGCCGCATCTGGCGAACCATACTGAAACAGGTGGACTGGAAAGCCCCTGCCGGTACAGCCGCTATGCCGCGGCAGGGACAACTGGTCGCCCTGAGCGAGATGGTGAAATTCATCCAGGATCATTACCAGGACCCCATCAGCGTGGACGACATCGCCAAGGCCGCCAAAATCAGCCGCCGGGAGTGCTTCCGCTGCTTTAAGGAGCTGCGGGGAGAGAGCCCCACGGTTTTCCTCACCCAGTACCGGCTCTCTATCGCGGCCACACAGCTGGCGACTACGGGCCTCCCCATCTCCGCCATCGCGGAAGGCTGCGGCTTTGAGAGCAGCGGTTACTTTTCCCGGCTGTTCAAGGCCCGCTATGGAAAGACCCCCAGGGAATTCCGAAAATGAAGGACGCGTGTTAAATTCTTGCAAAACGAACGGATTGCGCCAGGTTTTTGCAACATCGTGCCATCTTGTTGACAACCGTTTTTCCCCGCCCTATACTGCAAGGTGTGAGCTGGACCAGTACCCGGTTTTCCGGCGCACGAAAAGCAAGGTGACAAAAGCTCGCCACCGCGTGAGAATTTCTCTCCCACACAGCTACGGGCCGTATTGTACGGAATGGAGGAATGACTTATGTTGCCTGCTGTTTTTGGTGAAAACCTGTTCGATGAGATGTTTGACGACATGATGCGCCCCATGCGTTCCATGGAGAAAGCTCTCTATGGCAAGCACGCCAGAGCCATCATGAAGACCGATGTGCGGGAGACCGACAACTCCTATGAGGTGGACATCGACCTGCCCGGCTTTAAGAAGGACGAGGTCAACGTCCAGCTGGAGGACGGTTACCTGATTGTCAGCGCCGCCAAGGGTTTGGACAAAGACGAAAAGAAGAAGGGCCGCTACATCCGGCAGGAGCGTTACGCCGGCCAGTGCAGCCGCAGCTTCTATGTCGGCGAGTCCGTGCAGCCCAAGGATGTGCACGCCAAATTTGAGGATGGTATTTTGAAGCTCTCGCTGCCCAAGGCTGAAAAGCCCAAGCTGCCGGACCATCGTACCATCACCATTGAATAAGCGTTGACGCCGAGGGGAGGCCCTGCTGTGGGGGCCTCCCCTTTCTTTTGCTTGCGATTTCTGTCCCAGCCGGTTACAATGGGTCTGGAAGGAGGAGATGTGTATGTTTTACCAGTTGAAACCGACGTTTGAAGCAGTCCAGGAAAAGCCTGCCGAAGGCGTCCCCTGGGTGGAGGTAATCACCCAACAGGAGATGGACAGCCAGGTGACCCAGCACCCTTATTTGGCCCGCAGCCTGCGCCATGGCCACAGCTGCAAGGCAGAGCTGTTCGATCACTGTGCCGCCGGCGCCCTGCTGGTGCCTCGGAAAGAACACTCGCCGCGGTCTGGACATTCCTTTGCGTTTCTTCTCACAACGGACCGTCTCACCTTTGTGGATGACACCGGCCAGATAGAAGTGCTGTTGGAACAGCTTTCTTACCAGCCAGGATTGGAAGCCGCCCCCGGGGAGCTGCTGTTGGAATTTCTGGAGTTTCTCATTCAAGATGATGCGGCGTTCCTCCAGCATCTGGAGACCCAGCTGGACAAGCTGGAGGACCAGCTGCTGAAGCAGGAAGAGCCCCAGCGGTTTGAAAACCAGCTCCACCGCTGCCGCCGGACGCTCTTGAAGCTCTCCGCCTACTACGCCCAGCTGGACGAGTTGGGGGACACCCTGGCGGCCAACCGCAACGGGCTGTTCTCCAAAAAGCTGTGCCGTGGGTTCGAGCTGTTCTCCCACCGGGCCGGACGGCTCCACAGCCAGACCGCCTCCCTGCGGGAGTACTCCCTGCAGCTGCACCAGATCTACCAGTCCAAGATCGACTTAAAGCAGAACCGGGTGATGCAGTTTCTCACGGTGGTGACCACGGTTTTTATGCCCCTCACCCTCATCACCGGGTGGTATGGCATGAATTTCCACGCTATGCCGGAGCTGGACGCCCCCTGGGCCTACCCGGCCGTGATCCTGGCCAGCTTGGCCATCCTCCTGGCGGAAGTGCTTTTCTTTCGAAGGAAGAAGTGGTAGTCGATACACAATCCTTCTCCTAAAAGAGCTCACAGCACCAAACCAGCACCACTCATTTTGTGACTTGTGGGAAGAATCGGGCAACACCGGCCCTCTTTTGCTCCCCCATTGTGTTCTCCCACATCCACTCCAAAACCGCGTGCCGAGGGGTGAGCGAGCGCCAGTGGCGCTCTGCCGCGAACCGGTCTCGGCTCCCGCCTCGGTCGGTGCTGGGCGCTCCCCACCGGGGAGCAGCACCCGAGCCGGCAGGCGAGACTAAGTCCTTCTGCCCCTGCCAAAAATAGCGCTACTGCTTTTGCAATGGCGCTGTTTTTTGTCATTGGGCGGAACGTCTTGGCAACGAGGCACGGCTGCGCCCCGCGCAGTGCGTGTCGTGGGGACCTGCAGCCCGGTGGGCTGCGTCCAGCGCCGGTCTCAGCTGCCGCTTCGGTCGGTGCCGGGCGCTCCCCACTGGGGAGCAGCACCCGAGCCGGCAGGCGAGACAAGTCCGTCTCTCCATCTTCATCATGCTATGGAGGAGTTACCCTCCCTTTCTCTGTTCTATAGCGTCCTTTCTCACCCGTCCTCAACCGTTCCCACCCCCTCCAGCACCCAGAACGCACCCGGTTTCGCCTTTTTTGGCTTTTCCGGGTGCGTTTCCTTGTTTTTGTCCTCTTTTGACCCGCAAAATTTTCCGGCTGTTTTTTATGTATCCTGCCTTATAGTGGCTACAAATTAAAGCCGTCCGTGATACCATGTAGACGAGAGGTGTCTTTTTTCACATAGTTCTCTTCGCTTTCCGTTCTATTGCTCATTCCCTTGCTTCAAAAAACGTGCTATAATTTCCTTGACTTTTATCCCCGACAACCCCAGGAGGATACCGTTTATGCATTTCGTTCAATATGGAAACCAAGGGGCTAAAACAATTATTTTCCTACACGGCGGTGGACTTTCTTTTTTGGAATTTCAGGGACGAAGCCGAGATATTGCAAGGCCGCTTCCATGTTTTAATTCCAATCCTAGACGGACACCATGGCAGTGATCAAAAATTCACTTCTATCGAGGAAAATGCCGCCAGGATTATCCGCTATATCGACTCCAGATTCCAGGGGCAGGTATTTTTAATTGCTGGCCTCTCTCTCGGCGGCCAAGTGCTTCTGGAAATGCTGTCCCAACGAAATAATATCTGCGAATTTGCCATGATAGAAAGCACACTGGCACTGCCCACAAATGCTACGGCCATGTTGGTCAAGCCTGTCTTTTCCCTGTGCTATCCCCTTGTGAAAAAGCGCTGGTACGCAAAGCTTCAATGCAAAGCACTGCACATAAGGGATTCCCTGTTCGAAGATTACTTTCGTGACAGCTCCCAAATTAAAAAGGATAACATGATTGCATTTTTGAAGGCCAACGCTGCGTATACGGTCAAAGACTCCCTCTCCCATTGCTGCGCCAAGACACTAATCCTGGTAGGTGGGAAAGAACGAGAAATTATGAAAAAATCTGCGAAGCTGCTGAGAGAGACAATCCCGGGGTCAGTGCTGGAGGAGATGCCCGGCTATTACCATGGGGACTTCAGCCTGAATCATCCCCAAGAATTTTCCCGCAAACTGCTGGATTGGATCTCTGACAGGGCACAGTGACTTCTTGTCATTCACAAATTGAAGCCGTTGGTAATCTCACACAGCCGGGCGCTCTGCTTGCCCTGCCGAAGGCAGGAAACTGCCACAACCCCTATCTTGACACCGTAGAGAATGGCTCTACACTGGAAAAATCTGGCATTCACGACACCCAGTTTGACGCCAAGGCCCCAAAACCGGCCCCTAAAAATCGGAAAATTGACGCCTTGCAAAATTCCCGGAGTGGCCGGCTCTGCCGGCCACTGTGAGCCCGAGTAGGCGCCGCTCTTAGGCGCCTACTCTTTCACCTGCTGTAAAATCACACCCTGTGATCCCTGTTCAATGTTGGGGCATTGTGAACCGCCCACAGCCCTCTCCAAGCTGACCTTTGAGCGGAAGAAAATTCCGTTCTCCATCGTGGGGTTCCGTACTCCAATGCGTTGCCTTTGCAGGCCCGGCAGGGCCTGCTTCTTTCTTTTCTGCTTGCCTCTGATCTTTCTCACCGACTCCTCATCGAGTGAAACTGAAACTGGTTTTCTCTCATCTGGATTCTTCGCTGCCCTTCGATTCGTCCACAACTGCCCCACACGGCTCCAACAGGGCGGGGAACTGGCTTCGCTGGTGTCATTTCTCTACTCGATCCCCAAAACCGCACACAGGCCCGAGTTTGAAATTCACTTCTTTTTTCTGGGGTGCTTTTGCTCTGGCAGCGCTGCCAAGTTCTGCTCCAGTTTGTAATTTACCGCCTTTTGAATGGGATGGATAGTGAAAAGCAGTGTGCCATTGCGCACCTCGCCAGACTTAGTACGGACTTTCGTTGGTTCCGCATCAATGAGCCGCTTTTCCTCCAGCTGCCGAATGTACTTGGCAACTGTATAAGCGCTCATGCCGTGTGCTGGCAGATCCGTCCAACGCTAGGCCAGCACTGGTGGGTTTCCCAATCCTCGCAGTAGATCAGGTAGGCGTAGAGCGTCATCTCCCCTGGGCTGAGTCCCAGGGTGAAAAATGGCGTTTGGCAGAAGAAAATAATGGCCCAAAGGGCTGCGGTTTATGTAAGTGTTCTTGATTTTCGTGGCGTTACCTCCCCAGTATTTTTTCAAAATTCTACACCTAAGTTCGAGGCTATGTCCATAGAGAAATCGGATTTTACAGCTTGTTCACAGGTATATTCTTTCAGGTATTTTCCAGAAACTTTTTTGCGAAGCCCTTTTCTTTGTTTACTTTCCCGCAATTTTTGAGGTGGCCTTCCCTTACTTACAGGGCAAGCAAAAGGCCAGGAACGTTCCCGGCCTTTGCATAGATATTCAATTATGGATTCTTATTTCACGAGGTTCAAATCAAAGTTCATCAAAATGCTCGCCGCCTGGGCGCGGATGGTGTTGCCCTGGGGGTCGATGGTCGTGGTGTCCTCATGGCCGTTAATCAGGCCGTTTCCATTGGCCCAGCTGAGAGCGTTTTCAGCCCAAAAACTGACAGAATCTGCATCGGGGAACTTGGTCAGGTCGCCAGCCTTGGCCAGGTCGTATTTCTTGTATTTGGCGTAGTTGTAGAGCATCTGCGCGAACTGTTCCCGGGTGACCTTGAGGTTGGGAGCAAAAGTGTTGTCCCCCATGCCTGCCACTACGCCAGTGTCTTGCGCCCAGGCAATGGCATCCACAGACCAGTCCGGAGCGGTGTTCATATCCGTAAAGGTGGCCTCGCCGGTCACTTCAGGCGTACCCTCCAGATTGTAGAGAATCTGGGCGGTCATGGCGCGGGTCAGTTTGGCGTTGGGTTCAAAGGTGGTATCGCCAGTGCCTGCCATCAAACCTGCTCGATATACATACTCCACAGCCCCTTGGAACCAGGAGCCCTCCTTCACATCTTGGAAAGAAAGGGTGTGGCTCTTCTCATCCAGAACGATAGCGTACTGAGAAGCATGGGTCATCGTAAACACTGCGTCACCGCTTGCGGTAACGCGAGCCGCAGTTTCGAACTCCATTTTTTCAGTTTCTTCATTGTAGTAATAGAGGTTCGCCCACTTCCCAGAGTTTTCACGGCCTACATTTGTATGAAGCTTCACAGGGAACCCGAAAGGACCATCATGCCCTAAAGTCATCTGCTGAAAAGGATGAGAACCCGGCAGCCCTTGCAGAACACTTTCAGGAATCCCCTGGGTGTTCATAGAGACCTGCAAGGAGATGTCCTGGAGGGAAGCAGCCTTTGGAATCTCCCTGCAATCAATTTCCCAAGAAACAATAGTCCCAACCTGGATTATCAGCGTGACATTTTTCCCCGCTGCACTTTCTAGCACCTCTCCCGGCAAAGTGTCGTCTTCATCCGTTTCAACAATGACTGTATCACCGCTGTCCGCCTGGGAGAGTTCCTCTTCCGCCTCCTCCCAATCACCGTCGGAAATCACAATCTCTTCTGGGTCATCAGGGTCAGGCTTCGAACCGGTACCACTACCTGGATTGGGAGGCGTCACCGTACCACCGGACTGGGAGGGAATCGCTAACGCTTGGGCAAAGCTGTCGCCGGTGACAAAGCCATCCCCAAGCTTGACGATGGATACCGTGGTGCCATACCACTCCGGGCGGATGGGCAGGGTAGTTCCTGTGGGACGGAAAATGGCATCGGAGATAGAGTAATACTCCCCGGCGGTGAAACCAGTCAGCTTCTCGCCGTCCGCTTGAATGGTGGGCGTAGCCTCTAAGGGCAGGGCTGACGCCTTGACGCTGACCACCTCATCGGGCATATAAAACTTGTTGTTGGTCACGTTTAGGTAGGCGGGCTGGGCGGCCCAATGCACAGCTCCGGTCCCTTTGGACTTTAAGGTAACCACCTGGCCCTCCGGCACAAAGGTAACATCGTCCCGGACAATAGTATCCCCGGCGGAAACACTGGCCACGGTTTCAGAGTCGGCGTTAATAGCGTAGTAGGGGAAGTTGCCCTTAATCTTACTATCAGTATCTAACGTACCAGCCACCAAAATTGTTCCATTGTTGTTTACTCTAAGAGATTGAATCCAAGCTCCTGGATGAATACGAAGTTCCCATCCTTTTTCAATGGAAAACTCCATCAAGTCTGAATAATATCCAACAAAGTCAGCAACCATAGTTTGGTTATCATCATAATGGAAATAAATTGCATTGGGAGCATTCATTGTTCCCTGGACTGCTCCCTCTTGTGTTTGATCTATAATAACCCCACAAGAATCGCCATAGCATTCCACAGCGGGCGATCCATCTTTTCCATTAAATATGGCTCCTCCATCCACTAGCACTAATCCGTTACGGAGTTCTAACCCGTGGATGGCTCCACCATGCACGGTAACAGTTTCATAAACTCTAAACTTATTAAGAATTTCTCCACCGTTAATAATTAGATTATCGGCATCAATGGAGCAATCCACCACAGCGTTTTCCACAATCATCGTATCAAAAGACAACCGACCGCTGATCTTTCCTCCCTGCAAAGTCGCTTGTTTTCCATTAACATTTATCACATCTGAATTATTTATAGTAATAATTGCAGAACCAGATATGGCAGCCATCTGTGCATTACCATCTATAGTACTGTTATCAATATTGATGCTCCCATCACACTTGATTTCAGCCCCACCATCTTGAATCAATTCTGAATTTTGGATAGTTATAACTCCATCACAATCCAGCCAAAGATGATTCAGTTTCGCGTTGAATAAAGAAACTGTACTTACTCCAGGTGTGTTAAATGAATAATCAAAATATGATGTCTGCTCTTCCACATCGCGAATCACAATATTACAGGGCCCACCGTTTACGCCGCTACCAATTCCACTACTACCCTCATCCTTAAACGTGCCGCCTGTAATGGTAATATTTCCACCTGCACCATTAACACCACCGCCAATAAACGCTGCACCATTTTTTACCAAACCTCGAATATTGCCACCATTAACAGTGACAGCACCCCCGTTGCCGTTGACACCGCCTCCAATTCCAGCAGCTCCCTCTCCAGGACAACCAACAGTGATATTACCCCCATTAATGATAATTGTCCCACAAGACTCATTAGCATTACCACCAATAAAAGCTCTTCCACTGTTAGTCTCTACTTCTTGCATACCACCTAGTTGTCCCATTGTTTCACTATCGGTACTCTGGGCATAAATCGATAAACTGCTACCTACAGGGACATTAATCCCGCTATAAGCGGATAAAGATGCACCATCGCTTAAAATCAAATGGACATCTCCCTGCACTCTGATTCTTCCATGAATATATGTAACTGGGTCTTGAGGGACGACAACGTACCAGCCCGTTTGCCACGTAACCTCAGTAACAGGTGCATTACTAAACACCGACTCTACCACTGTGGCAGAAGTGGTTTTTTCTTCTCCATTCTCATCCAGATACATGACATTTTCCTGTGTCTCCGCCGCCGAGGCGCTCACACCGCACAAGGCAAAGAGCAGGCCCACGCAGAACATGCCAAAGAACTTGCTTAATTTTTTTCCCATTTCAAATCACCTTTCCGTTCCTCTTGGTACATACAGAGTAGTTTTCGTTGGGGAACCCCAGTCAATACCACCCCTAAGAGGGGTGGCATGACGGGCGGCCTAGAAGGCCGTAAGAGAAGCCGGCGCCTAAAAGACGCTGGCTTTCACTTTGTTCAAGCCCCGGTGGTATGATTACTTGCTACCCTTAAAAGGGTCTGTATACTCTTTCCTGCTCAAACTATCTTCAATTTGATCCTGCTTTTCCTGTTCCCTTATGTATTTCTGGATCGTCGCAGTATTTAGCCCTACCGTACTTACATAATACCCTGTTGCCCAGAAATTTCGATTCCCAAACTTGTATTTCAGGTTTGCGTGTCTCTCAAAGATCATCATTGCGCTCTTCCCTTTGAGATATCCCATGAACTGTGATACACTGTATTTCGGTGGTATACTTATTAGAAGATGCACATGATCCGGCATCATATGCCCTTCTATGATTTCTACTCCCTTCCACTTGCATAGGTCTTTGATGATCTGCTGAATATCTTTTCTCAATTCATGATAGATGTTTTTCCGACGGTACTTCGGGGTAAAGACGATATGGTACTTGCATACCCATTTCGTATGTGCTAAACTATTTGCCATAAGAAGCTTCCTTTCTTGGTTTTCTAGAGGCTTGAACACTCTCTATTTTACCAGTTCGGTTGCTTCTTTTGCTTAAGCTTTAATCCCACCCGCATAGCGGGCGGTTTTTCAATCCCCAGCGCAATAAGCGCTGGGGATTCTTGCTAAAGCAATAACGAAAAGAGGGCATGCCCTCTTTTTTAAAAGCATATTAAGCATTTTTATTATAACACCCCCAACCATAGGAAAGCAAGGATATTTCTTGAGAATTGCGGAAACATTGGTAATCCGTTTTCAAAAAAGATGGTGACTTCAAAGCCACCAAAAGGGGAGTGACTTTTCCGGAGAGATAGGGGGTTATTTTAAAGGAACCCCACCTGTTTTCACCCTTAAAATTCCCCCGCAGCACCAAACCAGCACCGCCTTTTTTAACTTGTCTGGAAAAACCGGGCAACACCGGTCTTTCCCCGCTCCCTGTTGCGTACTCCCACATCCACTCCAAAACCGCGTGCCGAGGGTTCAAGTCCTTCTGCCCCTGCCAAAAAAGCCAGGTATCGCTTGTGCGGTACCTGACTTTTTCGTTAGTGTGCGGTAGGATTTGGCAACAAGGTGCGCCCGCAGGCCTGCCTGCGGTGCGTGTCGTGGGGTGAGCGAGCGCCAGTGGCGCTCTGCCGCGAACCGACCGAGGCGGCAGCCGAGACCAAGTCCTTCTGCCCCTGCCACAAAACCGGCGAAAACACTGGGTTTTCGCCGGTTTTCTTTTTACATGTGTTGCATGGTTTTGGTGTTCACTTTGGTTCAAAGTCCGGCTTTTCGCACCTGGTTTGATCCGTTCTCACCCGCTCTCAACCCCTCCAGCACCCAAAACGCACCCGGTTTCGCCCTTTTCGGCCCAAACCGGGTGCGTTTTTCTCTTTTTCGCTGTTTTCTGGCTGCAAAATTTTTGTCCTGGTTTTTGTGCACCCTGCTGCATAGCGTTTACAAATTAAAGCCATCGGTGATACCATGTAGACGAGAGGATCTCCCAGGTGTGTCCAACCAGCTTATTGCAATTCGCCATGTTTGTGTTATACTGAAAAAAGTGAGACAGGCTCACAATAAAAACTCGGAATTTTAGGAGGGACTGCTATGGATTTAATTCTATTTACAGATAATATGGATGAATACTTAAAAGAAGATGACGTGGTTAACTATGGGAACGAGAATATAAGGCGGCTTGCAGACACGTTATATCAAGGGACTAGTGACGAAGTAGAGTACATTAAAAAAGCTTACGAATATGTAAGAGATCAAATTGCACATTCGGCGGATATCAAGGAAGATGCGATCACTTGTTCCGCATCAGAGGTATTAGCGGCAGGACATGGGATTTGTTTCGCAAAGTCACATTTGCTGGCCGCGTTATTGCGGTATAAATCTATCCCAACCGGATTTTGCTATCAAAAACTGATTTTAGATGATGAAACAGCGCCTGTTTTGATATATCATGGATTCAATGGGGTATATGTCAAAGAGTTTCACAAATGGATTCGCCTTGACGCAAGAGGAAACAAAGAAGGTGTGAATGCACAATTTTCGTTGGAAAAAGAGCAACTTGCATTCCATGTCCGCGCGGAAAAAGGCGAAGAGGATGGATTCGTGATTTACCCCGACCCTGATGTGAAAGTTTTGGAGAAGTTTCGAATCCATAAGACAAGAACCGAACTTTGGAATGATTTGCCGACCGAACTAGGGTATAACTCATAATTCTAATTCATTTTGAGTGCTCACAAATTAAAACCGTCCGTGATACCATGTAGACGAGAGGTGTCCTTTTTTACATAGTACAACTCGGTGATCTGGCTGGTGCTGTGGCCCAGCAGGTCTGCCACCTGGCGGGGTGTCAGGGATTTAATGGTACCATCCTCCTGTTTTATTCCATTCACCAAGTTGGATGCGAATGTATGTCTGAGCGAGTGCAGGCCCTTTTTCTCGATTCCCGCCGCTGCTAGGATGCGATAGTATCTCTTTCTAAAATTCACTGGTCGAGTGAAGTTACCGTGCTCGTCTGGCACCAAGGGCGTGTTCTCTCCGAAGTAGGCTTCTTTTCGCAAGTCTTGGATCATAGCAATGGCCGTGTCGTTTAGCGGCATAGTTCGCTTACTCGTTGCCGATTTCAGCTTGCCAACTTTCACATCCCGACCTGGCTCGGCTTGTAAACCGTCCCTGCGCCACACTTCTTTCACACCTCTTTCGAGATGCAAAACCCGCCGCTCTAGGTCGATATCGCTGTTGAGCAAGCCCAGCAATTCTCCCGTTCTTAGTCCTGTGTTAAGCATGAGGATGTAGGCCGCTGCTTGCTGGTATTTACGTTTGCCGTTGGCAAAGGTGGAAAACGCTTCCCGCTTGAATTTGGCAATCTCTGTGGGAGTGAACACTGTCACCTGCTCCTGCTCTGGTAAAAACTCTTTGTCCTGTGCTGCTAAAAAGTTGCTGCGCTTCATCATAGGCACGCTCTGCATGGGGTTCTTCTGAATAAAGCCTTCTTCCGTGAGATAGCGGAAATACTCGTTCAGCAGGATGTGGACTTTCTTCACTGTGGTGTAAGCGTAGCCCTGCTCCATCCAATGGTTGAGCACGGATTTCAAATCCGCTGCGGTAATGTCCCCCACGATTTTCTCTCCTATCAGCGGATACACCTGGTGCTGGGCGGTGCATTCCAGCCGGTCGTATGTTGTCCGCTCCACCGAGGGATATTTGAAAACTTGCAGCCAATGGGTTAGGCTTTCTTTAATGGTCTTTTGAGATTCATCCGAGTTACGCACTTCCTCGTTGAACTGGGCGATGTAGTTGGTGATTTTCTGCTGGGCCTCCGTCTTAGTTTTGCTAGAGAACACTTTGCGGCGCTTGATTCCCTGTTCATCAAAATACCAGATGACACTCTGCCAGCGGCCGTCTGTGCGGCGAAAGACGTTGCCGTTAGTGGTTAATCTCTTTTTTGGCATGGTTGGTGGTTCCTCCCTTCGGGTGTTTTGCTCAACCACCAACACTACCTCATAGCGTTTGTCTATGTCCACCCCTAGTTTTCGAACCGTGCGGAGAAAAACCGCCCCGCCTTTTGGTGGATTTACACCTGCCTGGGGCGGGGGATTTCTCTTTGGCCTATTCTTTGTTTATGCGGCGCAGTTTTTGAGGTGGGGTACCCTCCTTAATGCAGAGGAAAAGAAGGGGATTTCAAAAAGGAGGTTCGGGGGCGAAGGTCCCCAGTGGGGACCGTTCTGAGCCGACCGAGCCGGCAGGCGAGACAGCCCCGCGAAATGTGCCCAGCCGAGCGCTCTGCTTGCCCTGCTGAAGGCAGGAAACTGTCACAACCCCTATCTTGACACCGTAGAGAATGGCTCAACACTGGGAAAATCTGACATTCACGACACCCAGTTTGACGCCAAGGCCCGAAATCTGACCCCTAATTTTTGAGATTTTGACCCCTTCCAAAAATCCCGTAGCGACCGGCTCTGCCGGACGCTGTGAACCGGGTGTGGGGCGGTTTACCGACCCACACCCTTTAACCTGCTCTTTTTTCACACCCTCTCTCCACTGCTTAATGTTTGGGTTATGTTCGCTGCCCTCAGCTTTCTCCAAACCAGTCCTCTAAGTGGAGGAAAATTCCGTTTTCTATCGAGGCCATCCCGTGCTTCCATGTGCTGCCCTTGCAGGCCCGGCTGGGCCTGCTTTTTCCTTTTCTGCTTATCCCAGCTTTTCTCAGTCACTTCTCCCTAAGTGGAGGTGAAAACGGTTTTCTCCCACTGGGGTTCAGTGCTATTTCCCGGATTTGCTCACAACTGCCCCACACGGCTCCAACAGGGCGGGTAACCCGTTTCGCTGGTGTCGTTCCCCTACCCGGCCTCCAAAAACCGCACACAGGCTCTCACAAGGCCAAGTTTGGTTTTCATCGTCTTTTCCTGGTGCGCTTTGGGTTTGGCAGTGCTGACAAGTCCTTCTCCAGCTTGTAATTCACCGCCTCCTGGATGGGGCGGATCGTGTAGAGCAAGTTCCCATTGCGCACCAAGCCTGCCTTAGTTTTTACCTTCGTGGGTTCTGTGTCGATCAGCCGCTTCTCTTCCAACTGCCGTATGTATTTTGCAACCGTGTTAGCGCTCATGCCTGTGTGCTGGCAAATCCTCCCGATACTGGGCCAGCATTGATGCGTTTCCCTGTCCTCGCAGAACATCAGGTAAGCATAAACCGACAGTTCGCCAGGACTTAATCCCAGCGTAAAAACTTCATTGGGCAGAAGAAAATAATGGCCCAATGTGCTTCGCTTCGTGTAAGTATTTTTAATCTCCGTGGTGTTACCTCCAAAATCTTTTCCAAGATTTTACACCTATGTTCTAACCTATGTCCATAGAGAAATTAAACTTTACAGCTTGTACACAGGTATATTCTTGCAAGCATCCTCCAAAAACCTTTTTGCGAAGCCCTTTTCCTTGTTTCCTGTCCCGCAAATTTTGAGGTGACCACACTCTTGCTTTGAGGTAAGCAAAAGGCCGGGATCTCTCCCGGCCCTTTTTTCGCTTATATTACGCTGGAATACTGACTAGTTTTGTGGCCAACCCCATAATCATGGAGGCCGCTTCCGCTCGGGTGGTGTTTCCGCCGGGACGGAGAGTATTGTCTTCGTACCCGTTGATGGCACCCAAGCCGTTGGCCCAGCTCATGGCGGTCTGTGCCCAATCGCTCACCTTGCTCCCGTCAGGGAAGGCGGTGAGATTCCCAGCAGCCGTCAGGTCATAACCCATGTGTGCGGCGTAATTGTACAGCATCTGTGCCAATTCCTCCCGGCTCACAGCCTGATTGGGCCGGAAAGTGTTGTTCCCGTAGCCGGAAACCACACCGGTTTTCTGAGCCCAGGCGATGGCATTCGCTGCCCAATGGCCGCTCGCGTCGGTGAAAGAGCTTTTCCCATCCGCAGTGGGCTGGCCTTCCAGGTTGTAGAGGATCTGCGCCACCATGGCCCGGCTCAACGTGGTGTTGGGCTCGAAGGTGGTGGCGCTGGTACCGGTCATGATGCCGTGCTCCACCACATAGTCCACCGCGTCGTGATACCATGCCTTCACCAAGACGTCCGCAAGGTGATGGGTGGGGCACAACTCGCTGCCGGTGCAGTAGAAGGTGGCCTCCACCTTGACCCTGCTTCTGGGCATCTTGAAGGAATAGTTGCCGTTGCCCAGGGGATTCACATCCACTTCATTCCCATACTGGTCTAAAACAGTCAGCGTTGCCAGTTCGTAGCCGGGGGCAGGTTGGGGGGTAACCGTTACCAAAGTGCCCGGGACGGCGTTTTTAGGTGACACTTGCACACCGCCGTTTTGACTGTTCTCTTCCACCTGAACGGGATAAGTGGTTGTACCGCCGCCGCTGCTGAACTGTTTCACGGTGAAGTTGGCAGTGACAGACACGGTTGTGTTTTCAAGACCGGAAACAACAATCTTCTCACTGTAACTTCCCACCGGCAGTCCTACCTTGGGCCGCACCGTAAAGGTGACAGTTTCTCCCACAGGCAGTTCCGTCTTGGAGAGAGTACCCACCTCAAAACTGCTGGTGGAGACAGGCTGGGTCAGGGTCTGCGGCTGGTTACCGTCATTGATGATGGTCACAGTTTGTTCCGCCGGGGCTTCATAGCCCTCGGTCACGGTTCCAAAGTCCAAACTCTGGGTATCGGCAGAAATATCATAGACCGGCGCGATATAGGCGGGTATGGTGATTTTCAGCGGTTGGCTGACGTTCCCCACCGCGTCTTTTGCCACAATGTAAATATCCTTTGCGCCCGCACCCGAAAGGTTATTAAGAGATATGGTCTGCTCGGTGGTATCGCAGGAAGTTCCCGCCCCGTTGGTATCGATGGACGGCGCCTTTTCGCCGCTTTCCACGACTGCATAGTAACAGGTGCCCGCCTCGCTGCTGGTAAACTTCACCGTTGCGGCGGTTTCGCTGGTGCGGGTTGCCGTGCCAGCGGTCAGTGTCGGGGCGGTGGTGTCAACTTCAATCATTTGGCTGGCGTAGTCGGTCAGCTTGGTATCGTCTTTTTTTCCGCCGTTGTACTGCTCGTTGAATATGTACAGCTTAGTCGTATCGCTAAATGTTACATCCGCAGGGAGCGTAAGGCTTGCCTCGCCGCTTGCGCCGCCCGTCGTATCGTCCAGCTGCAAAATGCGCCCGTAGTAGGTGATCGCGCCGCCTTCCTCGATTACAACGGAAATGTACTCATTCGCCCCCGTCTGTGCGCCGGAGTAGGAAAAGTCAATCTTGCTTTCTTCAATTTTTGCGCTGGAAATGGAAAAATTGCGGCTATTATCTAAAAGCGTCAATTTCCACTCGCTGCCGTCATAAGCGCCTACCTCCGTTAATCCGCTCTCCATGCCGCTTGCGGATTTGCCGTCTTTAGCGGCAGAGGTAAAGAGGACAGCGTCCAGATCTAAATTAAAAGCGGGGCGAGCCGAGTAGGAATTATTGTCCACATAATTGCCGTTCAAACTACCAGCTGAGCTAGTAGGTGAGCGGGTAATAGTGCCCGCAACGGTCGAAGTCTGCTTGTCCGGCGAGCGGAGCCACCACGCACCCCAATTGCCAGTGTTTCCAAAATAAGCCCGACGCGCGGCATTATCGATAAAACCGTATGCTTTGTTTTCCACTTCCTCTGCCGAGAGGAAAAATACCGTGTCCCCCTTTAATTCAGACTCTCCATATTTGGGGGGAAGGTCTCCACTGGATGCATTATACTCCGCATCGGTTTTTGTGGTTGCAAATACTGCGCCCTGTTCCCCTTCGGAAAAAGAATTGGTGTAAAAGGTGTTGCACCACTTCTGGGCGGCGCTGCCCTGCCATACATTGCTTGATCTGTCCTGGTTGAAACACACACCGCCGCCATATTTGTTGCCTTGTCCAAACAGCCCGTCGGAGAGCAGGAAAAGGCCGTCTCCTCCTGTGTTGGTCTGGTCGTCCAGCACCCGCCATTTGATCGGGCCGGGAGTGGTATATTGATCCGGCGCATTCCAGTTCCCAAAATAGATATAGTCATAGCTGTTCGTGCTGTCGTCATAGCCCGAGATCCCGTTTGTCCCCAGCATGATGGCCTTGTCGCCGTCCACCGCAAATGCCGCCGTGGGCAGCAGCCCCAGGCACAGGGCCAGGGCGGTCAAGATACTCAAAATTCGTTTTTTCATACGGTTCCTCCTTTTGCTTGGGCAGGAGGGCATTCCTGCGGCGGACAGAGATCTGTCCGCCGCAAGGGGGTACCCCCTTGCGATGTTCATAAAACGTTTTTGTACCGGGCGCAGACCGCCGCAATGAGCGGCAGACTCTTTTCCCCGATGGAGCGGATGGCAAGCAGCCCCTTCGGCCCGGCCCGCTGGAGGGCGCACAGCTGCTCCATGGTGTCTACACCGCCCCGGCACAAGGCCAAGGCAACGCGCCGCAGTTCCCCACGCTGCTGAGGAAAAAACGGCTCGCAGGCCGCAAAGTATGCTTTGACCATGGCTTTTCCTTTCTCCGATGGCAGCAGATTTTTTGCTGTCAAGTATATTTTATTGAATTTTTGCCCCTCTTTCCAGTACGAGAGATGCCGCAGCCTACGGCATAACTGGTACTTGACAAATTGACTTTTTTGTGCATAGGCCATATAATAGAGGAAAATCCCCAAAGGAGGGGTTGGATGGAACCGATTCGAGTAGCCATTTGTGACGACTTACCCGGTGAGCGGGATACCTTGCTGGCCCTGCTGGAGCAGGCCCCCATTGCCACGGTCTGCACCCAGTTCGGGAGCAGTGAGGAACTGCTGGAAGCCTTCCGCCCCGACAAATTCGATCTGTTGCTGATGGACATCTACATGGACGGCATGACCGGCGTGGAGGCTGTGCAAAAAATAAGGGAGATGGACAAAGCCATCCCCATCGCCTTTACCACCACCAGTACCGATCACACTCTGGAAAGTTACCGCCTTTCTGTTCTGAAATACCTGGAAAAGCCTGTCCAGCAGAAGGAAATAGATGACCTGCTGCGGCTGGTGAAGCTGCAAAAGGACAGCGCTCCCCAGCTGGCCATCCAGCAAAACGGCAAGACACAAAAGCTCCCACTTTCTGAATTGATGGTTCTGGAGCAGCAGGGGCACCATGTGACGCTTTTCCTAAAAGGAGGCAGCACCATTCAACTTTACGGCAAGCTGTCCGACCTGCTGCCCCAGCTGGAGGGGCAGCCCTTTTTCTGCCCCCATAAAAGTTACTGCGTGAATGTGGCTTTTGTGGTCGGCATCAATGAAGAGTACCAGTGCTATAAAATGTCAGACGGCAAAAACGTCCCCATCAGCCGAACCAACCGCAAAGCAGCAAAAAAAGAGTTTGAGGACTACTTATTTGCCCAAACAAGGGGGATTGGATGATGGAAACCATTCTGTACACATTCTGCGCTTATCTGCCCATCCATTTGCTGGCCTACCTGCCCTTCTTCGATCTGCTGCGCTTCGGAAAGCGATGGATGGCAGTCACTGTAGCGGTCAATCTGCTGATTCATCTATCAGGTGTGGCCTGGGTGATGTCCGCCGGAAAACCTGACCTGGTGATGGCGGTTGGAATGGCCATGGTGCCCATCTCTCTGGCGCTGTATTTTTTGAATGTCAAGCTGCCCCCCGCAAAATTGTTGTTCACTTATGTGTTGCTGGTCAACTACCAGAACATTGCCCTGGGTGCGGCTTCCTTTCTGGCAGCCCGATTCTTTCATGCCGCCCCCCGCAGTTGGGAAAGCGGCGTGCTCTGCCTGGCGCTGTGCATACTGGCAGGATTTCCCATGTACCGGCTGTTCCGCTACGCCGCCCAGCAGGTCTATCGTATCGACGCTCCTCGGCTATGGCGAGTCATCTGGCTGATCCCCGCCATGATGAGCGGAATCGTTACCATATTCACCGGAAACCTCCAGGAGGACCTGGTGGGAACCTGGCAATTCATCTTGACACGAACCAGCCTGCTGTTGTGCGTAGTGGTGGTCTATTGGGTGCTTCTGAGTGCTCTGGAGGGGATTCAGAAGCAAGCCGTTCTCCAGGAACAACTGCGATTTGAGTCCCATCTGCTGGAAACACAGATCTCCGAGCAAAAAAGGCACAATCAGCTGATGGTGGAGCACATGGCCGAATTAAAGCAGCAACGCCATGACCTGCGCCATCAACTGACAGCTATACGAGGCTTGGCAGGTGATGGCAATCCGCAGCTACGCAGGTACATCGATGACCTGCTGGACACCATCCCCATCGCGCCCCAGGAGTATTGTGATAATCAAGCCGTCAACGCCATTGTTTCCCACTACGCCGCGTTGTGCCGGGAGCAAGGCATTGAAACCGATATCCGACTGTCAGTTCCAACGCGGACAGAGCAGACCACAGACGCGGAGTTGTGCGTCATCTTTGGGAATCTACTGGAAAACGCCCTGGAGGCCTGTGATCGCATGGGCGAGGGGAGGAAATTTCTCCACCTGGGCAGTCGGGTCCACATGGGCCTGCTGACCATTGTCATGGACAACAGTTTCGACGGGCAGGTAAGGCAGGAGAACGGGAAGTTCCGTTCCAGTAAGCGGAACGACTTCGGTGTGGGGCTCACCTCCATCCAAGTGGTGGCCCGGAAGCGGGGCGGCGATGCCCGTTTTGAAACAGACGGCAACGTGTTTCACTCCTCCGTGTATGTGCAGATATAGCTGTATTTTTAGCGAATTCATTCTGAGAGAGATTTCCAACGGACTTTCATTTTATGTTTTGGAACGGGAGAACCGAAAAGCACCAAATCAGCACCGCCTTTTGGCGACTTGGCCGGTAGAGCGGGGCAACACCGGCCCACACCTGCTCCCTGGAGCGCTCTCCCACATCCACTCCAAAACCGCGTGCCGAGGGTTCAAGTCCTTCTGCCCCTGCCAAAAAAGTCAGGTATCGCTTCTGCGGTACCTCAGCCTGTAGAAAAACCTGCTCCGGCAATTAAGCCAGAGCAGGTTTTTTGCTTGGAAACGAAAGCGGAAACGGAAAAAGCATCAAAACAACAGCTACACTTTTCCCCCATCCTGTTCG